>NZ_QUEH01000003.1:0-311767 GCF_003477935.1 Clostridium sp. AF32-12BH | reverse complement strand
TCGTCCTCGTCCATAAAGTAGCCGTATACGGGTTTGCTCGTGACGGGCTTCCCGCTCATACCCTTAGACCGTTTTACTGCTTTGATTTTCTTGCTCGTATCTCTCACCAGCCATTCGTTAAAAATGTTCCGCAGAGGGGCAAAATCATTGTCGCCCTGTGCGCTGTCCACTCCGTCATTGATAGCGATAAAGCGGACGCCTTTCTGTGGGAAAATCATTTCCGTATACATTCCCACTTGCAGATAGTTTCGCCCTAACCGTGACATATCCTTGACGATAACGGTGCCGACTTTTCCGGCTTCAATGTCCGCAAGCATGGCTTGAAAACCGGGTCTTTGGAAGTTCGCCCTAGAATAACCGTCATCTGTGTACCATTGCAGATTGGAAAAGCCGTTCTGCTTCGCATAGGTTTCAAGAATACGCTTCTGGTTTGAAATAGAATTGCTCTCACCTTGCAGCTCGTCCTCGTGGGATAATCTCGGATAAAGGGCGGTAATAAGGTTTCGGGTGGTCTGTCTTAACATAGTGTCCTCCATTTCCGACAGCCAGCCCCACTATTCCGTATGACTATCATACCACACGCCGGGGCTGGCTGTACAGTCCTTTCTGCTTCTTTACGTCCCGTCAAATTGCCGATTTTTGTGTAGCAGCTTCCGCTTCCAGCACTTTCAGCATTTTATCGGCGGCGGTGGCGGTGGTGTCCTGCTTGAAATAGCCGGAAACGACAAGGACAGAATTACCTATGCGGATTTCCGTCACGCAATCCGGGCGGCGGGTGCTGCGGTCATTCTTTGGGGTGTTGGTCATAGGCGGCTCTCCTTTCTGTTCATCAGCTTTTTCAGTTGTCCCATTTTCTCCTGCGCCGTGGCTTTTCGGAAGTTGCTCCCGGTAAAGCGGACAGGAGAACACATTTCAATCAGACGGTCATAAATGCGGGCGTGGGCGGTGTCCTCCGGGTGCTGCAAGTCCTCCAGCGTGAGATTAGTCGTGACGATCAGCGGCCTGCCGCTGCGGTAACGGCTGTCAATCACGTTGTAGACCTGCTCTAAGCCGTATTCCGTTCCCCGTTCCATTCCAAAATCGTCAAGGATAAGCAGCGGGAAGCTGCAAAGTCGGGAGATATATTCATTCCTGCCCTCAAAGCTGGCGGCAAGGTCACCCAATATCAATGCAAAGTTTGTCATGCACACGGGGATTTCACGCTCCATAAGGGCATTTGCGATACAGCCCGCAAAATAGCTCTTGCCTGTGCCAACGCCGCCCCATAGCAGATAGCCAATGTTGCGCTCTTTCATGGTTTCCCAGTTCTCCACATAGAAATGGGCGTGTTCCATTTGCGGGCACTTGCCGTTGTCGTTCTCAAACGTCCAGCCCTGCATAGCCGGGTCTGTAAAGCCCCGCCGCTTCAACCGCTCGACAGTTTCAAGGTGACTGCGCTGTTTCTCTGCGGCTTCCCGTTCCTCACGCTCTGCCCGCTGGCAGTCACATTCTGCCGGGTGGCGGTCACGCCCCAGCCATGCGGCGGTTTCTTTGGGGAAATAGCCCTCTTTGGGCTTGTGGCACTTCCCGCAGTATAAAAGCCCGTCCTCGCCGGTGTAGTCCTCCGGCTCCGGCGTGGTGTCGGTCATATTCAAAATCATTTCATCAAATCCATTCGTCATAAGCTCTCGCCCTCCTTACAGGTATAATCGGGTATGCCCTTTTTCGGGGCTTTCTTGGCTGCGTCCTCCTGCGCCCACTTGAAAATCGTGGCTGCATGGCTCTTGTATTTCCTCCCGCTGGAAGCGATATGGCAGGATAGGCGGTCAATGTAATACTCCCACTTGCCGGGAAGCTCTGTTTTCAGCCCGTCAAGCTCCGTATCGGAAAGAATGACATTGTGGTATCTGCCATAGGCGGCGGGGGCGGGGTGTCCCGTTTCTAACTCTCTCTCTTTTTCTATTTCTATATCTATCTCTTTCTCTATCTCTATCTCTGGTGGACAAATGTCCGCTCGATATGGTGGACATTTGTCCGCCCCTGTCTGCGGCAGGGCTTTTTGTTCCTGCAAAGCCAGCCGCGCCCTGCGCTTGCGCTCCCCCTCGGTAGAGGACTGGCCGATTAAAAGCTCAATGTTGCTCATGTAGAGTGCGCCGCTTGGCAAAGGCTCCACAAGCCCCAGCTTCATAAAGATTTTCAAAGCTCTCTCTACGGTACCTACCTGCTGGCGGGTAATGGTCGCAATCATCTGGGCGGTGTAGGGGATATTCTCGTCAAGCTGCAATTTCCCGCCGTTTTTCAGCGATTTCAAGTACAGCTTCAAGAGAATGTTGGAATAGATAACGCCGTCCTGCATACTTTCCAGCAGAACGATTGCATCATCGTCAAAATAGCTCTCTTTCAGCTTGAGGTAGTAATATTTGCGGTTATCTGCCATAGGCTGCGTCCTCCTTTTTCCAGCGTTTGGAATAATAGCGAGGGCATAGTATGATAACCGCCCGGAAGCTCTGTTTGCAGTCACGGGTGCAGCCCCGGCATAGGTCGTTGTAAGTGATACGGTTGCGGTGGTTGAGGAAGAAAGACCATTCCAGCCGCCGCTTCTTGCTCATTCTCGGCAATGGTAAGCTCCTTTCTGCCGTTCCTATCGGTGTAGCGGGATAGGGGGCATTTTCTGTATGTTCTCGGTATCATTTTCGGGCTTTTTCTGCCCTGTAAGCCCCGTTTGGAAGTCGGGGAGTATTGCGGTAAGGGTTCATATCATACCTGTATTTTTGTAGGGTTTCGGTATCATTTCGGGGCGGTCTTTAACGCTCCTGTTCACGCTTTTTCTGCTGGCTCGGTGCGCCCCTTAAAATCTGGTCGATATTGCGTCTGACTGTCTGAAGCTCCTGCGCCCGCTGGCGTTTCTCCCGGTAGTCGTTATATCCGGCGTTCTTCTGGACGGTAAGCTGCTCAATCTCCCTTTGCAGGGCTTTGCTGGCTGGCAGCTTGGTTATTCCATGCTCCCGGAAATAACGGGCGGCTGTGTCCGCTATGATAAAATCGCTTTCGTGCTGTTCCCGGTAGGCTCTCCGGGCTTTCTCCGATTTCTGCGCTTTCAGACCGTCACGGGCGGGCTTCGTGCCGATATAGCCCAAAAGGTTGCGCTGCAATTCCTTTTTCTCCCGGATAGCGGCTTCCAGCCCTTTCAGTCCGGCAAGGCTCTCCTGCGTGGCGGTGTTGGCTGCGGAAATGGCAGCGTCCAGCTCGTCCGGGGAAGAAAAGCCATACTGCTGGTAGAGCATGAGGGTAGCCGACATCTGTTTGAGGTTGTGCATGGTCGCCCACTTCTCATAGCCCCGTCCTTTCCCCTCGGCTCGCTTGGCGGCTATGTCTACCATGCGCTGTACAGCGTCATTGTTCGGGGCGTTTTTCGCTTCTTTTTTCGTCCGTAAGCGGTCTTTGATACTGCCGGGGTATTCCGCTATGGCTGCGGGTTTTTCGGCGGCTCTGGCGGCGTTCTGCTCCAAAACGGAGAGGACAGCAGCCCGGTCAAAATCGTCCCCCAGCTTCCGGGCGGTAATTGGCTTCGTCCTGTCCGGCGTGAGGTAACTTAGCCGCCCCCGGCTCTCCTTGACGGTCACACCATGCCGGAGAAGCAGGGCGGCAAACTCATCAAAGCCGGAAGCAGCGGCAAGGGCTTCCCGGATAGTCCGGCGCAGCTTCGCCTTATCCGTTTCAAACTTGGTCTGCCGGGGCGCGATACCGTCCGCAGCAATAGGGGCGTTGGCTCTGTCAAGGGCAGCCTGTCCTTTCTTCTGCGCCCAATACTCACGCTCGGTAATGCGTTCTTTGCTGCCGTTCAAAAGGTCTATCTGGTAAAGCCCCTCGCTGTGGCACATCTCCATGACTTCGGCTTTCAGATAGTTCATAGCTGCGTCCGTACAGCGGTGCTTGCAGCCTGCTTTCCTGTCCGCTGGCCTGTCCATGTGGGGCAGCATGGGAACCTCCGCAATCCGCAGACTGTTAATGACGATATGCACATGGATATTTTCGGTGTGGCTGTGTCCGTCCGGGTGGGTGCAGACAAGGGCCTGGTGTCCGGGGAAATGCTCGGCGCAGAACTTCTCGCCCAGCTCCTGCGCCCGATCAACGGTCAAGCCGTTGTCCGGGCCGTCCCGTGGGTCAAAGCTGATGATGTAGTGGTGGCTCTTTACGTCCTCCCGTTTCTGGTTCTTGCCGTAGCGGAGATTGGAGCGCATACAGGCAACGGCAAAATCCTCCCCGCCACAATTCAGAGAGGATATGCGGTAGTCTACCCTCGGTATGAGCCGCCCGTCTGCGTCAAGGGTGGGCTTCATGGTAAACTCGTCATGCTCGAATGTGAGGTATTTTTCAGCGTCCCCGTAGTTGGCATTTTTAGAGCTGATATGTTTGAGTATCGCCAACGGCTTCACCTACTTTCTGCAAGACTTCAAACTTCAAGGCGGCAAGGTCGGCGGCGGCTCCCCGCACTTCCTTTTCCAGCCCCCGGTAGGGGCTTCCGTATTCGTTCAGGCTCCGGGCAATCTGGTTTAAGTTGCCGCCGATTTTCCCGTACTCTGCCGTGAGCTTGGAGAGGGCGGCAAGCAGCCCGTCATTGACCGGGGAAACGGTGACAATGGGGCGTATGGTCGCTTTCCGTATGGCTTGCCGGATAAACTCGGACTGGCTGATTTCATAAGCCGCCAGCCGCCCGGTGAAGTCGGCGTATTCTTCATCGGTCATGCGGGTCTTTACCACATGACGGCGGTGGGGCGTATTGTATTTCTTTCGCATGGTCTGTGACCTCCTTTCTCGCCCGACAGGGCGCATAGCAGGGTTTGGGGAAGGCACTCCCCAACAAGATTCCCGCAGGGGCAAAAATAAGCGGAGAGCGAATTTTGGCACCTCGGTAGAATCTTGCTCTGAAAAACTCCGGCGTTCCCCGGCTCCCGTCCTTTCCGCTAACAAAACGTTTCAAAAGGGCTTTGCTACCCGCTATTCCGGCTTATCTTGAAAATTTTCCTTTCACTACCTACAACACCACGCAAAGCAAAATGGACGGAGATTTTTAGAATTTCCCCTCTATTCCCTACAACACCACGCAAGCCGGAATAGGCGGACAATGGCAGTATTTTTTTCTTTGATACCCTCTACGGATAAGTAAGGGATTTTGCCAACTGCGGCGGCTATTTTCCCTTTTGTTTTTTCATACTGGGGATTTTCAAAAATGCCAAACAGGAACGAAAAAAAGCAGCAAATCTGTTGAATAGATTTACTGCTTTCTGGTTGCCGGCGAAGCGGCGGTTATTCAGTTGTAGGCGGTAGGGCTATCTCCCAAAGCGGAACTTGAAAATAGCTGTGAGAAGCGTCTGGGTGATGTAGTCCTCTGTATCTTGGTCTACCCGTCCATTCACACGGGCGGCACATTGTATGCGGCGGCGGTAATACTGCAATACAGTTCCCACCGCTTCCGGCTCCCCGCTGGCGGCTTGGACGATTGTTTCATAGGGGAGAAGCCTATTATTTCTCATATGCCATTCCCTCCATTTCCGCTTGGAGCTGCCGTAGGGCTTTTCGGATATGGTAGCCCGCTGTGCTGCGGCTGCGCCCGTACTGTCTGCCAATTTCGTGCTGTGGAATACGCTTGAAAAAGGACAGGTAAATCATTTCCCGCTCCCGTTCGTCCAGCCGTGACAGGGCTTCCGCAAGTAAACCGCTGCTGAAAATGACCGTATCGCCGCAAAGGGTAAGTATGTATTCCTCGTCCGGCTCCGGGGCTTGGAAATATTCATCTGTCGTGCCTAAAGGGTAGTGCTTTTCGTCTGTGAGGTATTCAAGGGATATTTCTCTTTTGTGCTTCCTGCTCCGTGTCCTCGCTGCGTTGATCGTTGCATTTCGGATAACGACTTTGCAAAAGGCATGGAAAGTGTACTCGATATGTTCCCGATATTCTTCTGTACAGGTCATGGAAAATCCCCCTTTCCTCCCAAAAGGGCTGTGGCTGGTTAGTAGTTGCTTTTTATGATAGTAAGGGGCGGCAGCACTTTAGGCTGTCGCTCCTTGACTGCCTAACTGCAAAACCGGGCGGGGCTGTCAACGGCGGGCGAAGCCCGTTCATCTTGACCGTTGACTGGCTCGGCCGGGTTTGCTATTTATCCGGCAAACTTGAATTTATTTTAAGCTATCACGTTTTACCTTTTTAAGCCTTACTATCATTACCATAGGAATTTCTTTATTGTTTTTGAAACATTCTTCATAAAATCCATCAATGACAAATCCAGCTCTGAAACAAAGGTTAAAAATATCTTGTATGGAACGATGATAATAAATCTGCTCCTCCGGCTGCCCTTCGATCGCTATATCATAGTAACTGTGCGGTGTCATATATTTTTCAGTCAATGTGATAAAACAAGGGTGCTGCGTTGCAAAGACAAAAATCCCGTTTTCCTCCAATAGTTCATAAACAGCCATAAAAAGCGGTTCAATATCCGTAATATCCATAATTGCCATATTAGAAACTGCTTTCGTAAAGGCTCGATTTCTTTTTAATCCTAATAAGCTTTCTCTATTGGTCGCATCCGCTACGCAAAACTCAATTTGTTTTGCATATTGTGATCGCCGTCTTTTAGCCAATTCTATCATTTTTTTGCTGTAATCAAAAGCGACGACCGAAGCGCCTCTCTGTGCAAGATACGAAGAATAATTTCCATTGCCGCACGCAATATCCAAAATGTAATCCGAAGGATCAGGAGAGAGAAGTTCCGTTACTTTGGGACGTACTACCTCTCTGTGAAATTCATTGGATTCGTCACCCATTGCATCATCCCAAAATTGTGCGTTTTTCTCCCAGATCTTTTTGCTTTCCTCTGTTCCCATGTTCTCTCCCACTCCCAAAATTTGCCTTTTTGCTTCCATTAAATCTTCCTTACTATATTCCATTGTTACCCTCCATAACTTCTGATTGTTGCCGTCTTGACTATTATGTATCTTTTCTTTCCAAAATGGTATAGGCTTTTATTTTTATAATGCTGCAAAACTTTTCTTCTGTAAGGTATTCAAAGGATATTTCCCTTTGCCGCCGCTATTGGAAAGCCAAAAGCAGCGGCTTTTTTACGCGATATGACCGAAAAGACTAGAAAGCAGGATATGTCATCATTTGTCATTTCTTCTCAATGTAATAACTGCATGGCATATCAAGCCAAATACAAGAGAAAAACAGCCACCGCCAAATAGTGATGCTCCCCACCCTGCACCCGACATTGTCATAAAACCGCCAACAAAGAAAATACCAATGCCAAGAAATATCCCGACACCATAAAAAAGTCCAATTGCCATATCATACTTATTAAATTGTCGTTTCTCTTTTTTTCACATGTTTCCATTTTTGTTATTACCTCCTTCGCAAAATCGTCCATGTGGACTCCAAAAAGAAAACAAATTTTTTTCAACGTATTTAAATCGGGTTCATTAACATCTCTCTCCCAATTCGATAGCGCCTGCCGGGTAACATTCAATTTCCCAGCCAGTTCTTCCTGTGTCATTCCCGATTGTGTTCGCAGATGACGTATTTGCTTTCCTGTTGTAATATCCGTCTGTTTCTGGTTCAAAATGGTTCCTCCTCTCTGATGCTGATTTTATCAATGATATTTCGCAATAGCCAGCAATGAACGTTTGCATTGCGCAAGATGTTACATTATCTTCTGAAACATATGCCGGATCTTGTCTAAACGGCTGTTCGGGCGGCGTGGCTGAAACACAGGCTCGCCGGAAGTTTCCTGATACCCTTTTAATTCTGTAATGCAGACACTTCTTCCATTTGTATAAAAATTCAAATCATTTCTATATTCACCAATACAACGGGCAGGGATTTCCCCCTTAAAAATAACTTCATCTTTTTCAAGTCTGGTTGATTCAATGATTGCGCAATACTTTGGTGCGTCATTATAAGCCCGTGAAAGATATTCCTGCGGTGCAAAAAGGGTAAAGGAAAGGTATGGTTCCAACAGTTGTGTTCCTGCTTTTTTCAATGCCTGCTCCAACACGACAGGCGCAAGAAAACGAAAATCAGCGGGGGTGCTGACCGGGCTGTAATAAACTCCATAATCAAAACAAATTTGGCAGTCTGTCACTCCCCAGCCATATAAGCCCTGCTCCATTCCATAACGCACACCCTCCATGACGGCATTTTGAAAACTTTGGTTTAAATAGCCGAGAGATACCTCGCTTTTATATTGTGTTCCGCTTCCAACAGGAAGCGGTGTTACAGTCAAACCAATAGATGCCCAAAACGGATTCGGCGGCACTTCAATATGAATCGTGTAGCTCGCTTTTTTTTGCGGTCTTTCCAGATAAATAACCGAAGGCTCTTTCATAGCCACGCCCACATGATATTTTTCTTCTAATAGCGAACAAATAACTTCTAACTGTACTTTTCCCAAAAAAGATAATATAATCTCATGTGTAACAGTATCAATGTCAAAATGCAAAAGAGGGTCTGTATCAGCAATCTCTGTGAGGGCATTTAACAGGGCTTCCCTTTGCTCCGGCTTTTGCGGCTCTACCGTTGTCCGAAGTAATGGCATGGGATTATCAATCCGTGTTTTGTGAGGCAGGAGTTTTTCATTTCCCAGAATGTCGTTCAGTTTCAAAGTATCATCAGCTAAAATAACAATTTCTCCCGGACAGGCATGGTCAACCGGGACGATTTCACCATTTGACGGAATACACATTTCTGTAATCTTTATTTTTTCCTTTTTTGACAGCAGCAGGGTATCCCGTAAATGGAGCGTCCCATGATACAGGCGTAAATAAGAAAGCCGTTTTTTCCGCTCTGTATACTCAACCTTAAAAACATATCCACATAATTCAGACTGAATATCGTCTGTTTCTGTAATGAAAGTTTCTGTAATCGCTTCAATCAGTTTTTCTGTTCCTAAATTGTCTTTTGCACTCCCATGATAAACAGGAAACAAAGAGCAGCATCTGGTTCTTTTGCACTTTTCATATTGTAATTCCTGTATATCCAAAGAATCCTCTGCAACATATCGTTCTAATAGTTCATCGCTTCCGGAAATAATCATATCCCATTTGTCCAAATCAGAAATATCGGTCATGGTTATCTTTGGCGACAGGGAAACCTCCTGCATGACAATCATATCACTGGTAAGTTTATCTTTAATGCTTTGGTAAACACGCCGCAGGTCGATCCCATTTTGGTCTATCTTATTTATAAAGATAATTGTCGGAATGTCCATTTTCTGAAGCGCATGGAATAATATACGGGTTTGTGCCTGTACGCCGTCTTTTGCCGAAATGACTAAAACAGCTCCGTCAAGGACAGATAAAGAGCGGTATGCTTCGGTTAAAAAATCCATATGACCGGGAGTGTCCACGATATTGATTTTATAATCATTCCAGCAAAAAGAAGTAACCGCTGTCTGAATGGTAATTCCGCGCTGCCGTTCCAAAATCATAGTGTCTGTTCTTGTAGTTCCTTTATCCACGTTTCCTTGTTCCGCAATCGCTCCACTGGTGTACAGCAGGCTTTCCGTCAATGTTGTTTTTCCTGCGTCTACATGGGCGAGAATTCCAATATTGATTATTTTCATGTGATTGTCCTCCTTTTACAGCCCCAAAAGGGCATAAAAATCCCCAGCAGTAAAATACTTTTACCACTGGGGATTATAATTTGCGGACATACACATATACAGCATACACCTGTTTGTGATTGCTGTTTTTCGGATATGTCAAAATTGATAAGGCAAAAGTATTCTTAAATTGGGTACAAAAAACCAAGCCCCCACAAAAGGGACTATCATAATCCTTTGTTCCCACTATTTGATTATAGTTTTATTTAAGAATACCTTGCCGCATATTTTTTACTCCTTTTTTGGAATGATGCTATTATATCACATTAGTTTTAGGAAAGAAAGTACCTAAAAGAAATTTTTCTTCCCCTTATATGTAACAATCATACCGACTTTCTGGCGTTCAGAATGGTTTCTGCTGTCTGCTGTGGTGTTTGGTTGGAATTGTCCAGCCAAAAGCCGATCCGTGGTGTTGTCTGCATAAATGTATCGTATAAGGTTTCAACCGTAAAGCCGGAATAGCCTGTTTTCTCCCTGTATCGTTCCCTTCCTTTTATTGTTTCCACATCTGGACAAAGAACGACAACCTCAACAGGGTATTTATGCGGCACAAAAAATATGTACATGTAACTAATTCAACACATTTATAATTTGAATAGGGACATTATAGCATTTACTAAATACAAATTCAATGTATACGGAAATAAAGATATAAGGAGTGGGAAGGATTCCGCCGTAGTCGGCATTGTAGGAAAATCCAAAAGTTTAGATTTTCCCACAATGCTTATCTTTTGGTCTTTGGTTCGGAATAGTGTAGTGCTGGCGGTCTATCTCTTGTTTTCGGTTGCTTGCTTCCTTACCGTACATGAGCATTGTGCCAGGGAACTCAGTGCCAGAAGCGATCTGGCAGATGGAGACAAGATTATCACGACACCCTGCCGCATTCTGGCAGAGCAGGGAAATGCGTTAGAATTGCCGCGGACCCGTTTTGTGAGCTGGAAGGATTTCCTTGCTGAGCTTGGCGAGACACCGGAAGATGCACCGGAGGCCAGCCCGATTCCACCAGGATTTTTTGCAGATCTTAAGGTCCCGGTGGTAAGCTTAAGCGGAAGAGAAGAGATTGAGACTTATCTGGGGCAGAGCGGTGAGGTGGTGGCAGGTGGTTTATCAGAAGGAGAAGCTGCAGGACAGAAAGCAGAAAGAGAATCTGAAAGACGGAAAAAGGTTTCAGATTCAGGATATGGCAAAATGAAGCGCGATCCGCTGCTTCTGGAACTGCTTTACTGCAGTCAGGGCTGTCATATGGGGGATGGAGTACGATGAAGGAAAAAAAGAAAGCATACATTCGCACTGACCGTGCTTTCCGGCAAAAACGGGGAGGCAGGATCGGCATTCCGTTATCCTTTCTTCAGCCTGTTGCTGGTGTGCTTGTTGTTTTTGCGGCCTGGTATCTGGTATGCCGCATGGAGCTTTTAAGTGCTTACGTGCTTCCGTCACCCCAAAAAGTATTTCAAAGTTTTTTGAAGATGCTGCAGAGCGGAGAACTTGCGCGGGACATTGGCATCAGCTTTCTGCGCGTGATCAAAGGATTTACTATCGCCTTTGTTCTGGCATTTGTGCTTGGCATGCTCCGTGCTTTGTTTCCGGCAACTTCCGGTTTTTATGAGCATGCAGTGCAGTTTTTCCGCAATGTACCGCCGCTGAGCATGATCCCGCTTCTGATCCTGTGGTGTGGGATTGGGGAGACAACCAAGACAGTGATCATTGTGCTGGCTTCGTTTTTTCCGATGTATTTAAATATCGTGAAAGGCTTTACCGGCTGTGACAAAAAGCTTCTGGAGGTCGGGACGATGTTTGGATATTCGAAACGTCAGAAGTTTTTCCGGATCGTACTGCCGTATGCGATGGCAGACATTCTGGTGGGGATGCGTATTGGCCTGGGCTACAGCTGGCGTGCGATCATCGGAGCGGAGATGGTGGCGGCATCCACGGGACTGGGGCATATGATCCTCTTTGCCCAGCAGATGTCACGGACCGATAAGGTCATTGTTGGCATTCTGGTGATCGGACTGGTCGGATATCTGACAGACTGGTTATTTGGATTTGTCACGAGCTGGTGCCTGGCAACCGTGAGAGGGACAGATAGTGAAAGATAGTGAAAAATGGAGAACATGGCAGCAATGACTGGAATTCGATTAAAAAACATACAGAAATCCTACCAGGTCGAGGACCGGACCGTCCCGGTGTTAAATGGCATCGATCTGGATATTCCAGCTGGAACGATCACGGTGATCCTGGGACAGAGCGGTTGTGGAAAAACGACGCTTTTGCGCCTGACCGGCGGGCTGGAAGAAGCGGATGGCGGTGAGATTTTGTGGGATGGAAACCATAAGACTGCGTTTGTCTTCCAGGAACCGCGGCTGATGCCGTGGCTGAATGTCTGGGACAATGTGGTGTTTGGCGTAAAGAAAAACAGGCAGGATCCGGAAATGATCCGGAAGCTGATCCATACAGTTGGCCTTTCTGGGTTTGAGAAAGCCTTTCCATCCCAGCTTTCCGGAGGCATGAAGCAGCGGGCGGCGATCGCAAGGGCGTTAGCATATGAACCAGATTTTATTATGATGGACGAGCCTTTTGCGGCTCTGGATCATTTTACGAGGGCACAGATGCAGAAGGAGCTTTTGCGGGTGCAGAAAGAAAAACAGGGAAGCATCCTGTTTGTGACACACAGCATTGATGAGGCTTTGATCCTGGGAGACCGGATCGTAGTGATCGAAAAGGGTCTGGTGAAAAAGGTGTATCCGGTGGAGACACCGGCAGAGGAGAGAAATCTTCTGAATGACGGTTTTATTTCCCTGAAACGGGATATTATAAACAATCTAAATTTTATGTGACTGAGGAGGAAACAACATTATGAGAAAATGGATCGCACTGGGACTTGCTGCATGCATGACAGTATCGTCCCTGACTGGCTGCGGAAGTTCTAAGAAAGAGGCTGAGACAACGGCAGCTGAAAGTGCTGCAGAAAGTACTGCGCAGGAAACAGGCGCAGAAACAGATGCCGCAGAGAGCGAGGCAGAGAAAAGCGAAGCGGCAGGATCTGATCTGGACAAGCTGGTATTTACTTATGTAACGTCTCCGCTGAATGTGCCGACGATCATTGAGAAGGACCAGGGAATTTTTGAGAAGGATTTCGGTGAGATGGGCATTTCTACCGAGTACGCGGAGATTACCTCCGGCGCGGATCAGACACAGGCGCTGGCATCCGGCGATGTGCAGGTTTTATATGCAGTTGGCGCAACTTCTGTGATCCTGTCTGCAGCGAATGGTGCGGATATTAAAGTATTGAATATGTACAGCCGTTCCCCGAAGGCATTCTGCATGTATTCCAAGGACGAGAGCCTGACTACTCCGGAGAGCTTAAAGGGCAAGACCATTGCAGGTCCGGCTGGTACAAACCTGCATGAGCTTTTAGTATCTTACCTGGCTCAGGCTGGCATGAGCATAGATGATGTAAATTATGTGAGCATGAGCATCCCGGATGCGAAGGCAGGCCTGGATGGCGGCAGCGTAGACGCAGCACTGTTAGCTGGTGCGGTTGCTTACAATGCTGACAAACAGGGCTACCACAAGGTAACCGATGGAGAGGGACTCGTCAAGGCGATCATTGCAGTGGCTACCACCCAGAAGTTCTATGATGAGCATCCGGAGGTGATCGCGCAGCTTGAAAAATCCCAGCAGGAGATTGCGGATTTCATGAAGGAAAACCCGGACGAGACCATGAGCATCGTGGCAAAGGAGCTTGATCTGGATGAGGAAGCGGTCAGAGAGATGTATGACTACTACGATTTCTCCCTGGATATCAGCGAGGATGACATCGATGGATTCCAGAAGACTGCAGATTTCATGCTGGAGTCCGGCATGATCGATGAGGCACTGGATGTAAACAGCCTGTTTATCAAATAAAATTGTTGCAGTGCAACGAAACAGGATAAAAAGTTTGTACACAGGAGAATAAGAAGGATGGATTTGCTGTGATGGCGAATCCATCCTTTTTTGGGTAGTAACAATCTGAGAAAAATTGGTATTGACTTCATTGACACACTCCAATTTTCTACATTTTACAGCATGATTTAGATCATATAATTTGAGCTCCGGGACGATTACCAGCTTTTGGAAACATCGGGCGATATCGGAAACAGCCCGGTCTTTTCCGGAAAAACGCCAGGAAAGACGGCGTGGCCGCTCCGGGATTTGCCGGGAGAAAGATGGAAGCATCTGGTTTCAGACTTAAAGAAAAAAGAAGAGAGAGAGGCATTGTCTGAAGAACAGGAGGATTATGATCTGGATGTCAGCTGCGTAGTTGGAACCGAGGATAAGATCCGTGGTGCATTTCTTTTTCAGAAGGATGCGGGAAACCGTCTGCTTCCCTGTGTACTTGATGGCATGTCGGTGTGCAGCAGGTAGAAGAACGGTGCAGCTGGAGCAGCCGGTGCTGCCGTCGCAGGCATACGCAGGAGAATCGTGCCATACAGTGCCACGGCTGTCACAGACATTTGATATGTGGGATTACCAATCTGTTCCACGCCCTCCACAGCAATTTGCATCAGCAATCTGTCAGCCCGCACCGGTGATAAAGAACACTCTGGCTGGCACAGAAAGTCAGATTGAAGAAGCAAAAAGAAAAATTGTTCATGCCAGCAATACGAAAAATGGGATCATTACGAGCTATGCGACATACCGGACGATCCTTTGCGTGCGCCGGGTTATCTGATCAGAGAAAGTTGTCTTTTCAATGAGCAAAAATTGCTAAAATACGACAATATTTATACAAAGATACATGACAGGATTTTGAAATCAGGCAAGAGAAAGTACAACATTGTGGCAAAAATGGGAAAAACAGACGAAAAACACAAGACTTTTTTGTGAAAAAGTAGTAAAATAAAACCATTGAAATGCAAGGAGGGTATACGCATGAGTGCAAATAAAGAGACAATCGCACAGTGGATCCGGGAAAAGAAAACCGCTCTCGGTATTGAGTTCGGTTCCACCCGTATCAAGGCTGTTTTAGTGGGAGAGGACCACACGCCCATCGCATCCGGTGCCCATGACTGGGAGAACCGCTTAACCGATGGTATCTGGACTTATACCTTAGAGGATATCTGGAGTGGCATCCAGGATGCATACACAAAGCTGGCAGAGGATGTAAAGAGCCAGTATGGCGAAACACTGCATACAGTAGGCGGCATCGGCATCAGTGCCATGATGCATGGTTATATGGTATTCGATAAGAACGGAGAGCTTTTAGTTCCGTTCCGTACCTGGAGAAATACCATCACCGGAGAGGCTTCCGAGAAGCTGACAGAGCTGTTTTCTTATCCGATCCCGCAGCGCTGGAGCATCGCACATCTGTATCAGGCGATCTTAAACGGAGAGCCGCATGTTCCGGATATCGATTATATGATTACCCTGGAAGGCTATGTACACTGGAAGCTGACCGGGCAGAAGGTCCTGGGCATCGGCGATGTAGCAGGTATGTTCCCGGTTGACATCCACAACCACGATTTTGACCAGAAGATGGTAGAAAAGTTCGATGCACTGGTAGCAGAGAAGGGCTATCCCTGGAAGCTTCGCGACATCCTGCCGAAGGCTCTGGTTGCCGGTGAGGATGCAGGTTCCCTGACAGCCGAAGGTGCAAAGCTTCTGGATGTAAGCGGAAACCTGGAGGCAGGCATCCCGATGTGTCCGCCGGAGGGGGATGCAGGTACTGGCATGACTGCAACGAACAGCGTTAAGGTGCGTACCGGTAATGTATCCGCAGGCACCAGCGTATTTGCAATGGTCGTTCTGGAGAAAGAATTAAAGAAGGTACACCCGGAGATCGATCTGGTTACCACACCGGCCGGAGACCTGGTAGGCATGGTACACTGCAACAACTGCACTTCTGACTTAAATGCATGGGTAAACCTGTTTAAAGAGTTTATGGAGAGCATGGGCATGGAGGTCGATATGAACCGCCTGTTTGGTGTTCTTTATAACAAGGCCTTAGAGGGCGATAAGGACTGCGGAGGACTTCTGGCATACAACTACTTCTCTGGTGAGCATATCACTGGTTTCGAAGAGGGACGCCCGTTATTTGTACGTCGCCCGGACGATAAATTCAATCTGGCAAACTTTATGAGAACCCATCTGTATACTTCCCTTGGCGCATTAAAGACCGGTCTTGACATTCTGTTCCGCGAAGAGCAGGTTAAGCTGGACGTCCTGTTAGGACATGGCGGTCTCTTTAAGACTAAGGGCGTGGGCCAGAAGATCATGGCAGCAGCAGCCGGGGTTCCGGTCGAGGTCATGGAGACAGCCGGAGAGGGCGGTGCATGGGGCGCAGCACTGCTTGCATCCTACCGTGTATGGAAGGAAGACGGTGAGACTCTGGATGCATATCTGGAGAATAAGGTATTTGGCGGCCAGCACGGCACAGTCGTAGAGCCGGATGCAGACGATGTCAAGGGCTTTGATGAATTTATGGTACGCTACCATGCAGGTCTGCCGGTTGAGCGGGCAGCCGTGGAGGCAATGCCGGAGAAGGCTTGAAGGACATGCAGGTTTGGAATGGGGCTGGAGGTGACAACCTCCTCTGGCCCTTTGATCCGGGCACTTTTACAATAAGGCTGGGAAAACTGCAAAGGAAAAGAGAAAAAGGATAAAGCAGAAAAACCAGAGAAAGACCAGAAGAAACCAGAGACAGGTCCGGACAGAATAGAGCTGCTGGAAAAGCAGTAAGAAATGGGAGGAAAAAAGGTATGCTGGAAGCATTAAAACAGCAGGTATATGAGGCAAATATGGAGCTGCCAAAGCGCGGACTCATCACGTATACCTGGGGCAACGTCAGTGGAATTGACCGGGAGAGCGGCTTATTTGTAATCAAACCAAGCGGAGTTGATTATGATCTGTTAAAACCGGAAGATATGGTAGTTATGGATTTAAACGGAAACCGGGTAGAGGGAACCATGAATCCTTCCTCCGATACCCCGACCCATGTAGAGCTTTATAAAGCATTCCCGGAGATTGGCGGCATTGTACATACCCATTCCCCGCATGCAACGGCATGGGCACAGGCAGGAAGAGGACTTCCGTGCTACGGAACCACTCATGCAGATTATTTCTATGGCGAGATTCCGTGTGCGAGAAACTTAACTGCAGAGGAAATCGAGGAAGGTTACGAAAAGAACACCGGCCTTGTTATCGTGGAAACCTTCAAAGGCAAAAACCCGATGTATGTTCCGGCTGTTCTCTGCAAGAACCATGGACCGTTTACCTGGGGCAAGAATGCAGCGGAGGCTGTTCACAATGCAGTCGTGCTGGAAGAGATCGCAAAGATGAACTTTATGACGGAGCTCATCAATCCGAATGCAGATAACCGCACGCCGCAGTGTATGCAGGACAAGCACTTTATGAGAAAACATGGACCAAATGCTTATTACGGTCAGAAATAACAGGAATCGAAAATCTGGCTGCCGGACACACTTGCGCGTGTACAGGAACCTTACGTGAACCACAATCATAAATTCAGGTAAAATTGTGCGTAAAAATGAAAAATTGTTTGCAAAATTTGCAGACAGGTAGTACAATTTTGATAGAATATCGTGACTGCTCTTTACCTTTACAGTCACAAACATCAAAAAATAAGGGGGATTTTTAATCATGAAATTTTTCGTAGATACCGCGAATGTAGACGAGATCCGCAAAGCAAACGATATGGGCATTATCTGTGGTGTTACCACCAACCCGTCCCTGATCGCAAAAGAGGGCCGCGATTTTAATCAGGTTATCGCAGAGATCGCTTCCATCGTAGACGGACCGATCAGCGGTGAGGTAAAGGCAACCACCACTGACGCAGAGGGCATGATCAAAGAGGGACGTGAGATCGCAGCCATTCATCCAAACATGGTTGTTAAGATCCCGATGACCGTAGAAGGCTTAAAGGCAGTGAAGGTTCTGCATGCAGAGGGCATCAAGACCAATGTAACCCTGATCTTCTCCGCAGCACAGGCACTGTTAGCTGCAAGAGCAGGCGCAACCTATGTTTCCCCGTTCCTTGGCAGACTGGACGACATCTCCATGCCAGGCATTGATCTGATTAACGAGATCACCGAGATCTTCATGATGCACGACATCCAGACCGAGATCATTGCAGCAAGCATCCGCAACCCGATCCATGTGATCGACTGCGCAAAGGCAGGTGCTGACATCGCAACCGTTCCGTACAAGGTACTGGTTCAGATGACCAAGCATCCGTTAACCGATCAGGGTATTGAGAAATTCCAGGCAGACTACAAGGCTGTATTTGGAGAATAATCTGTAAAATTAATAGTTGACAGATAGTATGAAGCTTCTTTTGGAATGGGTTTGTGAGACGCCAGGCGAACGCTTTCGCAAGTAGCTGAGGCCGTGTTCCAGCGTTAATGGATACGGGTATCGAAACAAAAATCCTGAGTTTGTAAATTCGCTCAGTAGGAAGTGTTTCCGTACCTGGATATGAGACAGATTGGTGGCAGATATTCCGATGTGGAATATCTGCTTTTTGATTCTGTGAAAATCGGGTGGTACCATGATCACATTCGTCCCGGCATAGCTTTGGCTATGCCGGGATTTTTTCTTTTCTGGAAATGTTTTTGGAAAGAGAACTCCGTTGATTGCTTGTTTCTTTTGAAATAACCACAAAGCAAATGAGGAGGAACTATTATGAGCAAAGGCAGATTTGGTATTCACGGCGGTCAGTACATTCCAGAAACCCTGATGAATGCAGTGATCGAGCTGGAAGAGGCATATAAGCATTATAAAGATGATCCGGAGTTTAACCGGGAACTGACAACCATGTTAAATGAATATGCAGGCCGCCCGTCCCGCCTTTACTATGCGGAGCGCATGACGAAAGATCTTGGTGGGGCAAAGATCTATTTAAAGCGTGAGAATTTAAACCATACCGGTGCCCACAAGATCAACAACGTCATCGGTCAGATGCTTTTGGCAAAAAAGATGGGAAAGACCAGGGGCATCGCGGAGACCGGAGCCGGTCAGCACGGTGTGGCAACTGCAACGGTGGCGGCCCTCGTGGGAATGGAATGTGAGGTTTTCATGGGCGAGGAAGATACCAGACGCCAGGCTTTGAATGTATACCGGATGCGTCTTTTGGGAGCGAAAGTCCATGCGGTGACATCCGGAACCGGAACCTTAAAAGATGCGGTATCTGAGACTATGCGGGAGTGGACGAACCGCATTGAGGATACCCACTATGTGCTTGGTTCCTGCATGGGACCGCATCCGTTTCCGACGATCGTGAGAGATTTTCAGTCAGTGATCTCCAAAGAGATCAAGCAGCAGATGTTAGAGAAAGAAGGACGGCTTCCGGATGCTGTGCTGGCCTGCGTGGGCGGTGGCTCCAACGCGATCGGAGCGTTTTACCACTTTATTGAAGACAAAGACGTGCAGCTGATCGGCTGCGAGGCAGCCGGACGGGGTGTGAATACCGCTGAAACGGCAGCAACCATTGCCACAGGACGTCTGGGGATCTTCCACGGCATGAAATCGTATTTCTGCCAGGACGAATACGGGCAGATCGCATCGGAGCATATTCAGGCTTATGTGCGGGAACTGTGTGAGGCGGTGCATAACCAGTAATTTTTGTGCTTGCTGCTGTTTGCTTACGCAGGTGTGGCGGAAACAGAAAACGCTCCTTTGGAAACGTTATATTTTGTCAGAACCTGTCGAAATATGACACAATAGCGGGTTGTTATTTCCTTTGTAAAATGTTATCCTAGATATAATAGTTAACGCAGATCGAAGGAGTTTTCACAGATCCGGCGCATGTAAAGGCGGAGCATATATATATGGCAGTAGACGAAAAAATGACACCACGACAGGCAGAGAAAGAAATCGAAAATTTCAAAAAAATATTCCAGGCAGTCCGGCTGTTTTCGGTAGACGAAGCAGATCAGATCCGGGAACGCTGCAGATCAGAATCCGATGCATGCAGTCCCTGCAATTTCCGGAAAATGGAACAGCAGTGCCAGAACTGTGTGGTTGCGAATGCGGCAGCCAGCAGAACAGAACGTGGAAAACTGGAAGTCTTCGATGATGTTTTATACCAGCTGATCGCCCGTTATGTAGAAATTGGCGGGAAAGAGTATATCATGGAGCTGGTTCGTCTGCTGGATAATGAATGGTCATTTGGTCAGCTGAACCATAAAAAACTTGTGGATCTGTTTGTCCATTACAATGACAAGCTTTACAAAGATGCGATCACGGATTCCTACAACCGGCGTTATTATGAAGACGAGATGAAAGACCGGGAGTGGAATGCCGGGATTGCCCTGGTGGATCTGGACGACTTCAAATTATATAACGACACATACGGACATAATGCCGGCGATATGGCGCTGCGTACCGTCGCCGATGTTATCCGGAAATACACGCGCAAATCCGATAGTCTGGTCCGCTTTGGCGGTGACGAATTTCTGCTAGTCATGCCGGATATCGGCGAAGAAGTGTTCAACAAAAAGCTGCAGGAAATCAAGCGCCGTGTCCATGAGGCGAACATTCCGGGCTATACCAAGCTGCAGATTTCCATCAGCATTGGCGGCGTCCTCTGCCAGAGTGAAAAAATCGATCTTGCAGTAGCCAGAGCCGACCACCTGATGTATCAGGCGAAAAACAAGAAAAATATGGTCGTGACGGAGCAGGAGGCAAGACGACTGAACAAGAATGGCGATATGCATAAGCAGAAAATCCTTGTGGTCGATGACTCCGAAATGAACCGTGACATCTTAATTACCATGCTGGAAGACGATTTTGACATCGTCGAAGCTGATAATGGAGAAGAGAGTCTGGCACTTTTAAGACAGTACGGAAAAGAAATTTCCGTAGTTCTTCTCGACATTGTCATGCCGGTCATGGACGGGTTTGAAGTGCTTGCGAGCATGAATCGGAACCATTGGATCGAAGATATTCCGGTCATCATGATCTCAAGCGAAGAATCGGGTGCCTTTATCCGGAAAGCATTCCAGTTAGGGGTATCGGATTATATCAGCCGTCCGTTCGACAACCGTGTGGTTCGTCAGAGAGTATTCAATACCATTAAGCTTTACGCAAAACAGCGGCGGCTGATCGCCCTGGTATCCGACCAGATCCATGAAAATGAAAAGAATAACCAGATGATGGTTGAAGTCTTAAGCCAGATTGTAGAATTCCGAAATGGAGAGAGTGGTCTCCATGTTCTGCATATCAAAGTGCTGACAGAAATGCTGTTGGAAGGAATTTTACAAAAAACAGACCAGTATCACCTGACACCAGAACTCTGCCAGATGATCTCCACCGCATCTTCGTTCCATGATATCGGAAAGATCGGTATCGACGAGAAAATCCTGAACAAGCCGGGAAAACTGACAAAAGAAGAATTCGAGGAAATGAAAAAGCATACCCTGATCGGTGCGTCCATGCTGAGTAAGATGGAACGCTACAAAGATGAAGCACTGATCGATATTGCGTATCAGATCTGCCGGTGGCATCATGAGCGGTATGACGGAAAAGGCTATCCGGATGGACTGGTTGGGGATGAAATCCCGATTTCCGCCCAGATTGTATCACTGGCTGATGTTTACGATGCCTTGATCAGTGAGCGCGCCTATAAAAAGGGCTACAGCCATGAGAAAGCAATCGCAATGATCCTGAATGGAGAGTGCGGAACCTTCAATCCGATCCTGATTGAATGCCTGATGGAGATCGAACAGAAGATTAAGCAGAAAATGCAGGAGATTCAATAAATAAACAATTTAACACAGTAAGTATCAAAGGGGCGAAAGTTCCCACAGCCGCCATGCATGGCGGCTGCGGGAACTTTCGCCCCTCATTCGTTATCGTGCAATATTGTTTATTATCTGGTCCCTGAAAATAGATCCGAGCTGGTACTTGTCAGGAAAATAAAAAGACAATCCGTCTGACTTTTTGATATTTTTGGAAAACAAGGGGAAAACTGATATCTGAAAAAAGAATGATTCTGGTGATTTTAATAATACCAGATAAACCCTATAATGAAGCCATAAGAAATCCGGTGCAGTGAACAGGAACGAAAACTACCGGACAAACTATTTTCAGATCGCAGAAATGGAGGATTCACTTATGGCAGAGCAGACTTTAAAGAACGTGTATGGACTTTTTATTGACGGAGCGTGGCGCCCGGCTTCGGACGGTGCGGTTTACACCAGCAAGAACCCGGCTAACGGACAGGAACTGGCGCAATGTGCAGAAGCTACCAGAGAAGATGTGGATGCGGCAGTAAAGGCAGCGTGGAAAGCATATCCGGAATGGAAGAAGACCACAAAAGAGCAGCGTGCGGCACTGTTGGAGAAGATCGCAGACCGCATCGAAGAAAATGCGGCATGGCTGGCAAAGGTAGAGACGATGGATAACGGAAAACCAATTCGTGAGACTACAGCCATTGATGTGCCGTACTCCATCCGTCACTTCCGCTATTATGCAAGCCTGATCCGTACCGATGAAGGTGTGGCTTCTGTGCTGGACGGCAATATGATGAGCCTTGTACTCCGTGAGCCGATCGGTGTTGTGGGACAGATCGTACCGTGGAACTTCCCATTCCTGATGGCAGCATGGAAGCTGGCTCCGGCACTGGCAGCAGGCGACTGTGTGGTATTTAAGCCGTCTTCCGCAACTTCCTTAAGTATGCTGGTGTTTACCGAACTGATCGCGGATCTGCTCCCGGCGGGTGTGCTGAATCTGGTAACCGGTTCTGGCAGCAAGTTCGGTCAGTATCTTCTGGATCATCCGGATCTGTGCAAGCTGGCTTTCACCGGTTCTACCGAGATTGGAAAGAATGTGGCGAAGGCGGCAGCAGAGAAACTGATCCCGTCTACCCTGGAACTGGGCGGCAAGAGTGCCAACATCATTTTTGCGGACTGCAACTGGGATATGGCGGTAGACGGAGTCCAGCTTGGTATCCTTTTTAATCAGGGTCAGGTATGCTGCGCAGGTTCCCGCGTTTTTGTACAGGAAGAGATTTATGACCGGTTTGTGGCAGCCCTGGTGGATGCGTTTGGAAAAGTGAAGGTTGGAGATCCGCTGGATCCGGAAACCCAGATGGGAGCTCAGGTGAACCGCAGACAGGCAGAAAAGATCCTCTCTTATGTGGAACTGGCAAAGAAAGAGGGCGCAACCGTGGCCTGCGGCGGTGATTTCTACACAGAAAATGGATGTGACAAGGGCAGCTTTATCCAACCGACCCTGATCACGAATGTAACCAATGATATGCGGGTAGCACAGGAAGAAATCTTCGGACCGGTAGCGGTTGTGATCAAATTCAAGACCGAGGAAGAGGTCATTGCCATGGCAAATGATTCGGTATACGGTCTGGGCGGCGCAGTATGGACCCAGAACTTAAACCGTGCACTGCTGGTAGCAGGAAGCATCGAGACCGGACGTGTATGGGTCAACACCTACAATCAGATTCCGGAAGGTGCACCGTTTGGCGGTTACAAGCAGTCTGGTATCGGACGCGAGAACGACAAGGCAATCCTGGATGCTTACAGACAGACGAAGAACATCATGATCAATCTCAATGAAGTGCCGTCAGGTTTTTATCCGGCAAGGTAAAACGGGGGACAATTTCATATAAGAAGTACAGACCCGGGATCTAGAGAACATGGGATTCCGGGCCTGTGTTATGTCGGGTGGCATCGTTATTTCAGATAAGAAAGAATGGCACTGGTGTATTGATTCAGGCGGTGTTCCTCTGCGAGATACACATCGCCCAGTGCAGCGTAAAGCATTTTATCTTTGTATTCCTGCTTCATGACGGGTTCCCAGATTGCCTCAAACTGGGGCAGGAAAAATCCGGTGGTTTTGGTATAGCAGTTGGAGGCTGTCGCCTTGATGCGGGCTTCTTTGTCCACGCATGCGCCGATACTTTTGTGGACAGCGCGGTCTTCGAAGGGAAGATAGTAGTAATCCTTATAGTCCGGATAAAAATGCTTAAGGGTGCCTTCGGTCAGTTCGACAAAAAAGATAACCTGATCCTGCTCGATCCGGCATCTGGCTGGCGGCATCGCTGCTTTGACCGGAACCGGAATGGAATAGGGACTCTGGCAGATGAGCTTTAACAGATGGCGGGTCTGTCCGTCTGCCAGGGACTCGTCCACAATCTGCTGTTCTTTCAGGGTGAAAGCATGCTCTAACAGATCCGGATAATTCAGGATCGGAAGAATAGAAGGCATGCCTTTTAAATCGTCCTCATTGTGCAGGATAAGCAGGTCGTACAGCTCTTTTTCGTGTGTCATCAGATAGTCTTTGTAGACTTCAATGAGCTGTCCGCCATTGTATTTGTCGGTGCGGGAAATCCCAAGAAACTGTTCGATGGATTTCTGCTTTAAATTGTCCAGCCCCAGAAGATTCCGGTATGGCTTTACTTTTTTATAGATATCAAAGCTGGCTACATTGTCAAAGCTGTAGGGCAGATTGAAATGTTTACAGCGTTTTAATAAAAACGGAATATCGAACCCATCCCCGTTAAAATGTACCAGTGTTTTATATTGTTTCAAAAATTTGAAAAAATGGTGCAGCAAGTCTTCTTCAGCTGCCCCGGTATCCGCAAACCACTGGATCAGGTTCCAGGTATTGTCTTTATAATAGGTGCAGCCGATCAGATACAGCTGGCAGCGGTCACCGGAAAAGCCGGTGGTTTCGATATCAAAAAAGAGAAGATCCTCCAGTTTCCCGATCCGCTCTAACGGGTAGGTGTCGGGAAGCTGGAGCTTTTTTTCTATGGTGATCAATGGGAAAACTCCTTATCATTGGTGATTGTGTTACGGACATTGCGCATGAACAGTAACGTAGTCGTATGAGGTTGCCAGACACGTGTGCGGAAACAGACCGCATGATGCGGCTGCCGCGGAAAAGACAAAGCAGAAAGTATAGTTTGCCCGTGCCCGACTTGATTATAACGGCAGGTGCAGGGAATGTCAAATTTACAATATTCTTGCGGGAAAGTTGTTTTTCCATTATACTTATTTCCAGTGAAGATAACAAAGAGGCAGGAAAAGAACATGTGGAAGATCAAACATATTTTTGATGGGGAGTATGGATGCGAAGGTCTGCTGCCAGGGCAGTCCCCGAAGGTTTCTGTGACTCTGCTCCGGGAGGATGGAACCGAACGGTATGTATCGGTGGAGGATGCGTGGCTGACAGAGCAGGGGCTGGACGAGGGAGATATCTGGCCGGAAGCATTGCCGGAGAAGTTTTGAAAGGTAAAAACGGTTCAGTTTGTTTTGGAAAACAGAACAAAATGACAAGTTGTTTTGTTGCAAGACAGTAAGTCGGAACGTTGGAAGAAAAAACAGATTAAAGAAATAGAAAGGCAGATTGACATGAATATTCAGATCTTCGGCACAAAAAAGTGCAGCGATACCCGCAAGGCAGAGCGTTTTTTCAAGGAGCGCGGGATTAAGTTTCAGTTTATAGATATGAAGGAAAAGGGCATGAGCAAGGGCGAATTCAACTCTGTAGCACAGGTAAACGGCGGCATGGAAGCCATGCTGAATCCGGATGCAAAAGACCAGGATACGCTGGCGCTGATCCGCTATCTGGCAGCAGAGGATAAGCTGGAGAAGATCCTGGAAAATCCCCAGGTGATCAAAACTCCGGTCGTGCGAAATGGTAAGCAGTCTACGATCGGCTATCAGCCAGATGTGTGGAAGGGCTGGTCATGAGCGGAAGATATTCAGAACAGGAAGAAAACCAGTGGGACCGTCTGCTGAAGATCAAAACGATGGGACGGGACGATTCCAATGCGGACCAATACCGTTATCCCTACGAGCCGACACCGTATGCGGTACTGGAGCGTCTGGCCAACTGCGGGTGGATTCGAAAAGGAGATGTCCTTTTGGATTATGGCTGCGGAAAGGGACGGGTGGACTGCTACTTATCGTATCAGACCCGCTGCCACAGCATTGGCGTGGAATATGATCCGCGTATCTATGAGGCTGCTGTAGAAAATCAGAAAACAGCGGTTTCCGGAAGCCGGACAGAGTTTGTTCTGGCCGATGCAGGAGCGTATGAGGTGCCGGAAACGGTGAACCGCGCTTATTTCTTTAACCCGTTTTCTGTGGAGCTGCTAAAGAAAGTAGTCCGGCGGATTCTGGATTCTTGGTATGAAAATCCAAGAGAGATCCGCTTGTTTTTCTATTATCCGTCCGACGAGTATATGGTCTATCTGATGACCGTGGATGAGCTGATGTTCGCGGATGAGATCGACTGCAGGGATCTGTTTGACGGGAAGGATGTAAGGGAGCGGATTGTACTGTTTGAGATTGCTTAGGCAGAGCAACGCATAAAGCTATGTGATCCATTTTCGTAGCAGTTCCATGTCTATCGGAAATGTGGAAAAAAGAAAATAAAAAAATTGTACAAAAAGTATTGACAATTAGAACAATAAAGGTTATACTACGTAAGCACTGTTGAGTGAGACATCACTCGGACAGACGATATGGGGTCTTAGCTCAGCTGGGAGAGCATCTGCCTTACAAGCAGAGGGTCATAGGTTCGAGCCCTATAGGCCCCATACCAAAACCAAATATGGCGGAATAGCTCAGTTGGCTAGAGCACACGGTTCATACCCGTGGTGTCGAGAGTTCAAATCTCCCTTCCGCTACTACGAAAGAAAGGCAATCTGTGAAAAACGGGTTGCCTTTTTTGCGTTTTCCTGTTTGTTTTGGAAAAGAATAAAAAGAATCATAAATTTTCCAGAAACCCCTTGCAACTTCCGCCTCTTTGCTTTAAAATATTCACGATATGCAAATAGGCTGGGAAGAAGAGGAGTACGTCGTAAGCTTCTGTCAGAGAGAACCGTCCATCGGCTGGAAGACGGTTTCAGAGGGCGCGCACGGAAGGTAGCTTCGGAGCCGGAATCCTGAATCATATCTGGAGTGCGGAGTGTTTCAAAGGGAACCCTGCAGTCTGGATTTAGACGAAGTAGGGGTTCCCGTCTGATCCGCGTTAAGGAGACAGCTGTTGCTTCTGGCAGCAGTGACAAAGTGAGAAACAAAGGTGGTACCGCGGAACTTTTCGCCCTTTATGCAGAACGCAGATTCTGTATAGAGGGCTTTCTTTATTTATTATAGAAGAAATGCAATTGTTCCAGAGAGCTGCCGTGGAAAAGAGGATTTCTACACATTTACACATAAGGAAAGGAAATGATCATGAAAGAACTGGAAAAGAATTACAATCCTTCTGCCATTGAGGAAAAGCTGTATCAGAAATGGCTGGATAACAAGTACTTCCACGCAGATGCTGAGCGCGGAAAGAGAGAGGGCAAGAAGCCGTTTACCATCGTTATGCCGCCGCCAAACATTACCGGACAGCTGCATATGGGTCATGCACTGGATAACACCATGCAGGACATCCTGACCCGTTACAAGAGAATGCAGGGCTACGAGGCGCTGTGGCAGCCGGGTACCGACCACGCAGCAATCGCAACCGAGGTGAAGGTAATCGACAAGCTGAGAAAAGAAGGCATCGATAAGCACGATCTGGGACGCGATAAATTCCTGGAGGCATGCTGGGACTGGAAGAAAGAGTACGGCACCCGCATCATCAAGCAGCTGCATAAGCTTGGTTCTTCCGCTGACTGGGACAGAGAGCGCTTCACCATGGACAAGGGCTGCTCTGACGCTGTGCTTGAGGTATTTGTAAAGCTGTACGAGAAAGGCTACATCTACAAGGGCTCCCGTATCATCAACTGGTGTCCGGTCTGCCAGACTTCTATTTCCGACGCAGAGGTAGAGCATGAGGAGCAGGATGGCTTCTTCTGGCACATCAATTACCCAATCGTGGGCGAGGAAGGCCGTTTCGTTGAGATCGCAACCACCCGTCCTGAGACGCTGCTTGGTGATACCGCAGTTGCAGTAAACCCGGAGGATGAGCGCTATAAAGATATCATCGGCAAGATGTTAAAGCTTCCGTTAACTGACCGCGAGATCCCGGTGATTGCGGATGAATATGTAGACAAAGAGTTTGGTACCGGCTGCGTGAAGATCACCCCGGCTCACGACCCGAACGACTTCGAGGTTGGACGCCGCCACAACCTGGCTGAGATCTGCATCATGCATGACGATGCGACCATCGACTGCAAGGGCAGCAAGTATGACGGTATGGACCGCTATGAGGCCCGCAAGGCTATGGTAGAAGACTTAAAGGCACTGGGGCTGTTAGTTAAGGTTGTTCCGCATTCCCATAATGTAGGAACCCATGACCGCTGCAAGACCACCGTTGAGCCGATGGTAAAACAGCAGTGGTTCGTCCGCATGGATGAGATGGCAAAACCGGCGATCGCAGCATTGAAGAACGGCGACTTAAAATTCGTTCCGGAGAGCTTCGGAAAGACCTATCTGCACTGGTTAGAGGGAATCCGTGATTGGTGTATCTCCAGACAGCTGTGGTGGGGCCACCGGATCCCGGCTTACTACTGCCAGGAGTGCGGCGAGATCACCGTTGCAAAATCTATGCCGGAGAAGTGCCCGAAGTGCGGCTGCACCCACTTAAAGCAGGATGAGGATACCCTGGATACCTGGTTCTCCTCTGCACTGTGGCCGTTCTCTACCCTGGGCTGGCCGGAAAAAACCAAGGAGCTGGAATACTTCTACCCGACCGACGTGCTGGTAACCGGTTACGATATCATCTTCTTCTGGGTTATCCGTATGGTATTCTCCGGATATGAGCAGACCGGCAAGTGCCCGTTCAACACCGTCCTGATCCACGGTCTGGTACGCGACAGCCAGGGACGCAAGATGAGTAAGTCTCTTGGCAATGGTATCGATCCGCTTGAGGTTATCGACAAGTACGGCGCAGATGCCCTGCGTATGACGCTGATCACCGGTAATGCACCGGGCAACGACATGCGTTTCTACTGGGAGAGAGTGGAAGCGAGCCGCAACTTCGCAAACAAGGTATGGAACGCCTCCCGTTTCATCATGATGAACATGGAGAAGGCTCCGGTACACGATGTTTCCTTATCTGACCTGACCATGTCCGATAAATGGATCCTGTCCAAGGTTAACACCCTTGCGAAGGATGTCACCGAGAACCTGGATAAATTCGAACTTGGTATCGCCTTGCAGAAGGTTTATGACTTCATCTGGGAAGAGTTCTGTGACTGGTACATCGAGATGGTAAAACCGCGTCTGTGGAACGACGAGGACAGCACCAAGGCAGCAGCACTGTGGACCTTAAAGACCGTTCTGATCAACTCCTTAAAGCTGTTGCATCCGTATATGCCGTTCATCACCGAGGAAATCTTCTGTAACCTGCAGGATGAGGAAGCATCCATCATGGTATCCGCATGGCCGGAATACAAGGCAGAGTGGAACTTTGAGCAGGATGAGTATGCCGTGGAGACCATCAAGGAGGCAGTCCGTGCGATCCGTAATGTGCGTACTTCCATGAACGTGGCACCGAGCAAGAAAGCAAAGGTTTATGTGGTTTCCGAAAATGAGAAGCTGCTTCGGATCTTCGAGCACAGCAAGGTATTCTTCGCAACCCTGGGCTATGCAAGCGAGGTATTCTTACAGAAGGATAAGCAGGGCATTGCCGATGATGCAGTATCCGTTGTAATTCCGGAGGCATCCATCTATATGCCATTTGCAGAGCTGGTTGATATCGCCAAAGAGGTTGAGCGCCTGCAGAAAGAGGAAGAGCGCCTCACCAAGGAGCTTGCACGTGTAAACGGCATGCTGTCCAACGAGAAATTCGTAAGCAAAGCTCCGGAAGCAAAGATCAACGAGGAGAAGGCTAAGCTGGAGAAATACACCCAGATGATGGAGCAGGTAAAGGCACGTCTGGCACAGCTGCAGTAACTGGCGGCGTGAAGTGGAACAAAAATAAATTTCGCAATCGTTCATAATTTTAAGTGGACAGGCATAGATTACAATGATAGACAAGAATGCGCGGGATTACCTGCTGGGGATCCCGCTTTGGACAAAAAAGAAAAATACGCTGGATGAGGTCCGAGATTTTCTGGAAAGGCTGGGAAATCCGGATGAAGCATTAAACATCATCCATGTGGCAGGAACCAACGGAAAGGGTTCGGTGTGTGCGGACCTGACAGCCATTCTCATGGAAGCCGGATATCATGTGGGAACGTTCGTGTCCCCGCATCTCGTGGACGTGAAGGAGCGGTTCCTTTATGATGGAAAACCGGCTGATGAGGCAGACTTTTCGGAAAGCTTCGCCCGGGTAAAGGCTGTCACTGACGAAATGATGGAAAAGGGCTATTCGCACCCGACCTTCTTTGAGTTTGTATTCCTGATGGCAATGGATTTATACGGACGGAAAAAGCCGGACTTTGTCGTCCTGGAAACGGGACTGGGCGGACGGCTGGATACGACCAATGTGATCCGGCATCCGTTAGCCTGTGTGATCACCTCGATCAGTCTCGACCATACGCAGTATCTGGGTGATACCGTGGAGAAGATCGCGGCAGAAAAAGCAGGGATCATCAAGCCGGGTGTGCCGCTTGTGTATGATAATAACGACAAGGCGGCAGGAGCCGTGATCGCGGCAGCTGCGGACAGGCTTGGCTGCGCAGCTTATGGACTTACGGCAGAAGGTGCGTACCGGGAGGTTTCCTTTGCGGCGCCTTACCAGGCTATGAATGCGGCACTGGCGGTGAAAGTACTGGAGGTACTGGATATTACCGGTGTGGATGATGCCGTGTGCAAAAAAGCGCTGGCTTCGGTGCACTGGAATGGCCGGATGCAGCAGGTTGCTCCTGCTGTCTGGGTGGACGGTGCACACAATCCGGGCGGGATCCGTGCATTTATCCAGGCAGTGAAGGAGCAGATGGCAGAGATGGATCCGCAGGAGACATTGTGCCAGCAGCCGGGGATTCATCTTTTATTTGCGGCGGTGTCGGACAAGGATTACCGTGAGATGATCCGGCTGCTTTGCGGTGAACTTTCTCCAGAATCGGTTACGGTGGTGCAGCTTCAGAGTGAGCGGGGACTTCAGGCAGATGCCCTGGCGCGTCAGTTTGAGGAAGCCGGATGCAGCCATGTCACTGCGTTTGATTCCACAAAGAAAGCGCTTGATTTTGCACTTTCCGAAAAGAAGAAAGGAGAACACCTGTATATGGTGGGCTCTTTGTATCTGATTGGGGAAATTCTGGAAACCCTGAAGCAGCGCGGATGTTAAATGCGCATGGAAAAGCATTGGGGAATTTCATTGCGGGGCGAGTATGTGGGGCAGTAACATTTCTGCTGTCAGCTGTCTGATTGCAGGTGGCGGCAAACGACGAAAGGAAATTGTATGCTGGATTTTGAAGAAGAGATCGCACGCTTCCAGCCGAGTCTGGAAGTCGGTGATGTGGAAATGCAGATTGTGAAAGAGGATCTGACCGATATGACAGATCTGATGGTGGAACTGCTGAAAAACAGGGAGTAACAAAAAACGAATATGAAAACAGGAACGAAAAACCGGCAGATTGCCAATGCCTATTATAACATTGGTCTGGAAAAAGCAAAAAGCCGGGATCTGTCCGGCGCGGTTACTGCGCTGAAAAAGAGTCTCCGGTTTGACAAATATCAGACCGATGCGAGAAATCTCCTGGGTCTTATTTACAATGAGATTGGCGAGGTAGGTGCGGCGTTGACCCAGTGGGTCATCAGCTTAAACCTGCAGGAGCAGGACAACCTGGCAGAAGAATATCTGCGTAAAGTCCATGCGGCAAGAGGGTATCTGGAGTTGGCGGATCAGGCTGCGAAGAAGTATAATCAGGCACTGATCTATGCCCAGAACGACAACGAGGATCTGGCTGTCCTGCTTTTGATGCGCATGGTAGAGGAATTCCCGCAGTATGTCAAGGCACAGGAACTGCTTGCGCTTTTGTACCTCCATCATGAGGATTATATCAAGGCGGGACGGTGCCTGTACCAGGCTTTAAAGATTGACCGCTACAACCCGTGGGCGCTCCATTACATGGACATCGCCAAGCACAATACCGGCAAGGCTGAGGTGGAAAAACGGAAACTGCAGAATGCCTTTTCCCACCGGCAGATGCAGGACGATGACATCATCATACCGCCAAGCTATAAGGAAAATACCGGCTGGCAATCAGTATTAAATATCCTGGTCGGCCTGGTACTTGGTGCCATGGTCATCTTCTTTCTGGTCATGCCAGCGAGTACCGAGTCCCTGAATGCGAAGCATAATCAGGAACTGAAAAATACGCTGGAGGAGTTAAACCAGAAAAATCTGGAGATCGACAGCTTAAACCAGAAGGTGGAGACAGCGAAGCGTGCACAGGATCAGGCGGAGGAAAATTTAAAGACTCTGCAGAATTCCAGTGGAGGCACCCTGGCGCAGTACCAGAACCTGGTGAAAATCCTGCAGGCATACCGGGATGAAGACCAGCAGACAGCCGTGCTGTTGTATGTGGATACCGACTGGTCTGTATTAAATGACGGCGTGCTGAATGAAACGGTAGCATGGATCCAGAAGGATATGGCTGAAAATGGTTACACAGTACTCATGAACATGGGCGATGAAACGCTGGCGGCAGGAGATGCTGCAAAGGCTGAGGAATATTACCAGAAGAGCCTGCAGATCAAGGCGGACAACCCGGAAGTGATCTACAAGCTGGGTATGGCATATGTGACGGCCGGAGACCAGCAGACCGCGACCCAGTATTTTACGGACATCATCATGAATTATCCGAATTCGGATTATGTGGACGATGCGAAGACCCAGAGAGGGTACTAAGTTAAAAAATAAGAAAAGGTACGACAGAGAATACACAGAATGTGTGCTCTGCCGTACCTTTTTTGTTGTAGTGGATATTAGAAGCAGTGCCAGTGGTGCGAGTGTTGTTTTTGAGGGAAGCTTGAGCAGCCACATCGCTGTTGTGGATTTATTTTTCGGAAAGGAAGGGAGTTTTATATATGTATGAACAGACTTTTTCTTATGAGGCGCACGGGCAGACTCTGGTGATCCATCTTCCCAAGGAACTGGACCATCATAATTGCCGGAACTTAAAATATGAGACGGATCTTTTGTTATCGGAAAATTATATCAACAAGGTGGTGTTTGACTTTTCCAGAACGGAATTTATGGATTCCTCCGGAATCGGGATTTTATTGAACCGCTACAAACAGATGGCGGGAAGCGGCGGCACGGTGACGATTTATGGAGTGAATGCCCAGGTAGGGCGCGTGTTGGCCATCGGAGGGATTGGCCGGATCATGAAATATTTTGATACAAAGGAAGCGGCGATCGCAGGGTGAGAGTCCATGCACGAAAATGACTGCAAAAAACAGCTGTCTGGATTAGGCAGGAGAAAATGGAAAACAGTACGTGGAAAGTTGGGACAGGTTGTGACAAAAGAATCGAAAAGCTGAAAAACGGGAGGATGGGAATATATGGAGCGTTTTCGGATGGAACTGGAGAGCCTTTCAAGAAATGAGGAGTTTGCCCGGGTCGTGGTTGCAGTGTTCATGAGCCGCCTGGACCCGACATTGGAGGAAATCGATGATGTGAAGACCGCTGTCTCTGAGGCAGTGACCAATGCGGAAATCCATGGATATGGAGGCGAGAGCGGCATCATCACTGTTGAGGTGGAGACGGAAGGTAAGGAACTGACGGTGGTGGTGGAAGATTATGGCGTGGGAATTCGGAATGTGGAGAAGGCCATGGAACCCATGTTTACTACAGATAAGACAGGAACCCGTTCCGGTATGGGATTTTCTTTTATGGAGGCCTTTATGGACCAGGTCCATGTGGAGTCCGAGCTGGGCAAGGGGACAAAGGTTATTATGCGAAAACAAATCGGCAGGTGAATGTGTATGGATGACACAAGAAAGCTTTTGCAGCGTGCCCATGCCGGTGATGAGGAAGCGAGGGAGCGGCTGGTCATGGGAAATGTGGGGCTGGTCTGGAGTGTGGCAAGACATTACAACGGACGGGGACACGAATTGGAGGATCTGTTCCAGATCGGATGCATCGGCCTTTTAAAGGCGGTGGACAAGTTTGATCTGGGGTTTGAGGTACGTTTTTCAACTTACGCAGTGCCAATGATCGCTGGCGAGATCCGGCGCTTTCTGCGTGATGACGGCATGATCCGCGTGAGTCGTTCTATGAAGGAGCTTGGACTTCGCATCCAAAAAGCACGGGAAGCTTTCACAGCGCGGTATGGGCGGGAACCGGGACTTTCGGAACTTGCGAAGGAGCTGGATATCAGCTGTGAAGAAGTTGCAGCCTGCATGGGAGCCGGAGCTGAGGTGGAATCGCTGTACCGGGAGTCTGGAAATGGAGACGATGGAGGACTGCGCCTGATGGACCGGATTCCGGATGGAACACAAAATGAGGAGCAGCTTATGAACCGGCTTGTCTTAAACCAGTTGATGGAAAAATTGCCAGAAAAAGACCGGGAGATCATTGTGCGGCGCTATTTTGAAAATCAGACCCAGACGCGGATCGCTGCGGATCTAAACATTTCCCAGGTGCAGGTATCGCGGCTGGAAAAGCGGATTTTGAAGCAGATGCGGGAATATCTGGGGGCATAGCTGCGCATACTAAAACCCAGAAAGGCAGAGATTATTATGCTGCAAAGATTTTGGCTGGGAAGGGATGCGTAAAAATGAAAATTTTTCAATGTAAACTTAAAATTCTGGTGCTGATGCTTTCCGTTTTTCTGGTGTTAGCAGTATGCTGGCTTTGTTTCTATCATGGACCTGAGAAAAAAGAACCGGATGGCACCCTGGTATGGCAGGAAGTATGGAAACCGGAAGATGGACAGAAGAAAAATGAGTATCAGAATCTGACAGACATACTGGATTGTGTCTGTGAGGTGGCCGTATGAGCGCGCAGCACACCGTCTACCTGAATCTGCGCGAGATCACAGAGGTCCATAAACCAGATATTCAGGTGAAGGATGTGGCGGAAGTTTACTGCAGCGACACGCATGTGCAAAACCGCTGTGCCAGCTTAAAGATCAAAACAATCCGGGAAGAAAAACGAAAACGGTATGTGGAAAATGCACTGGATGTGATCCGGATTCTGGAAAGCGCCGATTCATCGGTCACGGTCAACAATGTGGGAAAAGTGGAATTCATCATCGACTATCAGCCGCAGGTGAAGCAGAATCTGTTCTGGCAGTGGTGCAAGACCATCTTTGTCTGCATCATCTGTTTCTGCGGGGCAGCGTTTGCAATCATGACCTTTAACAACGACGTGAGTGTGACTTCCGTGTTTGGTGAAGTTTACCGTCTTGTTACCGGGCAGGAATCGCCCGGATACACGATTCTGGAACTCTCGTACTCCGTGGGACTTGCAGTAGGGATCATCGCGTTCTTCAATCATTTCGCAAAGTGGAAGCTGAATACGGACCCGACTCCGCTGGAGGTGGAGATGCGGCTGTATGAGGATAACATCAGCAAGACTGTGATCCAGAATGATTCCAGAAAGGAGCGCGGAATCGATGTTACTTAGTCTGGGAATGCGAATGATTCAGAATGCAGCTCTGGCTTTTATCGGCATCAGCGCGGGAGGCGTGATTGCAGCAGGAGTCTTTGCGTTTCTGGTGATCATCGGCGTGTTTCCGCGGCTGATCGGGAAAACTGGTACGAAGGAGCATATCATGCTGTATGGAAGCGTGATCGTTGCCGGAGGTGTGCTGGGAAATCTTGTGGATCTGTATGAATTCCCAATTCCGTTGTTTGGCCTGTCATCCTTATTTTTAGGAACTTTCGGTATGGCGGTAGGGATTTTTGTTGGGTGTCTTGTCATGTCACTCTCGGAAACATTAAAGGCACTGCCGGTCATCAGCCGCCGGCTCTATCTGGCGGTGGGGCTGCAGTATCTGATTCTGTCGATCGCACTGGGAAAACTTGCCGGGGCACTGACGTATTTTTTGTGCGGGATGTCTGCAGAATGAATCAGAAAGGTGAATATTGTTTCGAAATTCGTTGTTGTCTGCACAATGCGTGCCTGAACCGCACATAGTAATAAAGGAGAAAATACCAAATGGAATTAAACAAAAAAGCTTACGATGAATATATTAAAAAGATCACGCCGGTCAATGAACTTGGGAGCGACATGCTGCATGCCTTTGTGACAGGCGGCATCATCTGCACGGTCGGCCAGGCATCTGTGATGCTTATGATGAAGTATCTGGGAATGGAAAAGGAAGCGGCACAGACCTGGATGCTGATCGAACTGATCTTGGCGAGTGTGCTGCTGACCGGATTTGGCATCTACCCGAAGATCGTGAAGTGGGGCGGTGCAGGAGCCCTGGTGCCGATCACCGGCTTTGCGAACTCGGTGGTGGCCCCGGCTATTGAGTACAAGGCCGAGGGACACGTATTCGGAATTGGATGTAAAATTTTTACCATTGCAGGGCCGGTGATCCTGTTTGGGGTGTTGACGAGCTGGCTTTTGGGGATATTGTTTTTGATTGGAAAAGTTTTGGGGATTATGTAAGAAAAAAGAAGAGCCACCGTACGATCTGTACGATGGCTCATTTGGCTCAGCATATCGAGGAGGCACCAGTGGCGCGTCCGCTGATTCTGCAATGCAGAAGATGGGAGTCGAACCCACAAGGTATTGCTACCACACGGACCTGAACCGTGCGCGTCTGCCAATTCCGCCACTTCTGCATACCTGCGGGAGATGGGACTTGAACCCACACGACATAACTGCCACTAGATCCTTAGTCTAGCCTGTCTGCCAATTCCAGCACTCCCGCCGACAAGAACATACTATACTATAAAATTGAAAAATGCGCAAGTACTTTTTTGAATTTTTGAAAAATTTTTGAAAAAATAAAACTATCAAAAAAATTGCATAAGGATCTTCGAGGCGGGGTGAATCATAGCAGGTAAGTCCCCACCGGCGGTAAAGTCCGCAAGCCGAAAGGCATGACACGGTGCTGATGCTGCTAAATTTTTCGCTGCCGTTTGTGCCGGGATTTTTGAAATTCGATATTTCGGAACTTCCGGCCCTGTTTGCAGGATTGTAGAAGAAAACAATTCTGTGTATAATAGAACTATTCAAAAGAACAGAGAAAGCAAGGAGGTACGATTATACATGGAACGTTACGATATCGCCATCATCGGCACCGGCCCGGCGGGACTTTCCGCGGCAGTTACGGCGGCCATCCGCAAAAAGAAAATTTTATTAGTAGGAAGCCGGGATCTGAGCAGTAAAGTACAGAAAGCGCAGGAAATCCAGAACTATCTTGGGTTCCCGGAAATCAGCGGGGCAGAGCTTGGCAAGGCATTTGAGGAACACATTGAGCGGATGCAGATCCCGATCGTGGAGGACCGGGTGAATCTGATCTATTCAATGGGCGATTATTTTTCCCTGCAGGTGGGACAGGACATCTGCGAGGCGGATACTGTGATTCTGGCAACCGGTGTCAATTTTGGCAAGCCGCTTCCTGGCGAAGAAGAATTCTTAGGCCGCGGCGTCAGCTACTGCGCGACCTGCGACGCGCCGCTTTACCGTGGCGCAACGGTGGCCGTGATTGGATATCAGAAATCCGAGGAGGCGGAAGCCGATTTTCTGGCTGATATTGCCGAAAAGGTGTATTATTTCCCAATGTACAAGGAGCCGGTGGAGGTTTCGGAAAAGATTACGGTAGTAAACGGAGTGCCGAAGGAGATTACCGGCGGCATGAAGGCAGATACACTGGTGGCCAGTGCCGGAAGTTATCCGGCAGACTGCATTTTTATTTTAAGGGAGAGTGTGTCTCCGAAGAACCTGGTACCGGGACTTCAAATGGATGGAAACCATGTGGCGGTCAACCTGCAGATGGAGACGAATGTGCCTGGATGCTTTGCCTGCGGTGACATTGCAGGACGGCCTTACCAGTATATCAAATCGGCCGGGCAGGGAAATATTGCGGCACTGTCTGCGGTTTCTTATCTGGACCAGAAACGTAGAAACGAAAAGCAGTAAAAGGTCCACAATCCTCTTGCAAGTAAGCCTGCATCGGATTCCAGACTTTTTGCCCCTGGTATGATTTCATAAAAAGTTCACAAATTTCCGATTGACAAATTAGCGATAATGTCCTAACATACTTAGGAAACTAAATAAAACATGCGGCCGACAGAGGTAACATCAAGGTCTGCTTCAAAAAAAGCAAGGCGAAAAGGCGGCTGCAAAGTCACACAACATGATGAGGTGCAATGAAACAGCAGGAAGAAAGAATTGCCATGCGCAGCATCAAACGTTTGTCAAACGGAATCAGCAGAGAGATGTGTGCGGCCTTCGGCTCCGGGATGTTCAGTGGAGCGCAGGGACGCACACTTCATTTTCTTTTGGCAGAGCATACGAAAAGTGATGTCTTCCAGAAAGACATCGAGGCGGAATTCGGACTCAGACCACCCACGGCTACTGCGCTCTTAAAGGAGCTGGAGCAGCGGGGGCTGATCCGCAAGGAGCCGGTTTCGTACGATGCAAGAAGAAAAAAGATCGTGGTGACCGAGAAAGCGCTGCAGTATAAGGACTGCGTGCTGAAAGGTCTTGATAAGCTCAATCAAAAGCTGATAGCCGGTATCTCAGAGGAAGAGATGCAGGTCTTTTTTTCTGTGACAGACAAAATGCTGAAAAATCTGGCAGAGTAATGCTTGTTGTTCACGTATGCGTGAACGGCAACAGAATCATTTACAAGGGAAACAAGGAGGAATTGCAGTGGTTAAAACTTTACTGAAGAGTGTACGGCAGTACAAGAAACAGTCTCTTTTATCACCGCTTTTTGTAGCAGGCGAGGTTGTACTGGAGTGTATGATCCCGCTGGTGATGTCAAAGCTGATCGATCATCTGTCTGCCGACACCATGACACCAATCTTACAGTATGGCCTGGTCCTTTTGGTCATGGCAACCATGTCTTTAGGCTGTGGTGTGCTGGCTGCGAGAAACGCGGCAGAGGCGTCCTGTGGTTTTGCGAAAAACTTAAGACAGGATATGTATTTTAAAATCCAGGATTTTGCGTTTGCGGACATCGATAAATTTTCCGCATCGTCCCTGGTAACCCGTATGACAACGGATGTTACAAACGTACAGAACGCTTACCAGCTGTTAATCCGTCTGGCTGTGCGTACCCCGCTCATGATTATTTTTTCCGTGATCATGGCGATGACCATCAATGTGAAGATGGCTCTGATCTTCTTATGTATCCTGCCTATTCTGGCAGGCGTACTGTTTGGAATTGCCACCCATGTGCATCCGATCTTCAAGCGCATTTTCAAAAAGTACGATGCCTTAAATAACTCCGTGCAGGAGAACGTAGCCGGTATCCGTGTGGTAAAATCCTTTGTCCGTGAATCCTACGAGACCGAGAAGTTCAACCAGGCGGCAGAAGAGGTGCGCAAGGACTTCACCTTTGTTGAGAAGATCCTGGCATTCAATAACCCGACCATGATGTTTTGCATGTACCTGTCCATGTTCCTGGTGTACTACATCGGAGCGCAGATGATCGTCAATTCCGGATCGACCGAGCTGACGACCGGACAGCTTTCTTCCCTGATCAGCTACGGCGTTCAGATCCTGGCATCCGTGATGATGCTTTCCATGGTATTTATCATGACAACCATGGCTTCCGAGTGTGCAGAGCGTATCGCAGAAGTGTTAAACCATGAGAGCAGCCTGACTTCCCCGGAAAACGGGGCAACCGAGGTCGCAGACGGAAGCGTGCATTTCGACCATGTTTCCTTCAAATATTCCGAGAAGAGCAAAAAGTTTGCGCTGTCTGATATTGACCTGCATATCCCGTCTGGTGCGACGGTCGGCATCATCGGAGGAACCGGTTCTTCCAAGACATCCCTGATCCAGCTGATCTCCAGACTTTACGATGTCAGCGAGGGAAGCGTAAAGGTCGCAGGAAAAGATGTGCGTGAGTACGATCTGGAATCTCTGCGTGATGCAGTGGCTGTGGTTCTGCAGAAAAACGTCCTGTTCTCCGGCACCATTAAGGAAAACATGCGCTGGGGCAATAAGAATGCAACGGATGAAGAAATCATCCACGCATGTAAGCTCGCCCAGGCCGATGAGTTTGTCAGCCAGTTCCCGAACGGCTATGACACCTACATTGAGCGCGGCGGTACCAATGTATCTGGCGGTCAGAAGCAGCGTCTGTGTATCGCAAGAGCCCTGTTAAAGAAGCCGCGCATCCTGATTCTGGATGACTCGACTTCTGCAGTCGACACCAAGACCGATGCCCTGATCCGTAAGGCATTCCGCGAGGAACTGCCGAATACCACTAAGATCATCATTGCCCAGCGTATTTCTTCCGTGCAGGATGCAGATTTCATTCTGGTCATGGACGGCGGACGTATTGTTGAGCAGGGCAGCCACGACGAATTAGTTGCATTCAACGGCATTTACCGGGAAATCTTTGATTCCCAGACTAAGAGTAAGGAGGCGTAAGAGGATGAGACAAATGAGAAACGCAAATGGCTCCGGCATCAAGCCGGGCACCTTCAAACGCCTGATGGCATATTTATTTTCCCATTACCGGGCACATCTGATCACGGTTATGGTCTGCATCATCATTACGGCGGTCGCTTCCGTCGGACAGACCATTTACATTCAGGCGCTGATCGACCAGTGTATTCTTCCTGGTGTGGAGAACGGCATGGACAGCGTGTGGCCGCAGATGGTTTCCATCTTTGGAAGCATGGCTCTGATCTATGCACTTGGTGTATGCGCATCCCTGATCTACACCCGCATTATGGCGACCGTCACCCAGGGTACCTTAAAGAACTTCCGTGTGGATATGTTCACCAAGATGCAGACTTTGCCAGTCAAATATTTTGATACCCATGCACACGGCGACATCATGAGTACCTATACCAACGATACCGATGCCATCCGTATGATGGTCAGCCAGAGTATGCCGATGCTGTTCCAGTCCATCCTTACCATCGCAGTGATGATCGTCATGATGACCAGCTTCAGCATTCCGATGTTCATCGTAGTATGCCTGTTTGTGGCAGCGATGCTGACCGTAACAAAGAAGTACGGCGGCATGAGCTCCAAGTACATGATGTACCAGCAGCGTTCCCTGGCAGCGGAAGAGGGCTTCATCGAGGAGATGATGTCCGGTCAGAAGGTTGTCCAGGTCTTCTGTCATGAGGAAGAAGCAAAGCAGGACTTCTTAAAGTACAATGAGCAGCTGTTTAGCGACAGTAAGACGGCAAACCAGTACGGCAACGCGCTGATGCCGATTCTGGGCAATATGGGTAACCTGATGTATGTGGTCCTGGCGATCGTAGGCGGTCTGATGGTATATTGCAAGGCTCCGAACCTGACCCTTAGCGGTTTCAGCCCGGTGTCTGTCGGCATCATTATCACCTTCCTCGGCATGTCCAGACAGCTGGCACAGACCGTGGGACAGAGCTCCAACCAGGTAGCCCTGATCGCGATGGGTCTTGCAGGTGCAGGACGTATCTTCGAGCTGATCGATGAAACGCCGGAGGAGGACGAGGGCTTTGTTACCCTGGTCAACGCAAAACACGATGAGAACGGGGAACTGGTGGAAGCCGATCACCCGACCCATATCTGGGCATGGAAGTATCCGCGTCCGGACGGAACTGTAAGCTACACCGAGTTAAAGGGCGATATCCGTCTGGAGCATGTGGACTTCGGTTATGTTCCGGAGAAACTGGTGCTGCATGATGTCTCCCTGTTTGCAAAGCCGGGACAGAAGATTGCATTCGTTGGTGCGACCGGTGCCGGAAAGACCACGATCACCAACCTGATCAACCGGTTCTATGATATCCCGGACGGAAAGATCCGTTACGACGGCATCAACATCAACAAGATCTGCAAGGCAGACCTGCGCCGCTCCTTAGGTGTGGTACTGCAGGAGGTCAACCTGTTTACCGGAACCGTTCTGGAGAATATCCGTTATGGACGTCTGGATGCTACCGATGAGGAATGCATCGCAGCTGCGAAGCTGGCGAATGCAGACAGCTTCATCACCCGTCTGCCGGACGGTTACAATACGATGCTGACCGGAAACGGAGCAAGCCTGTCCCAGGGACAGCGCCAGCTGATCTCCATTGCCCGTGCGGCTGTGGCGGATCCGCCTGCCATGATCTTAGACGAGGCAACCAGTTCCATCGATACCCGTACCGAGGCACTGGTACAGCAGGGTATGGATAACCTCATGGAGGGCAGAACCGTGCTTGTCATCGCACACCGCCTGTCCACGATCCGTAACAGTAAGGCCATCATGGTTCTTGACCACGGACGCATTATTGAGCGTGGTGATCACGACGACCTGATCGCCCAGAAGGGGACTTACTATCAGCTGTATACCGGCGCGTTTGAACTGGATTAAACAGAATAACATACAAATATACTTACGAAGGGACTGCTGTTTTGGCAGTCTCTTTTCTCTTTTCTATTTTATGGAAGAGCGTGGTTCTGCGAAACAAAGTGCTCTGCGAGATATTCCGGCGGCGTGTCCGGTGCCTGGAAATCCATAGACCATATCTATGATTTTTTTCAAAAAAACGAATTGGTATTTTTTTATCATTTGACGTAAATTATAGGTATCAAAGAAAAACGGAGAATACTATGAAGAACAACTACCAGCATATTTTCAGTCCGATGACCATCCGTCATATGACTGTAAAAAACAGAATTGTCATGATGCCGATGGGCACCAACTTTGGAGAACAGAACGGAGAAATGAGCTTTCTGCACATCAATTATTATGAACAGAGGGCGAAGGGAGGCACGGGTCTTCTGATCGTGGAGAATGCAAGTGTGGATTCCCCGCAGGGCTCAAACGGAACCACCCAGCTGCGCATTGACCTCGATAACTACATCCCGCGTCTGTACAAATTATGTGAAAATGTTCACAAACATGGTGCCTGCATCGCGATCCAGATCAACCATGCCGGAGCATCTGCAATGTCGTCCCGAATTGGCATGCAGCCAGTTTCTGCTTCGGACGTTCCTTCCAAAGCAGGCGGGGAGATTCCGAGACCGCTTGAAAAAGATGAAATTTTACATATCGTCCGTAAGTACGGAGAGGCTGCAAAGCGCGCACAGATCTGTGGATTTGATGCCGTAGAGATTCATGCCGGTCATTCCTATCTGATCAGCCAGTTCCTTTCCCCAATCTATAATAAGCGTACCGATGAATTTGGCGGTTCCGTAGAAAACCGTACCCGGTTTGCACGCATGGTCATTGAAGAAGTGAGAAAGCAGGTTGGACCATTTTTCCCAATCTTCCTTCGTATCAGTGCTGATGAATTTATGGAAGGCGGCAATACTCTCGAGGATACCCTTACCTATTTGCAGTATCTGGAGAAAGAAGTCGATGTGTTCGATGTTTCCTGCGGCTTAAACGGTTCCATCCAGTACCAGATCGATGCAAACTATCTGCCGGATGGCTGGCGCTCCTACATGGCCAGAGCAGTGAAAGAAAAGTTTGGTAAACCTTGTATTACGGTAGGAAATATCCGTCATCCGCAGGTTGCTGAGGACATTCTTGCCAAAGGTGATGCAGACTTTATCGGTATGGGCCGCGGACTGATCGCAGAACCGGAATGGGTCAACAAGGTAGAATATGGAAAAGAATGTGATCTGCGCAACTGTATCTCCTGTAATATCGGCTGTGCCGGTCACCGGATCGGATTAAACCAGCCAATCCGCTGTACCGTGAATCCGGCTGTCAACAGCGGAGAAGATTACATGAAGCATAAGGTCAAAAAGCCTTGCAACGTGGTTGTGATCGGTGGTGGTACTGCCGGACTGGAAGCAGCCTGCACGGCAGCAGAAGTTGGATGTACCACGTTTTTGATCGAGAAGAGTGCACAGCTGGGCGGTCTTGCCTCCATGATTTCCAAAATCCCGGACAAAAAGCGCCTTGCAGACTTCCCGCAGTATCTGATCCACCGCGCAGAAAAACTGCATAATTTATTTATTTTCCGCAATACCAGTGCAAATGTGGACCTGGTAAAGAGCCTGAATCCGGATATCATTGTGAATGCAACCGGTTCCGTTCCGACCCTTCCGCCGATCACCGGTCTTCATGATCTGGTTGACAAAGAGGGCACGAATGTTGCTACCGTGCTGAAAATGATCGACCGTATTCAGGAGTATCCGGAAGATATGGATGGAAAAAAGGTTTCCATCATTGGCGGCGGCGCCGTTGGTCTTGACGTCATGGAATTTTTCACAGAGCGGGGCGCAGAGGTTTCCATGGTAGAAATGCTTCCGATGATCGGCAATGGTCTGGATCCGGTTTCCAAATGTGATATTCAGGCAAAACTGAAAAAATATCAGGTAAAACAGATGGTAAACACCGTTTTGCAGGAAGTGAAGAATGACCGGTTCATCGTAAAAACCCCGCAGGGCGAAATTCAGGAAATTCCGTTCGACTATGGCTTCATCTGTCTTGGTATGAGAGCCAATACACCGGTTCTTGCGGATCTGGAAGAGGCTTTTGGAGATACCAATGTGGACATCATCAACATTGGCGACAGCAAGCGTGCCCGCAGGATCATTGAGGGAACGGAAGAAGGACGCAATATCTTAAGTGCACTGGCACGTCACGATTATCTGTAATATCAGAAGACCATGCTGCCGGCACATGCACGTGCAGTGTCCGGCGGCATGTAATATGTAATGTAGGAAAATGGCGGGAGTTTTTGGCGAAATATTGAACTTTTGTTAAAATGTTGCTATGATTGTCTGGCAATCGTTTGAAGTGGAGAGGAGTTATCATTATGGCAGAGAGAATTACAGGACATACAGAATTAATTGGATTATTTGCATACCCGATCCGGCATTCCAGTTCCCCGGCAATGCACAATGAGGCATTTGCCTATCTGGGTCTGGATTACGCGTATCTTGCATTCGAGGTAGACAACAGCACCCTGGAAGATGCGATCAAAGGTTTTCGTGCGATGAAGATGGTTGGCGCAAATGTTTCCATGCCGAACAAGACTGTTGTTGGAAAATATCTGGACAAGTTATCTCCGGCAGCAGAGCTTTGCGGGGCAGTCAACACCATTGTCAATGAAAATGGTGTATTAACCGGACATATTACCGATGGCATCGGTTTTATGCAGGCATTGCAGGATAACGATATCGATGTGATCGGCAAAAAGATGACCATTGTAGGTGCCGGCGGTGCTGCAACTGCAGTGGAGATCCAGGCTGCTTTGGACGGAGTGAAGGAGATCTCTATTTTCAATGCACATGATAAATTCTGGGAAAATGCACAGGAAACCGTCAGAAAGATCAATGAGAAAACCGCGTGCAAAGCAACCCTTTATGATTTAGAAGACCAGGACAAACTCCGCGAAGAAATGGCAGATTCCTATCTGTTCGTCAATGGAACCGGCGTAGGCATGAAGCCGCTTGAAGGTCTGTCTGTTGTTCCGGACGAGTCCTATTTCCGCCCGGAACTGATCGTAGTCGATATCCCATATTCTCCGCTGGAGACCAAGATGCGCGCGATGGCGAAAAAAGCAGGATGCAAAACCATGAACGGACTTGGCATGATGCTGTTTCAGGGCGCAGCAGCGTTTAAGCTGTGGACTGGAAAAGATATGCCGATCGAGCACATGAAAGAAGTATTGAACATCCGCTACGATGATTAAAGCGGAAACTTTGGTGGTTTTATAACGCAGTATGGGATTTTACGTAGGCTAAAAACTGTTCTGCGAGCGGGGTGCGGTAGCGGTTTTTTAAGTACGCCATGTAAAAGCGGCGTTCCCAGTTGGCTTCGGTAATATGAATGACTTTCAGGTTCATGTTACTTAGAATTGGCATGTCCGGGACAATGGCCATGCCGAAGCCATGTGCGACGAACCCTGCAATGGTCTGGTCTTCATCAATTTCAAAAATACATTCCGGCATTTTGCCGCAGGCAAGAAACAGCTTGTCGATCATGGGGCGCAGTCCGCTGCGCTTGGAAAACATGATCTGCGGATAGTCAAGGGTTTCGCGCAGGGTGACCGAGTCGCGGTCTGCCAGGGGATGATCTTTGGGAATGATGACGACCAGTTCCTGTTTTGCGACAGGAACGAATTCAATCAGCGGTTCCTGGTCCATACGGGAACAAAAGGCAATGTCGTATTTCTGGTTTTTGAGTCCTTCCAGAAAGTCGGCAGTCAGTCCATTCGAAAAATGAAAGTCAATCTGTTTATCCGGATATTCGTTTAAAAAGCTGCGGACCAGACCTGGAACGAAATTTGTTCCAAGTGTGGGAAGCAATCCGATATCGAGTCTTCCGTTTCCGGCTCCGGAAGATTTTAAATTTTCTATGCTGTGGTCGAGAAGCTGGAGGGTATATTCGGTGTCCTTTAAAAATTCCCGTCCACATTTCGTGAGGACAACATTTCGTCCGTCTTTTTCAAAAAGTTTTACACCAAGTTCTTTTTCCAGCGATGAGATCGCATGGCTTAAACTTGGCTGGGTAATGCAAAGCTGTTCCGATGCTTTCAGATAATGCTGCAGCTTGGCCAGTGTGACAAAATAACGAAGCTGATATAAATTCATGCGTAAGATCAAACTCCTTTCCCTGCTAAAAGAATAACATAAATGATAGATTTTTTCTATTAATTCTGTGAAAATTAAGCATTGGTTTTTAGAAACGGAAGCACGTATAATAAAACCAATCAATTGATAGAAAATTGTCATTCTATAACTGGAAATCGTATGCCGCTGATGGCAAAAGACAGGAGGAAAAATTATGTCAAAACAGCATCCAATCACGATCAGTTCCTGGACTCTGGGAGACCAGTGCCGTTTTGAGGAGCGTGTAAAAGCAGCCAAAGAGGCAGGTTACGAGGGAATCGGCCTGCGCGCAGAAACGTATGTGGACGCACTGAACGAAGGATTAAAGGATGAGGATATCCTTGCAATATTGAAAAAGTATGATATGAAAGTAACGGAAGTGGAATACATTGTCCAGTGGGCGGAGGAACACCGTTCTTACGAGCAGAAGTATAAAGAGCAGATGTGTTTCCATATGTGTGATCTTTTTGACGTGCAGCATATCAACTGCGGACTGATGGAAAACTATTCTGTGGAGTACACTGCGCAGAAGTTAAAAGAGCTGTGCCAGAGAGCCGGAGCGTACATCATCGGAGTGGAGCCAATGCCGTACAGTGGTATCCCGGATCTGGACAAGGCATACAAGGTAGTCATGGCATCCGGCTGCGACAATGCGATGATCATTCTGGATACCTGGCACTGGGTAAGAGCAAACCAGCCGTATGATATCCTGACAAAGGAAATGGCAAAGAAGGTTGTGAGCATTCAGATCAACGATGCCTATGAGAGACCTTATGCGGATTCCATTTTAAGAGATGAATCCATGCATGACCGTCTTGCACCGGGAACCGGAGCGAAAGACACCGCGGGATTTATCCGGATGATCCGGGAGGCAGGGGTTTCCCCGCGTGCGGTTGGCGTGGAAGTTATCTCCGATGCGATCCTGGCAAAGGGAGTAAAAGAAGCAGCAGTCTATACGCACGAAAACACGGTGAACGTTTTAAAGGAAACCTGGCCGGAGTTACTGGAAGATTAAGGAAATACCGCCTGGGAGAACGGAGAAGGACATGAAATTCAGAGCAATGTTTCAGCCAATCGAGATTGGCAATATGACAGTAAAAAACAGATTTGTGGTTCCGCCGATGGGAAACAATTTTGCAAACACGGATGGCACCATGAGTGAACAGTCTGCGGCATACTATGCAGCGCGGGCAAAGGGCGGATTTGGACTGATTACCATTGAGGCAACGGTAGTCCATCCGGACGCAAAGGGTGGTCCGAGAAAACCATGCCTGTATGATGACACGACAATTGAAAGTTTTAGAAAGGTGATCGATGCCTGCCATGCATATGGGGCAAAGGTTTCCATTCAGCTTCAGAATGCCGGACCGGAAGGCAATGCAAAAAATGCAGGGGCACCGATCAAGGCAGCATCTTCCATCCAGGCCTGCTGCGGCAGGGATATTCCGGAAACCCTGACTACCGGGGAAATCTATGAGCTGATCGAAGGATATGGTGCAGCGGCAGAGCGCGCCTTAAAAGCAGGAGCGGATGCAGTGGAAGTGCATATGGCACATGGATACCTGGTGAATTCCTTTATTTCACCGAGAACCAACAAGCGTGTCGATGAATTTGGCGGCTGTTTTGAAAACCGGATGCGTTTTTCCCGTCTGATCATTGAGAACATCCGGGAAAGAGTGGGAGACCAGCTTGCCATTCTGGTCCGTATCAACAGCGCAGATGAGGTGTTAGGCGGAAACGATGTACATGACAGTGCAGCGATTGCCGCATATCTGGAAGACTGCGGCATCGATGCGCTCCATGTTTCCCGTGCGGTACATATCCGGGATGAATTTATGTGGGCACCGACTGCAATTCATGGCGGATTTTCTGCAGATCTGGTATCGGAGATCAAACGTGCCGTGACCATTCCGGTCATTACCGTCGGCCGTTTCACGGAGCCGCAGTATGCTGAGCTTCTGGTGCGGGAAGGACGTGCGGATCTGGTGGCATTTGGCCGTCAGAGTCTTGCGGATCCGGAACTGCCGAACAAGGCACTAAAAGAGCGGCTGGAAGACATGATCCCCTGTATTGCCTGCCTTCAGGGCTGTGTTCCGAGTATGTACCAGGGAAAGCCGCTTTGCTGTCTGACGAACCCATTCCTTGGACATGAGTCTGCCGGTATGGAAAAGGCAAAGACATCAAAACGCGTTATGGTCGTTGGCGGCGGTGTCAGCGGACTGTGTGCGGCATTTGTCGCAGCAGAGCGCGGACATGACGTGACTCTGTATGAGGCAGGCGAAACCCTGGGCGGCAATATGCGCCTTGCAGCTTTCCCGCCGGGAAAAGGAGACATCACCAATATGGTGCGTGCCTATATCCACCGCTGTGAAAAAGACGGAGTCCGCATCGTGATGAATCAGGAAGTTACCCTGGAACAGATTCAGAAAGAAAATCCGGATGCAGTGATCGTGGCAACCGGAGCAAAGCCGTTAGTTCTTCCGATCGAAGGCATTGACCAGCCGGAGATTCTTTCCGGTTCTGATGTACTGGATGGAAGATGTGCACCGGGCAAAAAGGTCCTGGTAGTCGGAGGCGGCATGGTCGGCTGTGAGATTGCGGCATTGTTAGGCGAGCAGGAGCATGAGGTAGATGTGATTGAGCTGCGCGATGAGATCGGTGCTGATGTGATCAAGGAACATAAGATCTATCTGATGAAAGACTTCGAACAGTACCAGATCGGACAGATCACGGGAGCAAAGGTCAGCCGCTTCTACAAAGACGGTGTTGCGTATGAGACAGCGGATGGCGGTATGCAGGAAGTAAGAGGCTATGACAGCGTTGTGCTGGCAATGGGCTATAAAAATTACAATCCGTTTGCAGACGGACTGAAAGCACTTGGAAAAGAAGTATATGTGATCGGGGATGCAGGGAAGGCAAGAAGAGCCCTGGATGCTACGAAAGAAGCCTATGAGGCGGCAATGAAATTATAGAATATAATGCAAAAAATCCGGAAATGTCAGAATGATGTTTCTGGATTTTTTTTGTTGTCCGGCATATCAAATCTCAATTTGTTTCGCGATTTAGCGCGAAAAAGCACAACTAAAAAGCTGTAATAGTTACAATATTTTGCTTGATATTAAAAAATCTTTATGCTATAATGGGCACCAAGTTGAGAAAAACAGTTGAGATTCATGCCAGGCGTGAACAGCAGGCTGTAAAACAAAACCCGAGGAGGATACGATTATGAAAAAGAACATGGCATTGGTTATGGCATCTATGATGGCAGCATTATCCCTCACCGCTTGCGGCGGTTCCGGTTCCGCATCTACCACCGCAGCTGATACAAAAGCAGCAGATACCACTGCAGCTGACAGCGCGGCAGACACCAAAGCAGCACCGGCTGACAAGATCGGTCAGGCTGGAAGCGGCAAAGAGCTGATCTTTACCACCGGCGGTGACCAGGGTACTTACTACGGATTCGGAAGCGTGATCGCAGGCCAGATCAGTGACCTGACCGACACCACCGTAACCGCGATCGTCGGCAAAGGCTCCAAGGGCAACATCGAGGCCATGGATGCAGGCGACGCACAGCTTGGTTTCGTACAGTCCGACGTTATGGCATACGCTTACAACGGTACGAACCTCTTTGAGGGCGCAAAGATCGACGGTTTCTCTACCGTGGCAGCGCTTTACATGGAACAGGTACAGATCGTAACCCTCGACCCGGAGATCAAAACCGTGGCAGACTTAAAAGGCAAGACCGTATCCGTTGGTGATTCCGGTTCCGGTGTTTACTTCAACGCTCTGGATTGCCTGGGTGCTTATGATTTAACCATCGACGACATCAAGCCTACCTACCAGTCCTTCGGCGACAGCGTCGAGGCTATGCAGGATGGCAAGATCGATGCAGCTTTCATCGTAGCAGGCGCACCGACCACCGCAGTGACCTCCCTGGCAGCAACCAGAGACGTATATCTGGTAGAGTTAGACGATGAGCACATCGCAAAACTTCAGGAGACTTCTCCTTACTACACCAAGAACGTGATCTCCAAAGATGCTTACGGTCTTGAGAAAGACGCAACCACCGTTGCAGTCGGCGCAGTTATCATCGCGCAGGACGATGTAGACGAGAACGATATCTACAACGTAGTAGCAGGCATTTACGACAGCATCGACACACTTGGACACGACAAGAAGAATGAGCTGGACCTTGACTTTGCAGCATCCGTAACCGCAGTTCCGTATCACGCTGGCGCTGCAAAATACTTCGCAGAAAAAGGTCTGACTGTTCCGACCAAATAGGAAGCAGTGGAAAAGTATCATCGGACCGGTGCATGTTAAGCAAGGTCAGGTGAGACTGCTCCAAAATGAAGACAATCAGGCGTTTCCGAATCCCGGAAGCGCCTGAATAAGAATAGGAAGGGGATTCGACTATGAGCTTTCTGAATAAAACACACACAGCAGCTGTGGACAGCGCCCCGGCAGCTGACAGTTTAACCGGAACCGCAGAGGATGTTGATGCGGTGATGAAAAAATATGACAGGGAATCGAACGTCCGTGTATGGGAAGGAAAGCCGAAAGCCGTGATCCGTTTCCTGATGGCAGCATTTTCCCTGTTCTGCATTTACCTGACCCTGGTGGATAAGAGTCTTCCAGAGGTTCGCCTGACGCTGTTTCTGGCTATGATCATCATCATCGGATTTTTAAACTATCCGGTCAAAAAAGGGCACGTCCGTGTAAACTACATTCCGTGGTATGATATTGTACTGATGGTCGCAGGCGCAGGTCCATTTCTTTACTTTGCAGCAAACGCACAGAAAATCCTGTTAACCAGCTACAGTGTCATTTCCAAAGACCCGTTTATGCTGGCTCTGGCCATCGTTGCCATTCTTGTTCTGGTTGAGCTTTGCCGCCGGTGTGTCGGCCTGCCGATCCTGTTTGTAGTCGGTGCACTGCTGATCTACACCTTTGCAAATGTCCGTTTTGGTAAGGTTGTTTACGATCTGTTCTACACCACCAATGGTGTTATGAACACCCCGATCAATGTATGTCAGAAATACATTGTGGTCTTCATTATCTTTGGTGCTTTCCTGGAGCGGACCAGTATTTCCGCATTCTTCATTGACCTTGCAAACTGCGTGGCAGGTTCCTCCTGCGGCGGTCCGGCGAAGGTAGCTGTTATTTCCTCTGCTCTGTGCGGCATGGTTTCCGGTTCTTCCGTAGGAAACACCGTAACTACCGGTTCCGTCACCATCCCGATGATGATCAAGACCGGCTACAAACCGGATTTTGCAGGCGCTGTTGAGGCAGCAGCATCCACCGGCGGACAGATCATGCCGCCGATCATGGGCGCAGCCGCATTCCTCATGGCAGAGTACACCGGTGTTCCGTACTCCCGCATTGCAGTCCTTGCAATTCTTCCGGCAATCCTGTATTTTGCAGGTATTTACATTGCTGTACATCTGGAAGCAAAGAAGCTTGGCTTAAAGGGACTTGATAAAGATAGCCTTCCGAAATTCAGCTACCTGATCCGCAAAATCTATCTGCTGGCTCCGCTTGTAGTTCTGGTCGTTCTGGTATCCAATGGTACCCGTACCATGCAGAGCTCCGCAGCAATCGCAATCCTGGTAACTATCGTAGTAGGTCTGTTCAACTCCGATAACCGTATCAACGTAAGCAAGATCATCGATGCGCTGGAGGCAGGCGGCAAGGGAACCATCACTGTAGCATCTGCATGTACCATGGCTGGTATCGTAGCCGGCTGCATCACTTCTACCGGTCTTGCATCCAAACTTCTGCGTGCCATTGTATCTGCATCCGGCGGTGTCATGATCGTAGCACTGCTTCTGACTATGCTTTGCTGTATCGTTCTTGGTATGGGCGTTCCGACCACCGCAACCTACTGCATCATGGCAGCAACCTGTGCCCCGATCCTCATGAGCCCGGAAATCGGTGTTGAGATGCTCGCAGCACACTTCTTTGTATTCTACTTTGGTATCGTGGCAGATATCACCCCGCCGGTTGCACTGGCCGCCTACGCAGGCGCCGCCATCGCAAAGGCTGGACCGATGAAGACCGCGTTCAACGCAAGCCGTCTTGCCATCGCAGCATTCATCGTACCGTACATTATCGCCATGAATCCGGCTATGCTGTTCATCAACACCACTATCCCGGAGGTTGTTATGATCACCATCACCAGCCTCATCGGTATCTTCGGTGTGGCAGCCGGTTTAAGTGGATTCGTATTCCGCAACATGAAATGGTGGGAGCGTATCCTCTGCATTGTAGGTGGTCTGACCCTGCTCGTACCGGGAAGCCTGACCGACCTTATCGGACTGGTTCTGGTAGGTGCGGTATGCGTACTGGGATACCAGGCAGCCAAGAAAGAGAAGGAGATGCTGGCTGCATAAAATAAACAATATTACACGATAACGAATGAGGGGCGAAAGTTCCCGCAGCCGCCATGCATGGCGGCTGCGGGAACTTTCGCCCCTTTGATACTTACTGTGCAATATTGTTTACTTCAACCGGAACTTCTCAAGCACATCCGGCGATACCTTTTCTGCGTCCAGCTTGTGCTTTTCTACATAAGATGCGTATTTGTGCAGATCGTAATTCAGTGGAGACTGTTCGGAATCCACATTGTGTTTCTTTACATAATCCAGCATAATTGCCCGTCGTTCTTTCCCTGATTTTCCCATGGTTGTGTTCCTCCGAAAATAGATGTTCAGAATGTATTATAGCAAGCTGGCAGGAGAATCACAAGCGCTATAAAACCTGGATAAAAATGATTCCAATGTGAAATACTAGGTTCAGAGGTTTGTGGAATCAGGAAAGGAGCTTTCGTATGCAGATGGGAAAAGCAAGCTTGCGTTTTGAGCATCCTGCTTTTGTTGCATCCTGGGCATCGGTTGCAGGGAAAAAAGAGGGACAGGGACCTTTGGCTGCCGGGATCGATGTGACGGAGCAGGATGAGATGTTTGGGATGGAAAACTGGGAGCAGGCAGAGAGTGCCATGCAGAAGCAGGCGGCAGATCTGGCGCTTGAGAAAGGAAATATTCACCGGAGAGAGGTACGTTATCTGTTTGCAGGAGATCTTCTGGGGCAGCTGATCGCGACTTCGTTTGGTACGGTGGATCTGGAAATCCCCTTATTTGGGCTTTACGGCGCCTGTTCGACCATGGGAGAAGCCATGGGACTTGGAGCAATGTGTGTGAATGCAGGATATGCAGACCGGGTCCTTGCAATTGCATCCAGCCATTTTGCAACTGCGGAAAAACAGTTCCGTTTTCCCCTGGGATACGGAAACCAGCGGGCGCAGAGTGCATCGTGGACGGTGACTGGCTGTGGGGCAGTGGTGCTGGAGTGTGGAAAAAAAGCAGGAAATCTGCCGACATCCCATATTGCAGTAACCGGCATCACCACAGGAAAACTGGTAGATATGGGAACCAGGGATTCTATGAACATGGGTGCGGCAATGGCACCGGCAGCCTGGAATACGATCTGTCAGAATCTGGAGGATTTTGGTGTGGATGTTTCCTATTATGACCGGATCATCACCGGGGATCTGGGAGCAGTGGGACAGAAAGTGCTGCTGGATTTTATGAAAAGCAGCGGTCATGATATGGCGGGCAGGCATATGGACTGCGGGCTGGAGATTTATGACCGGGGAGAACAGGATGTGCATGCAGGCGGCAGCGGATGTGGCTGCGCAGCGGTGACATTGTGTGCCCATATTCTGCCGAAAATGCAGCGTGGCGAGTGGAAACGGGTATTGTTTGTTCCGACAGGAGCCCTGTTGTCTACCGTCAGTTACAATGAAGGAGAGAGTATTCCGGGAATTGCCCATGCGGTAGTACTGGAACGAATGGAGGTGTGAATGAACGAATGGATAATCGTATCGTTTTTATCATGCACAGTATGACCAGTGCGGCGGGCGACAGTTTGAACAGTGCAGCCGGTGGTGTGGCAATGGAACTGATCCGGGCCTTTCTTGTGGGCGGTGTGATCTGTGCGCTCGTTCAGATTCTTTTAGACAGGACCAAAATGATGCCGGGACGGGTTATGGTAACGCTGGTTGTAAGTGGAACGATTCTTGGCTGGCTCGGACTTTATGAACCGTTTTTGAAGTGGGCAGGGGCCGGAGCGGGGGTACCGCTTCTTGGTTTTGGAAATACCTTGTGGAAAGGTGTTGCAAAAGCAATCGGAGAAGAAGGATGCATTGGAATTTTCAAAGGAGGTCTGACGGCAGCCTCTGCCGGGATTGCGGCGGCTCTGGTGTTTGGGTATCTGGGGGCGCTGATCTTTAAGCCGAGGATGAAAGAATAACAATATAAGTATATGACAAGGGCCGTGTGAGTTGCCGAAAGGCAACTCACACGGCCCTATTAAAGTGAAATAAATGGTTGTTTTAGTCCCGCCCCGGTCCATTGGATACGGCCGAGGATGGGCGGGTGCTGGCACCGCCAGGCCCAAGACCGGGAACTGCGTTTCCTGCGCCTCGGGAACTTCCGGTTCCCGGGGTAACATCATCGTCCGGTCCGAGATAGGATGGATCGATGGTCACGCTGGTATGACCGGGACATTGCCTGGTTGGCATTGCATATTTGGAATCATCGGTTTCGCCTTCTTCGTCAGCCGGAAGTGCAATCCGCACGATGGATGTCTTCGGGCAGTTCGGTCCCGGAAGAAGACCGGTTTCGCTGCAGACAGTGGTAAGTACGTGGGTGTTGCACATTTCGGTCGGTACGGTTCCCTTTGCGAAGTATTCTGTGTATACGGCATTGCCGCGCGGATCATGGGAGCAGACGCCCGGAATCGCCAGTTTGCCGGATTTGCGGCAGATCTCTGCAGTTTCCACGCTGTCTGGTACGGTGAAGCCCGGGTCACTCAAGCCTTCGTGAACACGGGTCATGATCTTGCGCCAGATATCTTTGTGGAAGGACGTGCCGCCGTTTACTGCCGTCAGTTTCTGGTTTTCATCGCAGCCGCCCCATACACCTGCGGTATAGTAAGGAGTGTAACCGATGAACCAGATATCGTTGTTGTTGCTGGTCGTACCACTCTTACCTGCTGCTGACATGTTCGGAAGTGCCGCGCGGGTACTGGTGGAGCTGACACTGACACCAGAACTCGCGAAGATGTGGTTTGCCTGCATGGAATCTTTCATGGCATCGGTCAGTAAAAATGCGGTAGAATCTTTCAATACCCGGTGGGTTTCCGGCTCATTGTCGATGAGCAGTTTGCCATCGTGATCCAGAATTTTGGTAAAGAAAACCGGTTTGGTATAAAGTCCGCCGTTTGCAATGGAAGCGAATGCGGAGGTCAGTTCCAGGTTGGTTACACCGTTGGTAATACCGCCCAGGGCAGTCGCTGCGTTCATGTCGGTGTCCGTCAGGGTTGTAATGCCAAAGTTCTTGGCATATTCTACACCGAGCTGTGGACTTACAGTTTCCATCAAAGTGCGCACGGCAACGATGTTCATGGAATAGATGATACCGTCGCGGATGCTGGAGTAACCAAGATAGCCCTGCTTGTACCAGTTTTTAAACGTTTTGGTTCCCACGGTGAAAGGAGCATCGTAGTAGACGCTTCCCAGGGTAGCACCGCAGGTGTCCAGTGCCGGGGCAAAAGCGGTGATGACCTTGAATGTGGAACCAGGCTGCCTTGTGGTATCGGTTGCACGGTTTAAGGTCAGACTGGCTGTTTTGGTACCGCGTCCGCCACTTATGGCTTTGACCTGTCCGGTCTTCTGATCCATGATCACGAAGGAAACCTGCGGTTCCAGTACTTTGCTGCAGCGCTCTCCAATGATGGTGTCACCTTCCTGCAGGATTGCTGCTTTGTAAGATTCGATGTCAGCGTCGGCATCGGCTTCACTGTTATACAGTCCATCCCAGCCAGGATTTAAGGTGGAAGCATGCCAAGACTTTAAGTTTTTCTCTGAAAAATGTTCGGTAGTTCCATCTGCGTGGGTTACGGAAAGCCGGTATTCTACGCTGTAGCGTGCGGCGGAGTAATTGTCCGGGTTATTGACCTCTTCATCTACAATGGCCTGAATGGTTGGATCCTGGGTGGTGTAGATCTGGAGACCTCCGCTGTAAAGCAGGTTGTGAGCCTGTGTTTCCGTATAACCGAGTTTTTCCATCAGCGTGTCTTTTACCTGCTGGGTCAGTTCATCCGTGAAGTAGCTGTACGGGGTGGAATTTTCTTTGGAAACAGTATCTACCATCTGGATCCGGGCATAGACATCGTCGGCCAGGGCTTCTTCCTGCTGTGCTTTTGTAATATAACCCTGTTCGAACATATATTGCAGGATGACTTTGCGTTTTTCCGCGTTGGCCTGCTGCCCGCTGATCGGATTTAAGCGGGAAGGGTTCTGGGTGATGCCGGCGATAACGGCACATTCGGAAAGGGTTAAATCGGAAACATCCTTATTAAAATAGCGTCGGGCAGCAACTTTGACACCCAGTGCATTGTTGCCCAGATTGATCGTATTTAAATAGTTGGTCAGGATCAGTTTGCGGTCCATGGATTTGGTCAGCTGGAGAGCCAGATACTGTTCCTGGAGTTTTCGCTCGAGTTTTGCACCGAAGCTGGTTTCCATGCCGCCGTTGAACATGTTATTTTTGATCAGCTGCTGGGTGATGGTGCTTCCGCCGCCGCGGTTTTCGCCAGTTAATACGCCGACAGCGGCGCGGGAGATGGAGCGAAGGTCGATGCCGTTGTGGGTCCAGAAACGGGAGTCCTCAATGGCAACAAAAGCGTTGATCAGGTCCTGTGGAAGTTCGTCGTAGGTGGCTTCTTCCCGGTTGGAGCCTGCAGTTACCAGTGTGTCGGTTAGATTTCCGGCACTGTCGTAAACCGTAGTGGCATAGCCGATGGGAACGATACTGTTCACATTCAGCTCCGGGGAATTGTCGATGATGCCCATGACAATACCGATGCCAATGCTGGATACGACCAGAACGCAAAACAGACAGAGCACGCAGCAGGTTTTGGCGAAGGTAAGGAAAATGCGGGAACGGTATTTCCGGCTCCGTGAGTTCGCGGCCTGCAAACGCTTTTCTGTAGCGTTTTTTCCATAATTCATTCGGAATCCTCCTTTTCAGGATGTGTACTGGCAGCTGTAAAGAGGTCTGACAGCTGCTGATCGGGGATAAAATGTTGTTTGTATCATGCGTGAACAACATAAAAATCCGTCTATCATTATACCAAAATGATTCTGATAATTCAACCGTGCGAAGCTTCGGCAGAATCTGTTACTGTTTGCGCGTTGCTGTTCACAGGTAGGGATTTTCTGAACTGAAAATCCCGTATGATACAGTTCTGGCAGCAGATTTTGCCGATTTGGAATGCGAAGCATCGGCAAAATCCCGTTGCTGGGCACGCATGCGTGAACAGTAACGTTTGCGCAACGCGTGAATAGTAACCCTGCGAAACACATGGGCAGTCATGTTGCTTCTTGCCAGAAGTCTTCTTTACTGGTATGATAGGGAACGAGAGAAGCGAATCGTAAAAGAAACAGGATGATAGGAAGTAGTATACCCATGATGGAACGATATAAAATTCTTTATGAGGGCGGCGAAGGGGAATTAACCGAGAAAAAATCCCGCTTCATTGCTACCACAAGACCGGTAGAGAGCGAGGAAGAGGCCGTCGCTTTTATCGATGAGATGAAAAAGAAATACTGGGATGCCCGGCATAACTGCTCGGCTTATGTGATCGGGGAGCGCGGCCAGGTGCAGCGCTGCAGTGACGATGGGGAGCCGGCCCAGACGGCAGGACGCCCAATGCTGGATGTGCTTTTGGGTGCAGAAGTGAAAAACATCTGTGTCGTGGTGACCCGTTATTTTGGCGGAACCCTGCTTGGAACCGGCGGACTGGTGCGTGCATATTCCGGCGCAGTGCAGGAGGGACTCAAAAACAGCGTGATCGTGGAGAAATGTCCGGGGGTGGAATGGAAGATTCATACCGATTACAATGGCATTGGCAAGATCCAGTACATCAATGCGCAGATGGAGATCCCGGTTCTGGATACCCAGTACACCGATGCAGTGGATGTTGTCTGCATGGTGCCGCTCGAAAAAGAGGGTTCCCTGGTTGCCCAGATCACCGAAAAGACTGGCGGCAAAGCTGTGATTACCCGGGAAAAGGAATGCTATTATGGCTTTGCAGACGGGGAACTGGTCCTGTTTTAAAATTTAAACAGAAAAAGCCCTGCAATTGAGGAAAAAACGCTTGCATTCCGTTCACCAGAATGCTATATTAATAACTTGTGATGAATGACGTGAAACTAAGGACCTGGCAACAAGTCCTTAGTTTTTTTAAAGAGAAAGAGGATTATTACGACTATGAAAATGAAGAGAGAAGACATCCGTAACATCGCGATCATTGCCCACGTTGACCATGGTAAAACCACTCTGGTAGATGAACTGTTAAAGCAGAGCGGCGTTTTCCGTGCAAACCAGGAAGTGGCAGAGCGTGTCATGGACTCCAACGATATTGAGCGTGAGCGTGGAATCACCATTCTTTCCAAGAACACAGCAGTATTTTATAAAGATAAGAAGATCAACATCATCGACACCCCAGGACATGCAGACTTCGGCGGCGAGGTTGAGCGTGTACTGAAGATGGTAAACGGTGTTATCCTGGTTGTAGACGCATATGAGGGACCGATGCCGCAGACCAAATTCGTGCTGCAGAAGGCACTGGATCTGGACCTGTCTGTTATCGTCTGCATCAACAAGATCGACCGTCCGGAAGCAAGACCGACCGAGGTGATTGATGAGGTATTAGAGCTGTTTATGGATCTGGACGCATCCGACGAGCAGTTAGACTGCCCGTTCGTATTTGCATCTGCCCGTGCAGGTTTTGCAAAGAAAGAGCTGGACGATCCGGAAGTAGATATGAGCCCGCTGTTTGAGACCATCGTAAACTACATCCCGGCTCCGGAGGGAGACCCGGATGCAGATACCCAGATGCTCATCAGCACCATTGACTACAACGAGTTTGTTGGCCGTATCGGTGTCGGCAAAATCGACAACGGAAGCATCAAGGTAAACCAGGACTGCGTGATCGTAAACCATCACGATCCGGACAAGATGCGCCGCGTGAAGATCGGTAAGCTGTACCAGTTCGACGGTTTAAAGCGTGTAGAGGTTCAGGAGGCAACCATCGGTGATATCGTTGCAGTATCCGGTATCGCAGACCTTCACATTGGTGATACCATCTGTTCCCCGGAGAATCCGGAATCCATTCCGTTCCAGAAGATTTCCGAGCCGACGATCGCCATGAACTTCATGGTAAATGACAGCCCGCTTGCAGGTCAGGAAGGTAAGTTTGTTACCTCCCGTCACTTAAGAGAGCGTCTGTTCCGCGAACTGAACACCGATGTTAGCTTGCGTGTAGAAGAGACCGAGTCCCCGGACTGCTTTAAGGTTTCCGGACGTGGTGAGCTGCATCTGTCTGTCCTGATCGAGAATATGCGCCGCGAGGGCTTTGAGTTTGCAGTCAGCAAGGCTGAGGTTCTTTACAAATACAACGAGCGCAACCAGAAGTTAGAGCCGATGGAGTTAGCTTACATCGACGTTCCGGAGGAGTTTACCGGTGCGGTAATCCAGAAGCTGACCTCCAGAAAGGGTGAGCTGCAGGGTATGAGTCCGGCAAACGGCGGATATACCCGTCTGGAGTTCTCCATCCCGGCAAGAGGTCTGATCGGCTACCGTGGTGAGTTCATGACCGATACCAAGGGTAACGGTATCATCAACACCATTTTCGATGGTTACGGTCCGTTCAAGGGTGAGTTAAGCTACCGTAAGACCGGTTCCCTGATCGCTTACGAGAGCGGTGAGACCATCACCTACGGTCTGTTCAATGCACAGGAGCGCGGTATCCTCTTTGTGGGACCGGGCGAGAAGGTTTACTCTGGTATGGTCATCGGACAGAACCCGAAGACCGAGGATATCGAGGTCAATGTCTGCAAGACCAAGAAGCTGACTAACACCCGTTCTTCCAGTGCTGATGAGGCATTGAAGCTGGTTCCGAAGAAGATCATGAGCCTGGAGCAGTGCTTGGAGTTCATCGATACCGACGAGCTTCTTGAGGTAACCCCGGAGAACCTGCGTATCCGCAAGAAAATCCTGGATCCGACCATGCGTAAGAGAGCATCCTTTAAAAAATAAATATTGCCAGATTCCCTAAAACCTGGTGTGGACTTTTCTAGTAAAGCCAAGCTATTTTTCGCCACACAGCCCCTTCCCGTACGGGAGGGCGGCTGTGTGGCGTTTTTGCGCTATTGAAAGGAGTTAACTATGACAGATACATTTATGAAAGAAAAACCGGTATTTCCACTGCTGTTGTCGATGGCCTTGCCGATGGTAGTGTCTATGCTGGTCAATTCCCTTTATAACATTATCGACAGTTTCTTTGTGGCGAAGATCAGTGAAAATGCCATGACAGCGCTTTCCCTGGTGTATCCGGTACAGAATTTTATCAATGCGGCTGCCATTGGTTTTGGAGTGGGGATCAATGCACTGGTATCGCTGTATCTTGGGGCGGGAGATAAGAAAAAAGCCGGAAATGCGGCGGGACAGGGACTGCTTTGCTGCCTGGCCCATGGTGTTGTTCTGGCTGTTCTTTCCCTGCTGATCATGCCGCAGTTCTTAAGCATGTTTACGAGTGATGAAGCGGTAAAGCTGTTGGCGATCCGTTACGTTTCCATCGCATTTTCGTTTGCGCCGGTGATCATGGCAGGACTGTTTTTTGAAAAGCTTTTTCAGGCGGTAGGGCGCATGAAGGTGGCCATGGCAAGTCTGCTTTGCGGCTGTATTGCCAACATCATCCTGGATCCTTTGATGATCTTTGGAATCGGCATTTTTCCGGCAATGGGGATCACAGGAGCAGCGATCGCAACGGGAATCGGCCAGGTTGTTTCCCTGGCGGTGTATCTGGTAATGTACGTTGGAAAACCATTTCCGGTCAAGTTTTCGAAAAAAGATCTGCTCCCAAACAGACCGATCCTGAAAAAATTATATGGAATCGGTGTTCCGGCAATTTTGAACCTGGCTCTGCCATCGATTTTGATTTCCGCGTTAAACGGCATTCTTGCGGCATCTTCGGACTGTTATGTCCTGGTGCTCGGAATCTACTATAAACTTCAGACGTTCCTGTATCTTCCGGCCAGCGGCATTGTGCAGGGACTGCGCCCGCTGATTGGATACAATTACGGGGCAAAGGAAATGAAGCGGGTGCGCAGGCTGTTTGAACTGACGCTGGTGATGTGTGCAGTCATTATGGCGGTTGGAACGTTTGGCTGTCTTCTGTTTGCAAAACAGCTTATGCAGCTGTTCACCACAAACCCGGAAACCGTGGCAGCGGGCACACAGGCATTACGCCTGATCTGCCTGGGATTTTTAATTTCTTCGGTTTCTGTGACCGCAAGCGGCGCGTTTGAGGGATTGGGAATGGGCATGTCTTCCCTCATCATTTCCCTGTGCCGTTATCTGGTGGTGATCCTGCCGGCTGCCTGGATCTTAAACCGGATCATGGGGCCAGTGGGAGTCTGGCACGGATTCTGGATCAGTGAGTGGATCTCGGCGGCGGTTTCAGCCTGTCTTGTAGGACGATTTGCTTTCGCTGCTTTTCGGGAACGTTAGCTGGAGACAGAAAAACATTATAAAATCTGCTGCTTTTTTGCCTTTTGCATGGAAAATGTAACATTTTGCCGCCATTTGTCGAGCGAAAACCTGAATATTTTTTCTCATTTTCCCGTAAATATGATAATAGCTGAGAGCTAAAAGAAATGGGAAGAGGAGAGAAAATACTATGTCAGAAAAAGTGATCGAAAACAATAAAGTGAGTGTGATCGGAGAAATCATTTCCGGGTTTACCTTCAGCCATGAAGTGTTTGGAGAGGGATTTTATCTGGTAAATGTAGCGGTGAGCCGTTTGAGCGAGCAGGCCGATATCATTCCGCTTATGATTTCAGAGCGTCTTTTGGATGTTAAGGAAGATTATATTGGCTGCACGGTGGAGGCCATTGGCCAGTTCCGTTCCTATAACCGCCATGAAGGGATAAAAAACCGTCTGGTACTGTCGGTGTTTGTACGGGAAATCCATTTTATGGAGAAATTTACGGATTATACCAAGACGAACCAGATTTTTCTGGATGGTTACATCTGTAAGGCACCGGTTTACCGGAAAACACCGCTCGGAAGGGAGATTGCAGATCTCCTTTTGGCAGTCAACCGCCCTTACGGCAAGTCAGACTATATCCCGTGCATTGCCTGGGGCAGAAATGCGCGGTTTGCTTCCGGATTCGAGGTGGGAACCAGAGTGCGCGTATGGGGCCGTGTGCAGAGCCGGGAGTACACCAAAAAGCTCAGCGAGACCGAGTGCGAGAAGCGGGTGGCTTACGAGGTTTCCATCAGCAAGCTGGAATGCGGGGATCTGGAAGAGGAAGCGTAAGGATGCGAAGCATCGGCGCGGCTGTGCTGGCGGATTTATGTATGTGAATCGCAATAAGGATAGCCGCAGTCTTAACAGATTAACTTGCAAATTACATGGGAATGTGTTACGATTAGCACGCTTGTATAAACGATGCTAAGAAAAACAGAGGTGCAAAAGCGATGAGTACAGGAAGACTAGAGGTCATCTGCGGCAAAGACAGCTCAGGCAAGACAGCGATGGCCCTTGGCAGAGCGCTCCAGGCGCTCACAGAGCAGAAAACCGTGATCGTGATCCAGTTTTTAAAAGGCAGTGAGAAAACAGGAAATCTGGACGTATTAAAGCGAATGGAGCCGGAACTGAAGATATTCCGCTTCGAAAAATCAGACCGCTACTTTGCAGAGTTAAGCGATTCTGAAAAGAAAGATGAGCAGGTCAATATCCGCAATGGATTAAATTATGCAAAGAAGGTACTGACCACAGAGGAGTGCGATCTTCTGGTTCTCGATGAAGCCCTTGGGCTGGTTGACCAGAATATCGTAACGGAAGAGGAACTGGAAGGCATTTTAAACTGCCGTGACCAGGTCCAGGTCATTGTGACCGGAAAGGTACTGCCGGAAGGCATTCGCCGGATCGCAGATAAAGTGGAATATGTAGACTGTTCCAACTGTTCCAGATAGGTTTAAGTTGACAATTAAAATGGTTAATGCTAGTATTATATATAAACAGGCAAGTAGAGGTTGCGCGAAGCATGAGTAAAGAATCGGATGCACCAGAAGCAGAAGAGGATTCTTTGAAAGGGCGGGCGCCGAAGATAGAGGACGGTCTGGAAGTCATTTATCTGGGGACAGGGTGAAGAATCCTGTAACTGTCATCCAACCGGATGGAGAGCTACTTAAAGCAAAAAGCACAAAAGCGACTTTAAGAGGGCTGACCGGGATTTGTCAGTCCCTTTTTTATTTCATAGGAAAGTGCGTCCTATGAAACAAAAAAGTGCTCCGCAGGGATGCGCGCTCGGCGCAAAGGTAGATGGTTGCCAAAGCAACCGCGCCTCGGCGCGAGAATGTGCCAAGGCACATTCTTTTTTACATTGCATGTCGGAACAGTGCGGTGGCGTATCCGTTGATTGACGCCTGCAATACATAAACATATGAGGAGGAAAAGAACATGGCTATTTTTGAGGGCGCTGGTGTTGCATTGGTAACCCCGTTTACAGAATCTGGAGAGGTAAATTATGATAAGCTTGCTGAGCTTTTGGAGGAGCAGATCGCAGGCGGTACCGATGCGATCATCGTATGCGGCACCACCGGTGAGTCTGCAACCATGAGTCACGAGGAGCATCTGGATGTGATCCGTTTCACCTGCAAGGTGGTAAACAAGCGTATCCCGGTTATCGCAGGAACCGGTTCCAACTGTACCAGAGAGGCAATCCACCTTTCTAAAGAGGCTGAGAAGGCCGGAGCAGACGGACTGTTGTTAGTAACTCCTTATTACAATAAGGCAACCCAGAATGGTCTGATCGCACACTATACCGCGATCGCAGAGTCTGTAAACATTCCGTGTCTTTTATATCATGTGCCGACCCGTACCGGTCTTACCATGAAACCGGAGACCATCGTAAAGCTTTGCCGCGATGTGAAAAACATTGTTGGCGTGAAAGAAGCAAGCGGCAACTTCTCCGCGATCGCAGAGATCATGCACCTGGCAAACGGCTGCGTAGATCTGTATTCTGGCAACGACGACCAGATTGTTCCGCTTCTGGCTATGGGCGGCAAGGGCGTTATCTCCGTTCTGTCCAACGTTGCTCCGAGACAGACTCACGAGATCTGCGAGAACTTCTTCAAGGGCGATATCCAGAAGAGCTGCCAGATGCAGTTAGATGCCATTCCGGTGATCAACGCGCTGTTCTGTGAAGTAAACCCGATTCCGGTTAAGGCTGCCTTAAATCTGATGGGCAAAGAAGTTGGCCCGTTAAGACTGCCGCTTACCGAGATGGAGCCGCAGAACCAGGAACGTCTGAAAAAGGCAATGCAGGAGTATGGAATCCTGTAAACCAGGAATGTACGCAGCATTTGCAAAGAATCAAAACGACAGCTGCCTGTGTCATGGAAAGCAGCTGTATGGAAACGTACAAATAGAATCACAAACGAAAGAACAGGACCTGCACAGGAGGACTTATAAAATGGTAAAAATGATCATGCACGGCTGCAATGGTGCGATGGGACGCACCATTACCGGTCTGGCAAAGGAGATGGATGGCATTGAGATCGTAGCCGGAATCGATGTCAATCCGGTAGTTTTAAGTGATTATCCGGTGTTTGCATCTTTAGAGGAATGTAACGTTGAGGCAGATGTGATCGTTGATTTTGCTTCTGCAAAGGCAGTGGACCATCTGCTGGATTACTGCGTGGCACACAAGATGCCTCTGGTACTCTGCACGACCGGACTTTCTGCAGAGCAGATCGAAAAAGTAAAAGAGAGCAGCAAACAGACTGCGATCCTGCGCTCTGCGAATATGTCCCTTGGCATCAATACCCTCATGAAGCTGGTCCAGGATGCGGCAAAGGTACTGGCGAATGCAGGCTTTGACATTGAGATCGTCGAGAAGCACCACAACAAAAAACTGGATGCGCCGAGCGGCACTGCACTGGCTCTGGCAGATTCCATCAACGAGGCGATGGACAACCAGTACCATTACAAATATGACCGCAGCCAGGAGCGCGTAAGACGTGACGAGAAAGAGATCGGTATCTCTTCCGTGCGCGGCGGTACGATTGTAGGTGACCACGACGTGATCTTTGCCGGAACGGATGAGGTCATTACCTTCCGCCACACTGCTTATTCCAAGGCAATTTTCGGAAAAGGTGCACTGCAGGCAGCCCTGTTTCTGGCAGGCAAAGAGCCGGGACTGTACGACATGCAGGATGTGATCGGTTAATTTTATAAAAAGATAAAAATGGAAGTTCTGATTTTTGATAAAATCGTTTCTTCTTTCTCATACTAACAGCAGGATGTATTCCTGAAATAGGTTGTTTCGTGGAAAAGTACAGTCTATGAAACAAAAACGCTCCGCCTGGATGCGCACTCTTTTTCAGAATTCATTAGGAAAGAAAGGAGAATACGATGATGAAAAAAATCAGAATGACTGCATGTGTGCTGATCTTCGCCATGACTGTTTGTCTTTTAGCGGGATGCAGCAACCAGAATGGAAACAACATGGCGGATGAAGCCACGACTGCAAGCCAGGGAGCGCCAAATGGCCAGAATGGAAACGGCCGGGGCACCGCTGCCGGGGAAAACGGCACAAACAACATGGAAAACGGAATGGCCGGTGAAAACGGCGGAGCCGGAAATGGCACGAGTGGAACCGGAGGTACTACTGGAAATGGCGGAATCAACGGAAACGGTACTAACACAACCGGGGAAAACACCGGGAATGGTGTAAATGGAGCAGGTGGAGCTGCCGGAAGTGAGAATGGCGGAAACTTAAACCAGACAAACGGAAATGTTGGAAATTCTGCTGCAGAAAACCGCACCGGAGTTCAGAAAAGCACTGGCGTGGTGGACGGACTCGTGGATGATGTGGAGCGCGTTGTGCAGTAAGAAGGGTATTTGGTTTTTCTTGTTTTTTAGGATAACATCGCTTTTCAAAAGCGATGTTATTCGTTTTTCATGTACATAGGAGGACTTTTGATCAGAACATGGAATCGGTCATGCCGCGCCTGGAGAAAACAGTGTATCCGGCGGCTGGCATGGAATTATCAGCGTTCCAGACGCTTAAGGTGTATCCGCAGAATTCTGGCGGCTGCGATCTGTCTGGAAATTGCAGCAGGAACGGCATTATTCTGGCAGGAAAAGCGCCCTGAGCTTTCTCTGGTACGCAGGGAAGAACTCTGTGAAGTGGAGCTTATTTCCAAAGAGGCAATTGCTCCGGGCAATGCTGTGAGCAGTGAGCCGGAACAGGATATTTACGGGATCCGGCTGGATACAAAAAATTTAGAAGTCCAGTTTTACCACAGAAAGGATTCTATCCGGCAATAAAAAACATATTGCAATTCAGATGCCTGTGTATTATAATTTCTTCTGAAATTAACTTCTTTTATTTATATTACTTATAAATACATCAAGAGAGGAAGAAAGCCGATGGAAGAGAAACGCTTGCTGAATCCAGATGAGCTGCACGAGGAGTGCGGTGTATTCGGAATGTACGATTTTGACGGCAATGATGTGGCATCCGAGATTTATTACGGACTGTTCGCATTGCAGCACCGGGGGCAGGAAAGCTGCGGTATTGCGGTCAGCGACACAGAAGGACCGAAGGGGAAGGTAAATGCGTATAAGGGGATGGGGCTTTGCAATGAGGTGTTCACACCGGACATTTTAGAGGGGTTACATGGAAACATTGGTGTGGGACATGTGCGTTACTCGACTGCGGGAAGCAGCACAAGAGAGAACGCGCAGCCTCTGGTACTCAATTATGTGAAGGGTACCCTGGCACTGGCCCACAACGGAAACCTGGTCAATGCGCCGGAGCTGCGCAGAGAGCTGGAATACAGCGGTGCAATCTTCCAGACCACCATTGACTCTGAGGTCATTGCGTACCATATCGCGCGTGAGCGTGTGCGCACGGCAACCGTTGAAGCAGCAGTGGCCAATGCCATGAAGAAGATCAAGGGTGCGTATTCCCTGGTCATCATGAGCCCGCGCAAGATGATCGGTGCGAGAGATCTGTTTGGCTTTAAGCCTCTTTGTATCGGCAAAAAGGAAAATGCCTATATCCTGGCATCCGAAAGCTGCGCCCTGGCAACGATTGACGCGGAGTTTGTCCGCGACGTGGAGCCGGGCGAGATCGTAACGATCACCAAGGACGGCATCCGCTCCGATAAGAGCATGTGCCTGCCGGATCCGGAGAAACAGGCAAGATGTGTCTTTGAATATATTTACTTTGCAAGACCGGATAGTGTGTTTGACGGTGTGAGCGTTTATCATTCCCGCATTCACGCAGGCCGCTGTCTGGCGATCGATTCCCCGGTCGATGCCGATCTCGTGGTCGGTGTGCCGGAATCCGGTAATGCTGCAGCACTTGGCTATTCGATGCAGTCCGGTATCCCATACGGAACGGCGTTTGTGAAGAACTCCTATGTGGGACGTACCTTCATCAAGCCGAAACAGAGCAGCCGTGTTTCTGCGGTAAAAGTAAAACTGAATGTATTAAAAGAGGCAGTTGCAGGAAAACGTGTCATCATGATCGACGATTCCATCGTCCGCGGTACGACCAGCCACCTCATCGTGAAAATGCTGCGCGATGCAGGTGCGAAGGAAGTGCATGTGAAGGTCAGTGCACCGCCGTTTTTGCATCCGTGCTATTTTGGAACGGATATCCCGTCCGAAGACCAGCTCATCGCAAGCGGACGCACGGTAGAAGAAATCTGCCAGATCATCGGGGCAGATTCGCTGTCTTACTTAAAGATGGAACGTCTGCCAGAACTGGCAGAAGACCTGCCGATCTGCACGGCATGCTTTAGCGGAAACTATCCGCTGGAACCGCCGAAGGAGGATATCCGCGGCGAATATACGAAGTAAGCGCCAAAGGAAAGCATTTGCGGCGAATATACGAAACAAGTGTCGAAAAAATGCATCCGCGGCGAAGATACCAAATAATCAATCAAAATATTGGAGGGTTCTTATGAACGACAGATACCAAAGCCCGTTGTCCGAGCGTTACGCAAGCAAGGAGATGCAGTACATCTTCTCCCCGGACAAGAAATTCAAAACCTGGAGAAAATTATGGATCGCGCTGGCTGAGACTGAGAAAGAGTTAGGACTGCCGATTACCCAGGAGCAGATCGACGAGTTAAAGGCACATGCCGAGGATATCAACTATGAAGTCGCAAAAGAGCGTGAGCGTCTGGTGCGCCACGATGTCATGTCCCATGTATACGCTTACGGTCAGCAGTGTCCGAAGGCAAAAGGAATCATCCATCTGGGTGCAACCTCCTGCTATGTAGGTGATAACACGGACCTCATCATCATGACCGAGGGCTTAAAGCTGGTTCGTAAAAAACTCATCAACGTGATGGCAGAGCTGGCAAAATTCGCAGACAAGTACAAAAACCAGCCGACTCTGGCATTTACCCATTTCCAGCCTGCACAGCCGACCACTGTTGGCAAGAGAGCAACACTTTGGCTTAATGAGCTTTGTCTGGATTTAGAGGATCTGGATCATGTCCTTTCTACCATGAAGCTTCTTGGCTCCAAGGGAACCACCGGTACCCAGGCAAGTTTCCTGGAACTCTTTGAGGGAGACCATGAGAAATGCCGCAAGGCAGACCAGATGATCGCCGAGAAGATGGGCTTTTCTGCATGCTATCCGGTTTCCGGCCAGACCTACTCCCGTAAGGTAGATACCCGTGTCCTGAATGTTCTTGCAGGAATCGCGCAGAGCGCCCACAAGTTCAGCAATGACATTCGTCTGCTGCAGCACTTAAAAGAAGTGGAAGAGCCGTTTGAGAAGAACCAGATTGGTTCCTCCGCAATGGCATACAAGAGAAACCCGATGCGCAGCGAGCGTATCGCATCTCTTTCCAACTATGTAATGAGTGATGTCATGAACCCGATGATGGTTGCTTCCACCCAGTGGTTCGAGCGTACCTTAGATGACTCCGCAAACAAGCGTTTAAGCATTCCGGAAGGCTTCCTGGCCATCGACGGTATCCTGGATCTGTACTTAAATGTTGTAGACGGCCTGGTGGTATATCCGAAGGTGATTGAGAAGCATTTTATGGCAGAGCTTCCGTTCATGGCAACCGAGAACATCATGATGGATGCAGTAAAGGCAGGCGGCGACCGTCAGGAGCTGCATGAGCGCATCCGCCAGCTTTCCATGGAAGCAGGCAGAAATGTCAAGGAAAAAGGTCTGGACAACAACCTGTTAGAGCTCATTGCGGCAGATCCGGCATTTGGACTTTCCTTAGAAGACTTAAAGGCATGCATGGAGCCGTCCCGCTATGTAGGACGTGCACCGCAGCAGGTAGACGAATTCTTAGGCGAAGTAGTCAATCCGATCCTGGAGGCAAACAAGGGAGACCTCGGTATGACCGCAGAGATTAACGTATAAAAGAATGTTTGATGTAATAGGAATTATTTTCTGAGTCTTATTTTCAATGTATGGAACATGTCAGAAAATGACAAAACTGATAAATTACAGTAATTAATGTTTATAACGTACATTAATAACAAGAGGTAGGCAGATTAGAAAATCTGTCTGCCTTTTTGTGTTTGCGTATTGATTTTAAAGCAAGAATCTTATATACTGTTAATGTTTGCGGAGTCGGCTGATTCCGCATGAGAATATTAGGAATAGCAAGTGGCGGTGCCAGGGCACATTGGTTTTCGATGTGCAGCGCGTGAGTAAAAATGCGCGAAGTCCGTACTGTCACGTTAAGCACAACAAAGGAGACGAATTATGTCAAAGGTAGATGTAGTTATTGGATGTTTTTATGGCGATGAAGGTAAGGGAAAAGTAATCGATTATCTTGCAACGAATGCAGATATCGCTGTCCGTGCAACCGGTGGTGATAACGCAGGCCATACAATCGAAGCAAACGGAGTGAAATACGCAATGCGTCTGATTCCGTCCGGAATCCTGTCCGGTCATACCATTGGCGTAATCGGCAACGGCGTTGTTATGAACCCGCAGGTGCTGTTAGGTGAGATCGAAAACTTAAAAGCACACGGATACGATATCGACAACCACTTAAAAATCAGTGACAAGACCCATGTGATCCTGCCATACCATCCGATGTTAGACCGCGCACTGGAGAAAGCAAGAAAGGCTTCCAAGATCGGCACCACCTGCAGAGGTATCGGACCGACCTACTGTGACAAGTACGAGCGCGCAGGTTTAAGAGTTGAGGATCTGTACGCAGACAACTTCAAGAGCCATCTGGAAGAGCTGGTAGAATCCAGAAAAGCACTCTTAAAGTTCTATGATCCGGAAGACACCACCATTGATGAAAAACTGAACTTTGAAGAGGTATATAAGACCTATACCGAGTACGCAGAGCAGTTAAAGCCGTTCGTATGTGACACTGTAACTTATCTGCACAAAGCACTGGAAGAGGATAAGAAGGTCATCGTAGAGGGTGCTCAGGCAACCTTACTTGACATCGACTTCGGTTCCTATCCGTATGTAACCTCCTCCAATCCGACTATCGGCGGTATCATCACCGGAACCGGTTTAAGCGCATCCGATATCGGCAATGTATATGGCATCATCAAGGCTTACTCCAGCCGTGTCGGCGAGGGCCCGTTCGTAACCGAGCTGCTCGACGAGACCGGTGATAAGATCCGTGACCTTGGTCATGAGTACGGTACCGTAAGCGGCAGACCGCGTCGCTGTGGCTGGCTGGATCTGGTAACCTTAAAATATGCAAAGCGTCTGAATGGTCTGACCGGAATCTCCGTAAACCACTTAGACACCATCGGTAAGTTCGACAAGATCAAAGTCTGCGTTGCTTATGACTGCAACGGGGTACAGACCGAGGACTTCTCAACCAACTTAAAGTTCTTAGAGAACAGCAAGCCGGTATACAAAGAGTTCGATGGTAACTTCGGTGACATCTCTGGCTGCAAGACCTTCGAGGAGCTTCCGGAGAATGCAAAGGCATACATCAATTTCATCGAGGATTATATCAAAGTTCCGGTAAAATTCATCGGAACCGGCGCAGGACGCGAGGCAATGATCGTACGCCTGTAAAAATAGTAATATTGTTAACGTAATAGAGCCGTGAAAGCTGCCTTTCGGTAGCTTCCACGGCTTTTGTCTTATTTCAGCAGACGAAAAAATAAGACTCTGTTTTATAATCGTGATTCACGTATTATAAAATATTGACTATGTATGCATGGTGTCATATATTATATATAATCGATGAGGAGGTATCATTTATGGAACCAATGGGAATTGTACAGGCTCGCACACCGGAGCGGATCAAAGAAAACGCAGCAAATATTTTGGATAAACTTGGATTGAACATGTCTACGTATATCAATATGGCTTTGAACCAGTTAATTATTCAAGAAGGAATTCCGTTTTCTGTTAAGCTGACAAAATCCTCCTATACGAATGCGGAAAAAATCAATGAGGTAGCTGCAACATTAAAACTTGAAGGATTACATTTAGACGAGAATGACATACAGTTAATGCAGGAGATTCAGCATGGAAATATCAGTTTTGAACAAGCACGGGAGAAAATATTAAACGAGGTGTAAAATGTCAGATACGAAATGCTATCAGCCAGCCAAAAATCTTTTCTGTGTGAGTACAGCGAAATGGAAGAGGTGATTCGTAAATGTATTTACAAACAATAGAATCACACTATGAGTCATAATAAGAAATTCCGGAAATAATAGGAGACAGGAGAAAAATGAGTAGTATAAGGGCGTTTGTAATCACAATTTTTGTAGGCTGGCTCAGTTCTGTGATTTGTGAAACCATGCTTTGGCCTCAACTAGGTTCGATTTTTGCAATTGCAACAATGGGCGCATTTATTCTTAAATCTATAGAGAATTTAAAGGAAGGCTCATCAGAAGATGCAAAATCATAGTATTATAAATCAGAAAATCGATAGTTGACAAGGGAGTGTGATTGCATGGGAAAAGCAATTTTAGCAATGATTGTAACCATAATGGTTGGGTTTATGAGCAGTGCCATCTTTGCAAACTGGGTCAATGCACCAGAGTGGGGTGTTATCCTTGCTGTTGCTGTGATGGGTGCATTTATTATTCTTTTCAATGATAAGAAGTAAGTGACTTCCAGCTTGGAGAACTGGTGAAATCAACGATTGCGAGGAGAAAGAAAATGGAATTTAAGAATTTATTACCAGCTCAAAATCGTGATGAGTTACGAGAATGGTTTTCGGAAAATTATAACAAAGAAACCGAATGCTGGGTGGTTGTAAAGCGTGGACGTCCAGTAGATAATGGAACTTTTTGGTATATAGATGCAGTTGAAGAAGCCATGTGTTTTGGCTGGATTGATAGCACCACGAAGAAAATGGATAACGGAATAACGGCACAAAGATTAGCACCCAGAAGAAAAAACAGTTTGTGGTCTGAATTAAATAAAGAACGTTGCTGGAGAATGGAGCGATTAGGGCGTATGACGGATGCTGGAAGAGCAGTTTTGCCGGATATGTCTGAAAATGGTTTTGTTATTGACAAGATGATTTTAGACGCATCGCAAATAGACGCTGAAATTTGGGAGAATTTTCAAAAATTCCCGCCGCTCTATCAGCGTGTGAGAATTGATACGATCCAGATTAAGAGAAAGCATCCAGAACTGTTCCAAAGTCGCTTACAAAAATTTTTAGATAACACCAAGGCGGGGATTATGTATGGCGAATGGAATGATAATGGACGCTTACTTACAGACTGACAGATTGCAGTTTACCGAACCACCAGCGGTTTTGATCAAAACATCAGGCAGGGCAGAAATCGGATGAGCTGACAGATTACAACGCTGGCTATATTCACTCTGCTACAAGAATAATGCTTTCCATTCCTGCCTCTGTTCCTTTTTGCACACCAGATAATAGGTTGCGGTTGCCTCTTTATCGGAAATCGGAATCGCGATCCGGTTTTCTGCGGTAACCCGGTAATTTTCGGAGACATCGGTTACGAAACAGGGCAGGGAGGAGGCCTGGACCAGTTCCTGAAAGCTATAGCGGTTGTTTTGGGTCAGAAAGCGGGAATCCGGCATTTTTTCTAATACAAAGGACCAGAAGCCGATATCTGGCATTAAAAGCATGTTTTCTCCGTTCATGTCGGAGAAGGACAGGCTTTTTTTGTTTGCATATTTGTGGTCTTTGGGAAGTGCGAACATCAGGCTTTCGGTTCCCCATTTTTTGAAAAAATAGGAGTCGGAATCCGGTTTTTCGTGGGTGACGATCAGTTGGTAGTGATTCTGATCCAGTCCCCTGAAAAGCCGTTTGTCTGAGGTCGTGTCGGCCTGCAGAGCCATGTGGGGAAACAGACCGGTGATCATCGGTGTGAGCGTCCACAAAGGAGCGGGGGCGCAGGTGCCGAGGAAAATCGTGTGGTTTTTCCGGTCAAATTCACGAGCTTTTTCCGTGAGGGAGTCTGCATCTTCCAGAAGCTTTTTTGCCAGCTCCAGCACATATTCTCCATTTTGATTCAAAGTCAGTTTATTCTTCGTTCGTTCGAACAGGGTTAATCCCAGATCTTCTTCCAGTTTTTTCATATTTCTGCTCAGCACTTCAGGAGCCAGATGCAGAATGGTTCCGGTTTTACGCTATTAAGAGAGGGCATCATCCACATGCGAGAGGTGGTTTTACAACAACAAGTACACTTACAATGATGAATTACTGCTTGCTGGATTATATTGATGAGATTTCACCAAGACCAATTTTGTTTATAGTAGGGGATCGTGCACATTCCAGATTTTTCAGTGAAAATGCGTTTGATGCTGCATTGGAACCGAAAGAATTATATGTGGTTGAAGATGCAGAACACATTGATCTGTGTGACAGAACAGATCGAATCCCATTTGAAAAACTGGCTGATTTTTTCAGTGAAAAGATGTAAAGGAGCAATTTATGAGCAAAAAGGCATTAGTGATTTCAACCAGTCTTCGTCAGAACAGCAATTCAGATATGCTTGCAGAAGCATTTGTAAAAGGAGCGAAGGAGGCTGGAAATCAGGTTGTAGAAATTAGTTTAAAAAATAAAACAATCAACTTCTGCAAAGGATGTTTAGCCTGTCTGAAACTTGGACATTGTGTGATTGCTGATGATGCAATAGATATTGCAAAGCAGATGCATGATGCAGAAGTGATTGCTTTTGCAACGCCTGTTTATTACTATGAAATGGCTGGTCAGATGAAAACAATGCTTGACAGAGCCAATCCATTATATGGGACAGATTATGCTTTTGAAGATGTTTATCTTTTAAGTACGGCTGCAGAAGCTGAAGAGGGTGTTGATAGCCGGGCAATCAGTGGTCTGGAAGGATGGATTGAGTGTTTTGAACGCGCCAGACTTGCTGGAACTGTCTTTGCCGGAGGTGTAGATGATGCCGGAACAATAAAAGGGCATAAGGCAATTGAAGAGGCATATCAATTAGGAAAAGCAATTTCATAATCAAAATTAGTTCATCGAATCTATTGATATGGTTGGCAACAAAGAATCTTTCAGAGCCTGCAGGAATTTTTCGGCAGGCTTTGAAAGCATTTGTGTTTTTTTCCAGATTAGATACATTGGTATTTCAAGTGCCGGTCTAAGTGGGCGAAAGCAAAGGCTGCTGTTTCCGGTCGTATTGATGATCTTATCAAAACATATGGCATATCCCATGCCTTCTTCGACGAGAAGGGATGCATTAAATAAAAGGTTATAAGTAGCAACTATGTTTAAATCAGAAGGTGCTACATTCAGCCATTGCATCAGTTTTCCACCGTCTATTTCTTCTTGGGAGAGAATCAATGGTTTATCTACAAGATCTGCCGGGAAAATCACATCTTTCCTGGCAAGAGGGGCATCGTTTGGCATAAGAACACCCCAGATATCTTTGGAAGGAAGCGTAAAAGCGTTATATTTCTTTAAATCAACCTGTCCAAAGATCATTCCAAAATCAATTAATCCTTTATCCAGATGATCAGTGACAAAATCTGCATTTCCACTGAAAATATGGTAATGAATGCCGGGATATTCTGCCTGCAAGTTTGACGCTGCTTTGGCAAGGATACGAAGTCCGTCTGTTTCTCCGCTACCAATTGATACATCTCCAAGAATAATGCTATCGGAAAGGGCGATTTCCTGTTCCGCTTTTTTCACTAATTCAAGGATTTCTTCTGCACGTTTTTTGAGAATCAATCCTTCTTCGGTAAGTGTTACTTTACGGGATCCTTTTGTTCCTCTGATCAAAAGCTGTTTTCCAAGTTCCTTTTCCATATTTTTGAGCTGAGTAGAAAGTGTAGGCTGTGACAAATGCAGGGATTCGGCTGCGCGAAGGATGCTCTGCTCTCTTACAACTGCTAAAAAATATTGTAATACACGTATTTCCATATCATAATCCTTTCCGCATTCTCGCAAAATAAATCCTAAAAAGCTGTTTAAGGTTATTTTATCATGCAAATATATAATTTTCAACTATACAAATGCATCAAAACTAAGTATTTGCTATGCGTAGAAATTAAATTTATACTTAAGGTGATAAAAGAAGAGTAAGAAAAAAGTATGAGGAGAAAAATGGAATATGGGAAAAGAGAAAGAAATGGAATTAATGAGTACAGAGGCATTTGTCAAAGTTCTAAATAGCGGAAAAAAAGTTACTGCCGGGTCTGATGTACATTTGAAAATGATAGAATTATCCAATGAGGCAATGCAGATTACCGGAAAACTAAATCAGGGATATCATACACCAGAAGAAATTCGGTCACTGATGTCAGAACTGACGGGAAGAGTAGTGGATGAGACATTTGGAATGTTTCCACCGTTTTATACGGATTGTGGAAAAAATATTCATATCGGTAAAAATGTGTTTATCAATTCAGGGTGTCAGTTTCAGGATCAGGGAGGAATTTACATCGATGACGGAGCTCTGATCGGACATCAGGTAGTGCTGGCAACATTAAACCATGAGATGGATCCGGGTAAAAGAGCAGATTTACTTCCGGTATCGATTCATATTGGAAAGAATGTATGGATTGGTGCACATGCAACCGTTTTGGCAGGAGTGACGATTGGAGACGGAGCTGTCATTGCAGCAGGAGCAGTGGTGACAAAAGATGTTCAATCGAATACAGTGGTCGGAGGCATCCCTGCAAAAGTGATAAAGAAAATAGAGGTGCAGAAGTCTGAAAGATAGAGTCGGGAGGTGTTGAGATTGACAATAAAGAAAAAAATACGATTGTCAAATATATTGACTGTTTTGATCCCGATTGCTTTTACTGCAATTGTAATTATGGTCTGTCTGAATACATCACTTGGAAGCTATTGGCATACATTAGTTTCCTTATACAGTGACGAAAATGGAGTTCAGTTTGCACATAGTATTATGGCGAACTATCAACAGGAGCTTGCAAAGGGAAAATCTACGGATTGGATGGTTCATATGATAGGACAGGCCGTAGGTGGTTATACAAATGCTACACATGGTATGACGCTGGCAGCAGTTTCACTTCCATACTATCGATATATAATGCGGTTCGGATTAGAAAAATTCAGACAGTTTGCTATAAACGTATGGAATGTAGATACAGTTGGAAAAACAGATGAACAGGTGGCAGAAGAAGGATTATCTGCAATGGAGAATTGGATGAGAGAACTGGGACTTGTTATGAATATCACTGAACTTGGAGCTACAGAAGAAATGATAGATGGAATTGCAGATGTTACAATTATTCTGCCGGGTGGATATAAAGTATTAGATCGGGAAGAAATTGTGAAAATTCTGAAAGAGAGTCTTTAAGATGGATAAAGTGAGATTAAATAACGGAATTTGTATGCTCATGATAGGATTTGGTACATGGGATATCCGAGGAAAAGATTGTATTGAGTGCGTAAAAAATGCGATATCTTGTGGCTATCGTATGATTGATACCGTAATTATGTGTGACTATAAAATCAAAAGTGATGTCCATGATACAGGAAAAACAGTTAAAAGATGATAATGGCAGATTATTTGGATTTGGAACACACATGTTTCGGCATTACTACGGAGTCAAACTTACAGAAATGCATCTCGATGACTGGACGATAGCAAGGCTTCTCGGACATAAGAGAGTATCGAGTGTAAAGCATTATCGCAAAATGAGCAACCTGATGTGGGATTCCGCCATGGCTGAGAACGGCATTCTGAAAGTCGGACGCGTGACTGACTTCCAGGCACACCAGATGGAGCATCAGCTGGAGGCTTATACGGACTGCAACCACGGATAGGGACTTGCCGTGATCCAGCCGGTATACTACCGCCATATCTTAAAAGATGCAGAAGAAAAATTTACCCGCTTTGCAAAGGCTGTTTTTACAGTGGATACCGCAGAGTAGAGCCATACAATGGTTGGACTCCTGCGGTTTTTTGGGCTTTGTGTCGTGACACAATTCTGTCAATAACTTGACTTCTTTTTTTATATTCAGTAAAATGATGCTATATGCAAATCAGAGGTAAGCATTTTACGTCCGGTGGGGCAGAAACGATGCGCAGAAAGGTGTAAAACATTCATGAAATTAAATCGTACAACTCAGCGGACCATAGAAATCCTGGAAATCATTTCCCAGAAGCCGGAGGGTGCTTCCTTAGACGAGCTGTGCGACCGTCTGGAACTTCCAAAGACCAGTGCATACGACATTGTCACGACGCTGGAGGCGCTTGGCATGGTCCATGCGGACTGGGGACAGAAGAAACGCTACACCATTGGACTTACGGCATACCGGATCGGCATCAATTACACGAACAACTTAAATATCATGAATGTGATGGAGCCGAAATTAAAACAGTTTGCCCATGAAATCGGGAAGACGGTGTTTTTCGGAGTACGCTCCGATTGTGAGGTCGTTTACATCTGCAAGTTTGAGCCGGAAAATCCGATCATCACCACGGCAGCGGTGGGAAGCCGCATTCCATTGTATTGTACATCTCTCGGCAAGGCAATCTTAGCTTACAGTGAGCCGGATATTCAGCAGCAGCTTCTTAAGCGTATGGATTTTGTGAAAAAGACAGAACGCACCATTACCGACCCGGTGCGGCTTATGGAAGAGCTGGAACAGGTGCGCGAGCAGGGCTATGCACTGGATGCACGGGAGATGGAGGAGCATGCGGAGTGCGTGGGTGCACCAGTATTTGGGGCAGATGGAAGTCTGGTTGGTGCTGTCAGTGCCTCTACATTATACCGGGATGCGGTCAACTATGAAGAGCTGGGACGTATTGTTTCCAGAAAGGCAAAGCAGCTATCCGGGATGCTTGGATATGTTGGAAGAAAGTAGTTGTCCCGGCACAGCATGCAAATGAAAAGAAAAGAATAGAGGACCTGAGAGACAAAAAGTCAGGTTCGGGCTGAAATGGAAGAAAACAGGTTCAGGAGAAGGAGAGATGAATATGCAGAAAGAACAGGTTTTATCCAGAATGAAAGAAGAGTGTCTGGTTGCGGTAATCCGTGCGAAGAACCGCGAACAGGGGGAAAAAGTTGTGGAGGCCGTGATCGAAGGCGGCATTCATTTTATCGAGATCACGATGACCATGGATGAGGGAAATCCGATTGAATTTCTTGCTGCCATGTCGGAAAAATACCGGAAGGATGACCGGATCGTGATCGGTGCTGGTACGGTGCTTGATCCGGAAACTGCAAGAGCTGTGATTCTGGCTGGTGCGAATTATGTGGTAAGCCCGGGACTGAATCTGGACACGATCAGACTGTGCAACCGCTACCGTGTGCCAATGCTTCCTGGCGTTATGACTCCGACAGAGGCCATCACTGCGCTGGAAGCCGGATGTGATGTCATCAAGCTGTTCCCGGGAAATATCCTGGGACCGGCAGCGATCAGTTCTTTCCGTGGTCCGCTTCCGCAGGGCAATTTTATGCCGTCCGGCGGGGTCGATGTGGATAACGTAGATAAGTGGTTAAAGGCAGGTGCCTATGCGGTTGGAACCGGAAGCAGCCTGACAAAAGGAGCAAAGACCGGCGATTTTGCAGCGGTGACAGCAAAGGCAAAAGAATTTGTGGCAGCTGTGGCAGCTGCACGGGCAAACTAGGAGGAAAAGACATGGCAAAGATTGTGACCATGGGGGAAATCATGCTCAGATTATCGACCCCGGGTAATGAAAAGTTTATTCAGGCAGATGAATTTGATATCAATTATGGCGGGAGCGAGGCCAATGTGGCGGTATCGCTGGCAAATTACGGATATGATACGGAATATGTTTCTGCAATCCCGGATAACCCGATCGGGGACTGTGCTGTGGCAGCGCTGCGGAAATACAATGTAGGAACAAAATTCATTTCCAGAAGCGGGGAGCGCCTTGGAATTTATTATCTGGAACCAGGTTCTTCTGTGCGGCCGTCCAACATTGTATATGACCGTGCAGGTTCTTCAATTGCCTGTGCAACACCAGATCTCTTCGATTTCGATGCCATTTTTGCAGATGCAGACTGGTTTCATTTTACCGGGATCACCCCGGCACTTTCTGACCGTGCGGCAGCACTTACCGAGGCAGCACTGAAAGCTGCAAGAGCACATGGGGTTACGGTGTCCGTAGACTTGAATTTCCGGAAGAAACTCTGGTCGCAGGAGAAAGCACGCGAAATTATGACAAATCTTATGCAGTATGTAGATGTCTGCATTGGCAATGAGGAAGATGCGGAAAAAGTTCTTGGATTTAAGCCGGAAGGCAGTGACATCACGTCGGGAAATCTGGAGCTTTCCGGTTATATGAATATTTTCAGTCAGATGGTGGATAAGTTTGGTTTCCGTTATGTTGCAAGTTCTCTCAGGGAGAGTCACAGTGCTTCGAACAACGGCTGGTCTTCCTGCATCATGGATGGAAAAACAAAAGAATTCTATCATTCGAAAAAGTATACCATCGCCCCGATCGTGGATCGTGTCGGCGGCGGGGATGCCTTTACTTCCGGACTGATCTGTGGACTGCTGGAAGGAAACGATATGAAAACTGCGTTGGAATTTGGTACAGCGGCAGCTGCCCTGAAACACACGATCCCGGGTGATTTTAACCTGGTGAGCCGTGTGGAGGTAGAGAAACTCGCCGGAGGAGACAGCTCCGGACGGGTACAGCGCTGATTTACTCCATAAACAATTTAACACAGTAAGTATGAAAGGGGCGAAAGTTCCAACAGCCGCCATGCATGGCGGCTGCGGGAACTTTCGCCCTCATTCGTTATCGTGTAATATTGTTATATTTTGTTTTACTGTGGTCCAATATACTCATCACTGCTGAAACCAAGGATCAGCATAAAGATCGGATTTAAGAAAAATAAACCAATCGTGAATCCTACGCCATGTCCAAACGCTTTTGCAAGCTTGTTTGCGGCGATGATATTGACGATGGTAGCAGCCAGTGCGCATAGGGAACCTACATAAGATAAAGCACCATCTGTTGCACCAAGTATTCCTCCAAGCAACGAGCAGACCAGTACGATCCAGAACATATTTGGATTCCAGGTGAATTTGTACTGGATGTAGCTATTGTAGATTGGAATCAGAGCTTTCCAGCCTGGTTCTCCGGCTTTCTCAAAAATTTTCCAATAAGCAATTGCCTGAAGAACGTACCAGCCAACAGCCAGAATGATAATGGTTCCAATGCTGGCAAAAAGTAAAGCAGCAAGACTATCCATAGCATATACCTTCCTTTCTCATTTGTATCCTGTTTGCGCAATGCGCGGGCAGTAACATACTGACAGTATAGATTGTGTTAAGAAAATAGTCAAGAAAGCAAGAATTATTTCTGAAAAATTACGGATTTTTACGATTCTATGACTTCTATTGACCCTGGAACGGTTCGAGGGTGTAAAGTCATGACTGTCAGATGACAAGAGCATCGAAAGGAGAAATACAATGAAAAAATATGCAAAAACACTTTTAATCCCGTGTGCAGCCGCAGCGCTGACCCTGGGAACAACCATGTTGTCTTTTGCGGCAACCGGCTGGCAGGAGGAAGACGGAACCTGGCGTTACTACGATAAGGATGGAGAGGCAGTTACCTCGGTCTTTAAGAAATCCGGAAATGATTTTTTCTGGCTGGATGAAGATGGCAACATGGCAACCAGTCAGCTGATCCAGGACGATGACGATTACTATTATGTGAACGAGAGCGGTGCCATGGTGAAAAACCAGTGGCGGGAACTGGAGAATGACGATCCGTCGGACGATGGTGAGTCCGATACGGTCTGGTATTACTTCGGGCCAAACGGCAAAGCTTATAAGAGCAAGGATGCCGGACGGGTGAATTTCAAGAGCATTGTCCGGGCGGATGGTGTTACAAAAAAGTATGCGTTTGATGAAGAAGGAAAAATGCTCTATGGCTGGATCGATGAGCAGGGCGAGCGCCAGACCGGAGATGATGCATGGCAGACGGGCGTTTATTATCTGGGAGCTTCCAATGATGGCGCTATGCGCAGCAGCCAGTGGGAACGCCTGGATGTGGTCGATGACAACCAGACAAGCGATGAGTTCCAGGACTGGTACTGGTTCTATTTCAATGCCAACGGCAAAAAGGCAGCCGATACCAAAAAGACCATCAATGGACACAAGTATTATTTTGAGGAATACGGCAATGCGCGTTTCAGCTGGTACGCAAGTGCAAGCAATGCAGCATCGGTAGCAACACCGAGCTTCTACAGCCCGATCGGGGACAGCTGGATGTCTGTTGGCTGGTTTAAGACAGTGCCAGGTGAGAACACGGATCCGGAAGGATATTCTGACGGAGAAGAGCGCTGGTACTATGCAGAAAAGGACGGTGACGTAGTCAAGAGCCGCATCAAGAAGATCAACGGTTCCTACTATGCATTTGATGAGTACGGAAAGATGTTAGAGGGACTCTACAAGTTGACGGTATCGGACAATGATATCCTGTCTTACAAGGAAGTGGAGAGCGAGAGTGATCTGCCGGAGGCAGGAGACGCTGAGGAACTTTATTATTTCGGCGGTTCTTCCAAGGATGGTGCCATGAAGACCGGAACCGTGGTACTGGATCTTGATGGAGAACGCCACACCTACAACTTCCGAAAGTCTGGCGATGGACGTGGACAGGGATACAATGGAATTGAGGATGGTGTCATCTACGAGAAGGGCAAACGGATCGAGGCCGATTCTGATGAAAAACTCAAAAAAGTAGAGTGGAATGATCCGGATGACGATTCCAAGTCTGGTACTTACTTGGTAAATACCAGCGGTAAGATCCAGAAAAAGAAGACGAATGTCAAAGATGGCGATGACATTTATTACTGCACCGACAGCAAGGGCATGGTAACCTATGAGGGAACCGAAAAGTACAGCGCGAAGTAGGAGGAAGACGGAATAAGAAGAATAAAATAAGAAGAATGAAGCACGGATAGAAAGAATTACCGTAAAAACCATCCCATAATGAATGAAAACTCTCTGTAAAAAAGGGACCTGTAAAAAGGTCTCTTTTTTTATTTGTATCTTAAAAAAGTGCATACATCCAATAAAAATGCACAACGACTTTCTAAAAGAAACATGTTACGATAAGTTTATCATAAAAAGAGTGGAGGTACTTTATGAAAAAATGGTGGAAGGAAGCGGTTGTCTATCAGATTTACACAAAGAGCTTCTATGATTCCAATGGGGATGGCATTGGAGATTTGCAGGGAATTATCCAGAAGCTAGATTATATTAAGAAGCTGGGGGCAACGGTCATCTGGCTGAATCCGATCTACAAATCACCGGATGTCGATAACGGTTATGATATCTCGGATTATCAGAGTATTGATGAGCGTTACGGCACCCTGGACGATTTTAAGGAGCTGTTGGAAAAGGCGCATGCGCGCGGCATCCGTCTGATCATGGACATGGTGCTGAACCATACATCCGATGAACACCGGTGGTTCCAGGAGTCAAAGAAATCAAAGGATAATCCTTACCGGGATTATTATATCTGGCGTCCGGCAAAGAACGGGAAAGAGCCGAACAACTGGGGCAATTATTTTTATGAGGGACGTGGTTCGGCCTGGGAGTTTGATGAAACCACCCAGGAATATTATCTCCATAATTACTCGAAAAAAATGCCGGATTTGAACTGGGACAACCCGAACATGAAAGAGGATATGTGCCGCATGATGCGCTGGTGGCTTGATCTGGGGGTCGATGGGTTCCGTATGGATGCGGTGAACCGCCTGGTAAAGCCGAAGGGGCTTCCGGATTCTCCGAATCCGCCGACACCACCGGTAGGAATCTATGGTTATGTGGTCGACCGGACCATGTGCGCAAACTGCCCGGGTATTCATGAACTGCTTCACGAACTGAACCAGGAAGTGTTCCAGAAATACGATATGATGGTTGTCGGGGAGACCGGAAACGTCGATGCTGCCATTGCGATCGATTACGTGAAAGAGGAACGGGAAGAAATCAATATGGTATTCCATTTTGAGATCGCAAAAAATCCGGTCTTAAAAACGGCGGTAGAGATTAAGGAAATTGAGCGCCGCTGGAATCACGTGGTTATGGAACAGAACGGATGGATCACCCAGTATCTCTCCAATCACGATACGCCGAGACAGGTTTCTTTCTTTGGAAACGACAAAGAGTACCGCTATGAGTCTGCCACGATGCTGGGACTGCTGATGCATACCCATCCTGGTACGGTTTATATCTACCAGGGAGAAGAAATCGGCATGACCAATGTGGATTTTCCGTCGATCGAATATTATAACGAAAAATATACCGTAGGAAAATATGAGACGATGGTAGAAAGCGGAGTGGATCCGGAAACAGCCCTCAATTCCCTGAAGCATACCAGCCGCGATAATGACCGGACCCCGATGCAGTGGGACGACAGCGACAATGGAGGATTTACAACAGGAACCCCGTGGATGCACAGCAATCCGAACTATGTTGATATTAATGTTGTGCGGGAAGAAGAACGGGAACATTCGGTTCTGCGTTTTTACCGGACACTGACTTCCTTAAGAAAAGAACATCCGGTTATGGTATATGGCGATTATCACCAGATGTTAGAGGACGATGAGGATCTGATCGTTTACTTAAGACAATATGAAAAGGAAACATGGCTTGTGATCTGTAATTTCTATGGGAATGAGCGCAGCATGCCGCAAAAGGTTCAGGAAATCCTGGATCAGGAACATGGGACACTGCTTCTTGGAAATTATGACGATGTGACAAATGAGACTGCAGAACAGATTCGTCCGTATGAAGCAAGAATTTATCAGTTATCATAAACAATCACCCAAAGGAGGAAAAACATGGCAAAACTGGATTCAAGATTTGCGTTGGGTCTGGATGGAAGCTGCTATCCGGACTGTGTCGTACAGGGAGAAAAATACCGCTTTACGGTTCTGACCTCCCGGATGCTGCGCATGGAATACGCGGAGGACGGAGTATTTGAGGACCGTCCGACCCAGGTGGTGTGGAACCGTAAATTCGATCATCCGCAGTTCCAGGTAAACGATCAGCCGGACTGTCTGGAAATCGATACGGAATTTTTCCATCTGGTTTATGACAAAAAAGAATTTGGTCCGAATCATCTTTACATTGATGTAAAATACAACTTTACAAACTACGGCGGCAGATGGTATTATGGCCGGACTGATTATGGAGATCCGCTCAGAGAGCATAATTTAAAGGGAACGACACGTACCCTGGACCGATGCGACGGGGAATGGTTTGTAGGAGCAAATATTCTGGAAAAAATGCGCACGAACGGTACCACAACCAACCGGGAGGATGGAGATGTGGATCTTGGCATGGGACTGTGCGATACCAGCGGACGCACCTTTTTTGAGGATGGAAAATCCCTGATCATCGATGAGGAAGGCTGGGTACATCCGCGGAAGAAAGGGTGCATTGATACCTATTTCTTCGGATATGGTCGGGATTATTTTGGGGCGATCCATGACTTTTACCAGTTATCCGGCGCAGCACCGCTTCTGCCGAAATATGTTCTTGGCAACTGGTGGAGCCGTTACTGGAAGTATACGGAAGAAAGCTATATGGCTCTTTTAACAAAATTTGAGGAGCTGGATATCCCGTTTTCCGTTGTCGTGATGGATATGGACTGGCATCTGGTTGACATTCCGGAAAAATACGGAAAAGGCTGGACCGGATATACCTGGAATAAGGATTTCTTCCCGGATCCAGAACGTTTCCTAAATTGGCTGCATGAGCACAACTACCGCATTACCTTAAACCTGCATCCGGCTGACGGCGTGCGGGCCTTTGAAGAGCAGTATCCGGAGATGGCAAAAGCCCTGGGGGTTGACCCGGATTCCGGATTCCCGGTACGTTTTGATTTTACCAACAAAGAATTTGTGGAGGCTTATTTTAAATATCTGCATCATCCGGAGGAGAAAAAAGGGGTTGATTTCTGGTGGATGGACTGGCAGCAGGGCAATGTTTCTGCCGTGGAGGGCATGGATCCGCTCTGGATGCTGAACCATTATCACCACTATGACTTAAGACGTAACGGAAAGAGAGCCGTTATGCTGTCCCGTTACAGCGGTCTTGGAAGCCACCGTTACCCGATGGGCTTTTCCGGCGATACCCATGTGACCTGGAATGCGCTCCAGTATCAGCCGTATTTTACAGCAACGGCAGCCAATGTCGGATATACCTGGTGGAGTCATGATATTGGCGGTCATATGAATGGAATCAAAGACAATGAGCTATATATCCGGTGGCTGCAGTTTGGTGTACTGTCTCCGATCAACCGTCTTCACAGCAATTCCAAGCCATTCTGCGGAAAAGAACCGTGGCGCTATCCGAAGCCGTACGATGAAATCGCGGCGGATGTCCTGCGGCTTCGCCACAGACTGATGCCGTACATTTACACGATGAATTATCAGTGTCATACGGATATGGTGCCGATTCTGGTTCCGGCTTACTATTACTATCCGATGGATCCGGACAGCTACCGTTACCGTAACGAATATTTCTTCGGAAGTGAGCTTCTGGTTCAGCCGATGGTGCATCCAACCGACAAAGAAACCGGATATACAACCGAGCCGACTTGGCTTCCGCCGGGAATCTGGACCGATGTCTATGAAGGTGCCGTATATCATGGCGGAGAACATGGCGGTTTAAGACAGATCAGCCGTCCAATCGAACAGCAGGGAATCCTGGCAAAAGCAGGCGCGATCATTCCGATGGCAGCACATACACAGGGAAGCAACAGCATCGAAAACCCGGAGACGCTGGAACTTTCTGTATTCCCTGGCGGAGACAATGAATATGAACTTTATGAGGATGCCGGAGATGGTTTTGCTTATGAACAGGGTCAGTATGTGAAAACGGCCATGAAACTGACCTGGACTCCAAAGAAGGCTTCTTTCACACTTCACCCGGCAGGTGATTTCACCGTTCTGCCAGAAGCGCGCCGCTATGTGCTGCATTTCCGCGGCTTCCGGAATCTCGCAGTCAGCCAGATAAACGCAAGCGAGGCGTTTGCAAAGCAGTACGATGAAAAGACCCGTACCCTGACCCTGACATTGGAAGGAACCGATGTGAAGCGCGATATTTCCGTGATGCTGGAAGGCGAACTGCTGCCGCAGGATGAAAATCTTTCCGAACGTGTATTTGAATTCCTGGACCGTGTGCAAGGCAGTGTTGTGCGAAAAGATGAAGTCATGAAATGCTTCCGTCAGGCATCTGGAAAAGAAGAGATCGCCAGTGGACTGATGGGCATGGATCTTCCAGAAAGCTGGAGAGCGGTGCTTATGGAAATGGTGATGCGCTAAAAATTAAAGTAAAATCCATTGTATGATCTTAAAAAAGTGCAGACAGAAATTTATTAATGCACAATAGATAAAAAATCGGGAAAAACAATTATTCCATCATACAAAAATACCAAATATAATAAAGACATCTTAAACATCTCGTGGAAAAGATGAGAAAACGAAGGAGGTATTTGTTTTATGAAAAAAGTTTTGGCCGTATCGATGGCAGCGCTGATGGCAGCGGTTTCCTTAGCAGGCTGTGGTGGTGGTTCCTCCACTACAGAGACAAAAGCAGCAGACACGACGGCTGCAGCAGCTGAATCCAAGACCGAAGAAACCACAGCAGGAGAAACAAAAGAACTTACCGGCGACCTGGCAGTGATGGTAAATAATGCATTTACCGGAATGGACGACCCGGCAATCATGCGGGCAGTAAAACAGTTCGAGGCAGACCATCCGGGTGTCACCATTACGATCGAAGGTTTATCTGGTAAAGAACTGGTCAGCAAATTTACCACATCCGCAATGGCAGGCTCTGGTCCGGACATTGTTGCATTGGACAATGCCGGCTGGCCGATCGACCTTGCAGCGATGGGACTGATCACACCGCTTGATGATCAGATCAAAGCGTCTGAGAACGATTATTTGCAGGGACCGCTGGAATCCGGACTGTATGAAGGCAGCTATTATTCTGTTCCATGGTATTTCAACAATACCGGATTATACTACAACAAGCGGATCCTGGAAGAGATCGGAAAGACCGAAGCACCGACCACCTGGGATGAACTGGAAGAGGATATCAAGCTTGCAACCGAGAAAGGTTATGCAGGTATCTCCACCAGACTGGATGGCTACGCAATCTTCAATGCATTTATGGAGAATGACAACCCGATCATCGATACCTCAGGTGAGACACCGGTTGTAACGGTAAACAATGAGTCTGGTAAGGAAGCATTCGACTTCTGGACAGGCCTTCACACCAAGTACAAAGCATTCCCGGAAGGCATGAAAGATGCTTCTGACTGGGCAACTGCTTACACCACATTCGTGTCCGATGACTGTCTGTTCTTTGTCTGCGGTGACTGGGCTTACAAGAACATCGCGACCGGCAACCCGGATATGCAGTTTGGTCTGGCTCCGATGCCGAAAGGAAAAGTAAACGCCGTATGTCTTGGCGGTTACAACCTGGCGATCAACGAGAACAGTGCAAACAAAGATCTGGCATGGGCCTTTGTTGAGTATTTGACCAGCAAAGAGTGCGATTATGTTTTAACCGAGCAGGGTCGTATCCCGGGCAGAACCGATGTGGATTACGCACCGATCATTGAGATGAATCCGGATTATCAGGTATTTATCGATGAGGCTGCTTATACCGTTCCGAGACCGCGTGTAAAGAATGCATCTTCTGTTGATGAGATGGTTTGCGACGCATTCAAGAAGGTATTTTTCGATCAGAGCACTGCTGAGGATGCACTGAATGAATTAGAGACCGAACTGAACGATTTCATTACAGAAAACTACTAATTTGGTTGTAAGGACCGCCAACGCCTTATAAGCAGGCGGGCGGTCCTTTTTTTACGGTTGACTTCTGAAAAAATCTGGAAAGAGAGGGCAGCATGAAGGCAAAAACAAAGAAAACAAAACTGCGTCTGAGGGAATATTCATTCCAGCAGAATATGCATGGTTATATGTTGATTGCCCCGGCAGTCATTGCAATTATCCTGTTAAGTATTTACCCGCTGCTGCAGGGTATCTGGATCAGCTTTTTGAACTATGACATGACGAAAGCAAACAGTGCAGCATTCGGTACGTTTACCGGATTAAAAAACTATCACGTCATTTTCAGCAATTCCAAATACCGGAATGCGGTAGCCAATTCGGTTGTGTGGACTCTGGTCAATATTGTCGCACAGCTGGCACTTGCCATGGTTGTGGCACTGGTTTTAAATGAAAAACTGAAAGGACGCGGCCTGTTCCGTACCATTGCTCTTTTGCCATGGGCAATCCCGGCAGCAATCAGTGCCCTGACATTCAGTGCCTTGTACGATACCAAGATCGGTATTTTTAATGTTATTTTGATCAAACTCGGTATCCTGAAAGAGGGATTTTCCTTCCTTGGAAATGTGCAGACAGCGATGCCGGCGGTTATCCTGGCCAACGTCTGGAAAAGCACCCCGTTTTTGATGATCTTTATCCTGGCAGCCTTGCAGGGCGTGTCCTACGACATGTATGAGAGTGCTGCAATTGATGGCGCAGGAAAGCTGAAACGCTTCTTATACATCACCCTGCCGAATATCAAAGAGCCCATGGCCGTAGCGGTAATCCTGAATGTGATTTCTATATTCAACAACTTCAATGCAATCTGGCTGCTGACCAAGGGTGGTCCGCTTGACAGCACCGAGATCATGTACACTTATGCATACCGGCAGGCATTCGTGGATCACAAATTCGGTTATGCAGCAGCAACATCGGTGGTCATTTTTATCGTCATTGCAATTCTTACCGTAATCTATGTAAAGATGATCGCGTCAGACCGGAAAGAGTAAGGAGGAGACAGGATGAAGAGGACAAAACTGGAACTGGCAGTGCTGTATATCCTTTCGATTATCATAGCATTGTGTGCGGCTTTGCCGTTTGTATGGGTACTTCTGACCGCATTAAAATCACCGGAACAGATCTTTAATGCAAGCCAGATCATCCCGACTTATATCACATTTGACAACTTCAAACAGGTATTATTTCACTCAAATTTTGCACGTTATTTCTTAAACAGTGCCGCGATTTCCATTGCAGTTACCCTGATTTCCATGATATTTGCAGTCATGGCAGCGTATGGATTTTGCCGTTATCACATCATGGGATCTGAGCGGATCAAGATGGGAATCTTGTTCACCAAGATGTTTCCGGGCGTGTTGCTTTCCATTCCTTACTATGTTATCATGAAAAAAATGGGCCTGATCGATACACATCTTGGCCTGGTTATTATTAACTGTTCGTTTGTTTTGCCGTTTGCAGTATGGAATATGTGCACCTTCTTTGCACAGATGCCATGGGAGATCGAGGAGGCTGCGCTGGTAGACGGATGCAACCGTTTCCAGGCATTTACCAGAGTCATTTTCCCCCTTGCAAAGCCAGGTATTTCTGCAACAACACTGTACTGTTTTTTGATGTCCTGGGATGAATTTATGTATGCAAATACGTTTATCAATACCGCAGTCAAGAAGACCGTACAGGTCGGAATCCGCGACTATATCGGAGAGTATTCTACCGAATGGGGACCGCTGATGGCGGCTGTTATTTTGAGCCTGATTCCGGTAATCGTATTCTTTGTATTTGTCCAGGATAACTTGGTTGGAGGACTTTCTGCAGGAGCAGTAAAAGGTTAATCGTTTCCCCGCGGCAAAAGAAAAACAGCACAGAAAAGGGGATCAAGTTTGAGGAAAAAGCAGCAGGCACCAAGCATAAAATTCAGTCTGATCATCAGCATTATCGCAGGGGTTTTATTACCGTTATTTGCAGCACTTCTGGTATTGTGTGTGATGATGCAGCGGACCATTTCTTCCAACATTGCAGAATCTTATCAGATGATGTTTGACCAGAATATCCGGGAAATTGACATGGCGATTCTCCAGTCGAACTATGTCAGCAGTGCAATGATCACTTACACGGAAAATAATGGTCTTCTGCGGGAATACTATCAGGCTGGCAATGCCTATGAACGGAGCGTGGCTGCTAAAAAGATCCGGGATATGATCTTAAACCGTAATGTCATAAACCTGGCGAGCTTTGGCGGTGAGATGATCCTTTTGATGAACGATGGTCTTCTGATCAGCTCGGAAAAAGCAGTGGAAACGGGATTGTCGCTGGAGGGGCAGGCGTGGCTGAAAAAGGTGCGGGAAGAAAAATCCAATCCTTACTGGGACACCGCAATCAGTGCTTTATTTGACCAGTTGAATCCAGATAATTACGTGACATACGGAAGAGAGTTAACCCGTTATGGTCAGAAAGTTTACGGATATGCCCTGATCGCACTTCCGAAAAAACTGTTTTTTCAGTCCCCGGATGATATCCGTTATCAGAAGGGAAGGCTGTTCATGTTTTCTTCGGATGAGCGTCTTTTAACCGGTGCATGCGAACACTATTCCGAAGAAAGACTGGCTGAAATTTTGCAGCAGTGGAAAGCAAATGACCAGAAAAACGGAAACTATGATGACTGTTACGTGCTTGGCAAACGTCTCTCTTCCTGCAGCAATGTAGTCCTTTATGTGGGAAACCGGCATGCGATCTTTGAGCGGAGTGAACAGATCTTTTATTATCTCTGGATCTTTATGGCTGTGATCACGGCGCTTTCCGTTGCCATTACCTGGTGCATTTCCCAGTATATCACAAAGCCAATTCTGCTTCTGGCCGGAAAAATCCAGCAGATTGAACAGATTGACACAAAGGAACTGGTACTGGAAAAGAATCATTTCCAGGAGACACTGGAACTGGAACATGGAATGCTGCGTGCAAAGGAGCGAATCCGGATTTTACTGGAAGAAGTTCGGCATGAAGCGAAAATGAAAGAAAAAGCCCGGTTTGATGCATTAAAGGCACAGATCAAACCGCACTTTCTGTTTAATACGCTGAATGCGATTCACTGGAAAGCTTCGATCAATGGAGATCAGGAGGTTGCAGAAGTTTTATCCAATCTGGGTGTGCTTCTGAGTGAAACTTATAAAAATGATAATGAACTTGAGACCATAGACAATGCGATCTATATCCTGGAAGCTTATGTCAAGATCATGGAGGTCCGGTTTGGCAATAAGGTGGAATTTTTCTGTGTGAATTCGGATGAACTTGGAGAATACCTGATTCCAAGATTCTGTCTTCAGCCGCTTGTGGAAAACTCCTTTATCCATGGCATGAGTCACACGGAAAACGGACTTATTGTTTTAAGGGGAGAACAGAATGGAAACGATATTGAGCTTACCCTGATCGATAACGGAGAAGGTCTGCATGGAAAAGAATTGGATCTCTCAAAAGAAAGTGAGGACAATAAACGCGGAATTACGGGAATCGGATTATCCAATATCCATAAGCGGATCCAGACACTTTATGGTCCGGATTATGGACTGAACATCGATACAACCGTGGAAATCGGGTTTAAAATATCGCTGCGGATTCCGGCGATGAAACGGGAGGCAAAAGCAGATGAAAGCGCTGATAGTAGAAGATGAATTACTTGCAAGGTTGGGAATGCGCTCTCTGATTGACTGGGAGTCTTTGGGAATTACATTGTTAGAAGACGCAAGTGACGGGGCGGAAGCATTAAAGAAAATGGAAAAGGAACAGCCGGATCTAATCCTGCTGGATCTGAACATTCCGGAGATCAACGGACTGGAACTTCTGCAGATGATCCGGCAGAGAAATCTGCCGTGCAAAGTGATCGTAGTCAGCTGTTATGAGGATTTTGATACGGTAAAAAAAGCGATGAAACTCGGAGCTGCAGACTATATCCGGAAGTTTGGATTATCGAAAGAAGAATTGTTATCTTCTTTAAAAAATGTGATGGAAATGCCGGCAGAAGTCCCTTCTTATCTGCAGCAGTCAGCGGTGCAGAGCAGCATGAAAATGCGGAAAAAACTGCAGCAGATTCCAGAAGAATTTCTTTCCGGATATGTTTTAAGCTTCTATATGCTTTGGAAATATTCGGAAGAAATCACGGACATGAAAATCGTAGAAACGGTTGCCTGTCAGTATTATCAGAAGCTTGGAAGAACCCTGATGAGTGCTTTTTATGAAGGGAAACTGCTCATTCTTTTGAAAGAAGAAACAACGCTGGAAGAGGTGGAAAAACTTCGGAAACTGATCTTTCAGTTTGTCACAAACCGCTGTTACATCAGTATCACACCGTATCATTTCAAGGAGCAGGATGACCAGTTTTTTATCCATGTGGCAAATGCCATTGAGGTATATGGTTTCTACGAATGTGGTCCCAAAACCGTATTCATGGAGAAACCGCTGGAGATCAACAAAACTTTTCCTTTTGATGTGGGAAGTTACATGGAACAGCTGGAGCATGGAATTGCAAAGATTTCGGAAACAGATATCAAAAATACGCTGCAAAAGCTGTTCGATGAGATTTCCGGGAATCCGTATTTGTCTGTGAACCTGGTAAAAAAACTGATGATTGAAATCCTGAGCCGGTTTTCCAAAAAGGCCGGACTTCTGGGCGGGTCGATTGAGGAGATTGAAGTCCAGGAAAGCTACAAGCACTATCAGAAAATTGTAAATATGACCAGCTTTCAGGGACTTCAGAACTGGTGGATGGATTTTATCCCCAAATTTACCGGTCAGTTTTTTACAAGACAGAAAAAATCGGAATCCGATATCATTCAGAGTGCACTGAATTATATCGAAGAGAATCTGGATAAGCCGATTCAGTTATCCGATGCGGCAAGACTGATCGGAGTATCGGAGCCGTATTTAAGCTCATTCTTTAAAAGTTCCATGAATGAGAATTTTATTCCATATGTGAACCGGCAGAAAATGAAACGGGCAAAAGAACTGCTGGCGGACGGAAAACTGGTTTACCAGGTGTCAGATATTCTGGGATATGAAAATACAACCTATTTTTCCAAAGTATTTAAACGGGTCGAGGGTATGACACCGGAGCAGTACCGGAAAAATCTGTATGAAAGAAATGGGGGCGGGAATGAATGAACGATGTTGCATTTGAATGGAGCATCCCCTATGTGCCAGGAAGAAAACAAAAATGTTTTAAAGTTCTCCTGATTGTAGAAACGATCGTTTTTTTATTCAACGGCCTGTTTCTTATAAGGGCACTTCTGGTAGTCAGTGCTGCGCTGGCTGTGATCAGTTTTCTGCTGATTCAGAGCTGGAAAATAGAATATGAATTTGAGTATGTAAATGGAAGTATGACAATTTCCAAAATCATACGAAAAGAAAACCGCAGAGAGTTATATCAGGTTTCTGTAAGTGAAGTGGAATCTTTTGTAAAAGGCAGACAGCCGGCTGGCAGCCGCCGGGTGCGCGATTATACATCAAACCGTCCGGATGCTTCTGTTTTTACATTAAACACGAAAAACGATGCGATTTATCTGGAGCCGAATGAAGCATTTTTAAATGAGATGCATTACAGAAGGCTGTGGAATGAGAAGTAAAATAATGGTAGAAAGAAGGATGGGCATATGGCTAACGTACAGTTAAAAAACGTATTCAAGAGATATCCGAACGGATTTGAGGCAGTAAAAGATTTCAATCTGGAAATTGAAGATCAGGAATTTGTAATTTTTGTCGGACCATCTGGCTGTGGAAAATCCACGACGCTGCGTATGATTGCCGGTCTGGAGGAAATTTCGGATGGCGAATTGTATATCGACGGACAGCTGATGAACGAAAAACAGCCAAAAGACCGCGATATTGCCATGGTATTCCAGAGCTATGCATTGTATCCGCATATGACAGTTTATGATAACATGGCATTTTCCCTGAAAATGCATAAGGTTCCGAAAGATGAAATCGATAAGGCAGTAAGGGAAGCTGCGAAAATCCTGGATCTGGAACCGCTTCTGGAACGTAAGCCAAAGGCTCTGTCTGGTGGTCAGCGTCAGCGTGTGGCGATGGGACGCGCCATTGTCCGCAAGCCAAAGGTATTTTTGATGGACGAGCCGCTTTCCAACCTGGATGCAAAACTGCGCGGACAGATGCGTGTGGAAATTTCCAAGCTGCACCAGCGCCTGGGAGCAACCATTATCTACGTAACCCACGACCAGACCGAGGCCATGACCCTGGGTACCCGGATCGTTGTTATGAAAGACGGTGTGATCCAGCAGGTAGACAGCCCGCAGAACTTATACAGCTGCCCATGCAATAAGTTTGTTGCCGGTTTTATCGGTTCCCCGCAGATGAATATGATAGAAGCACAGGCGGTTGAAGAGGGGAATACCGTGATCCTGGAGTTTGGCGGCATCCGGGTTCCGTTAAACGAAAAAAAATCGAAAGCACTGCGAGACGGCGGATACATTGGAAAGAAAGTCATCATGGGAATCCGTCCGGAGCATATTTATGGGGGAGAAACAGAAAAAGAGAAAGCAGACCTGGTACATTTTGATGTGGATGTCAAGGTATATGAGATGCTTGGAGCAAATGCGCTGATCTATTTCGATGTGGACCAGACCGGATGGGTTGCATCCTTAGATACTTCCATTCCGTTAAAGAGCGGGGATCAGGTCCGGCTTGGACTGGATGCTGAGATGGTTCACGTGTTTGACTGTGATACAGAAAAAACCATTACAAACTAAAAAAGAAAAGCGGACGTGCCGGTTGGTGCGTCCGCTTTTGAATTTTCGTACGGCTGAAAAAGCCTTTCGCAGCAGTTTTTCAGCCTTTCGTTTTTAACAACCCGATACTGCAAGAAAAAGCTGCATGTAATAGCATTGCTCTTGTCCGCGTATTCCCTGTATAAGAAAGGTGGAAAACAGCTGATTTTGGCAGTTCAGACCATTCTTTTGCGCATGTGCGATCATATCCTTTATCACCTGGACGGGCGGAATGCGGTCCTGCGAAGTGCAGAATGCAGACAGATACTGTCTGGACGGATTTGTACAGGGAATGTCGGTGGGAATCGGGTAATCAGCATATTCTGCCATATCTTTATGGAGCAGGAGAGAGGAACGCTGATAATTGAGACACAGGGCATCCTTTTGTGCTGCATGCCGGGAAACTGTCAAGGGCGTTTCTGACGATGTTGTCTGGAGCTGAAATTCATCAAACAGATACATCGTGTCCAACCCGTTGTATTCCCTTGCATACTGGAACCATTGTTCCAGACCATCCTGAAAGGTCAGGTTGGACTCGATCAGATAGGAATCCGGAATAGAGCAAAGAAAAATCTGCCCCGCATATTTCTGCATGTTTTCACAGTCATTTTTAGTGAGTTTTAAGCGGGCAATTTTGCGTTTGTGTTCCAGGATCGCTTCCTCTTCTTCTTCCAGACGATGGTCGATGATCCGGTTTAACTGTTCATTTGAATCGGCAGAATCCTCTGCGTTCCATAGTGAAGCAAGATCATCCAGGCCGATATCCATTTTTCTCTGGTAAAGGATACCGAGAAGCCTGGAAAGATCTGTTTCTGTATAATAACGGTAACCATTTTCTGCTTTTTGTGCAGTGATCAGTCCGCGTTTTTCATAATGGCGGATGGTGTCGCGGCTCATGCCCATAAGGCTTGCCACATCTCCAATCCGGTATTTTCGTTGATTCATGCTGCTTGACCTCCTGGCAAGATGGTATCAGGAGAACGAAGAAAAATCAACCGGTGTAATAAAATCGTAAAAATGTGTAAAAATAAATCAAAAGATACCGGACAGATCACAAGAAATTCTCAATAAACAGTTAATGAAAATTTTCCTCAGAAAACTGGATTGACTTAAAAGTTAGCTTATGCTAACATAAACACATCGGGTTAGCGACGGGTAACCAGATGCGAGCCAAGAAGAAACCTTACAGGAGGAATGGCACATGTCAGCAGAGACCATGCTTCATTTTCTGAACAACTGTACATCGGAAGAAAAGTTTGGCTTCCGGGTTGTGACACAGTGTGCCCCGGTTTTAAAAGGAGTAAAGATTTCGAATCTTATTACCATGAAACCGGGCGGATGGCGTAAGATCCGTGCATATCTGAAGAAAAGCAGGATTATCTGTATTCCGCTTTATATGGATGCAGAAAAAGAAGTTTTATTTCTCTACCGCTATGAACAGCTGGAACGGCATTTGAAAAGCCGGGAAGTCCGGGAGTTTTTGGAAAACTGCGGCTATGACCGGTTTGATGTAGCGTCTGTGCTGGCGAGACTTCGGAGACGGTATCAGCGGTATGCCGGGACTGCGAAAGAATTTCCTCATGAACTTGGCGTTCTGCTTGGATATCCGGTGGGAGACGTGAAAGGGTTTATCATCAACCGCGGAGAAAACAGCCTGACATCCCGCTACTGGAAAGTATACCAGAATCCGAAGGAAGCTGAAAAAATCTTTGACCTGTATGACCGGGTGAAAGAACAGGCTTTGAGGGAAATCATGTGCGGACGGACCTTGTCCCATGTGGCAGTGTCCTAAACATGAAAATACCATGCAGCCGGAAATAGAAAGGAGAATAACGAACATGAAAGAAGTAAACGTAATCTACTGGAGCAGCACAGGAAATACACAGGCTATGGCTGAGGCTGTAGGTGCAGGTGTGGAAGAAGCAGGCGGAAAGGCAAATGTCATCGAGGTATCCGCAGCAGACGTTTCTATGTTAAAGGATGCAGACAGCTTCGCACTGGGCGCTTCTGCAATGGGTGATGAGGAACTGGATGCAGAAATGGATGATTTTGTGACCGCAGTAGAGGGAATCTGCTCTGGCAAGACCGTTGGCCTCTTTGGTTCTTATGACTGGGGCGATGGCGAATGGATGCGCAAATGGGTAGAGCGTATGCGTGCAGCTGGCGCAAATGTTGTAAACGGTGAGGGTGTGATCGCAAATCTGACTCCGAACGATGATGATGAGGCAGCATGCAAGGCACTTGGTGCAGCACTGGCAAAATAAAAAGAATCATATCGATAAAAATCCTGTTGTCGCTTGTGTATCCGTGAATTGTAATATTGCAGGTTGAAGCAACGGTAAAAAATCAGCGGACGCGCCACCGGCGCCTCCTCGATATGCCACGTAATGATAAATGCCCCGTGGATGCCGGATGAAAAGTCTGGGTCGCGGGGCATTCTTGTGCTTTCCTGTGAAAATTGTTCTGTAAAATAATGCAGGAATGTGGATGGGATTTCACAGAATGAACACAGAATTTCCATTTTCAAATCACATTCGCTATATAAAATGGACGGCATGAAAAGGAGTGCATATCATTATGAAGCGGAATAAACGATTTTACCAGAGCGGTTTATGGCTTGCGGCAGTGACCGCAGCAGCTGCGATATCTGGATGCCAGACCGGATGAAGCGGGAAAGCTGGACGATGCGGGAAAACCAGGAGAAGCAGACCGGACGGCAGATGCAGAAGAAACGGAAGCAGCCGGTCAGCCAGAGAACGCAGACAGAACGAAGCCGGAAGCAGGGAGCACTGAAACCGGGAATGCAGGACGCACTGCTGGAACCGAAAAAGGGACGGATCTGAGCACTTTCCTGAGCTGGGATGGCTCTGAGTCTGGAGAACAAGACCGACGCCGATGTAGATTATGCACTGGTGTGGGATCAGCCGCATGGAGATGCTGATTATGACGGAGAACTGGTCCAGTGGATCGAGAAAATCTGTAAATAATGATTCTTTTCATAATAAAAAGAATGTGGTATACTTAAACTAACTATGCAACCAAATGAGACAGCTTCAGTCACAATGCATGATGACTGAAGCTGTCTGATGTTACAGAGACATATCACTGTGCAGGTTTGTCTGCAGCGGTGAGACAGCAACAGAAAGAAATGAACATGAAATTAAACAGACACAATACAGTTTGGAAAAGCCACAGGCTGCCGAAATGTCTGCTGGCAGTATTTCTTGGTGCATCCGTGTTTCTTAGTGGATGCGGACCGGCTGAAGGAAGCCAGGGCGCCTTTGATGCTTCTTCGGAAGAAAATGGGAAATTAAAGGTGGCGGTGACTCTGTTTCCGTACTATGATTTCGTGCGGCAGATTGCTGGTGACCAGGTAGACCTTCAGATGGTCATTCCGGCAGGCATGGACAGTCACTCATTTGAGCCAACCCCGGCTGACATCCGGACAATCCAGCATGCGGATGTGCTGATCAGCAACGGCGGAACCATGGAACACTGGCTGGAGGATACCTTGGGGGCCCTGGATACCTCCAACATGACGATTGTTACTATGATGGATTATGTAGATACCGTAGAAGAGGAAATCGTGGAAGGCATGGAAGATGCCGGGCACGATCACGACCATGATCATGTGCATTCCCATACAGACAGTGATGATCACGACCACAGTCACGAGACGCCGGAGGAACACGCGGCGCATGCACAGGAAGTTGACGATCACGACCACAGTGGAGAGACGCCGGAGGAACACGCGGCGCATGCACAGGAAGTTGACGATCACGACCACAGTGGAGAGACGCCGGAGGAACACGCGGCGCATGCACAGGAAGTTGACGATCACGACCACAGTGGAGAGACACCGGAGGAGCATGCAGCGCATGCCCAGGAGACCGACGATCATGATCATAGTGACTACGTGGATCACGATGGTCATGAAGAAACGATTGAGTACGACGAGCACATCTGGACTTCGCCGGTGAATGCCATGAAGCTGGTGGATGTGATCGGAGAAACACTGGCAGAGGCAGATCCGGCACATGCAGAGGTATTTCGGCTGGGGGCTGAAAATTACAAAAAGGAACTGGAAGAGATCGATGCAGGCTTCCGTGAGGTGTCCAGAAATCGCAAACGAAACATGATCGTGATGGGTGATAAATTCCCATTCCGCTATCTGGCGGATGAATACCAGCTGGATTACCGGGCGGCTTTCTCGGGCTGCAGTTCCGACACGGAGCCGAGCGCAAAAACGATCGCCTATCTGATCGACAAGGTAAAAGAAGAACAGATTCCAGTGGTATACTACCTGGAACTGAGCAGTCACCGGGTATCTGAAATCATTGGAGAAGAAACCGGGGCAGAGCCGCTGCTTCTTCACTCCTGTCACAATGTTACCAGGGCGCAGTTTGATTCCGGCATTACGTACGCGGAACTGATGCGCCAGAATATCGAAAATTTAAGAAAAGGAATTGACTGATGAATCCGATTATCAAATGCGAACATGCTGATTTTGGATATGAAAACCAGGACGCGGTTGTTGATCTGAATCTGGAAATTTATCCGGGAGATTATCTCTGCGTAGTAGGGGAAAACGGCTCGGGAAAGAGTACGCTCATTAAGGGCATGCTGGGTCTTTTAAAGCCAACGGGCGGAACGCTTACTGTGGCAGATGATCTGAAACGTGGGGGGATTGGTTATCTTCCCCAGCAGACCGCGGCTCAGAAGGATTTCCCGGCTACCGTGCAGGAAGTTGTACTGTCCGGAACTTTAAGCCGCAGGGGAAACCGTCCATTCTATTCTATGGCGGAACGGAAACTTGCAGCGCATAATCTGGAACGCCTGGGCATTGAACATCTGAAAAATAAATGTTACCGGGAACTTTCCGGAGGTCAGCAGCAGCGTGTCCTGATCGCGCGTGCCCTCTGTGCCACGGAACAGCTTCTGATCCTGGACGAGCCGATCACTGGTCTTGATCCGTCCGCAATCCAGGATTTTTATCATCTCGTTAAGAAGCTGAATAAAGAAGACGGGATCACCATCATCATGGTATCCCACGATATTGGCAATGTCATCAGCCAGGCCAACAAGATCCTGCATCTTCACCGGAACGTTGTATTCTGCGGAACAGCAGAAGAATACAAAAAAAGTGTGGCCGGCAAAGAATTTCTGGGAGGTGAAGAGGCATGAGTATGATTCTGGAAATGCTTTCCTATCCGTTTGTGGTCCGCGCCCTGGTAGGCGGAATCCTGGTATCGCTTTGCTCCGCCCTGCTGGGTGTCAGTCTGGTGTTAAAGCGCTATTCCATGATCGGAGACGGCTTATCCCACGTTTCCTTTGGTGCGTTATCCATCGCCATTGCCGTGGGCTGGTCTCCGCTTAAGGTATCAATCCCGCTTGTTGTGCTGGCAGCCTTTTTCCTGCTCCGCATCACTGAAAACGGAAAAGTGAAGAGCGATGCAGCCATTGCCATGATCTCCGCAAGCTCCCTTGCCCTTGGCATTATTGTCACTTCCCTGACAACCGGTATGACAACCGATGTCAGCAGTTACATGTTCGGAAGCATTCTTGCGATGAGCCGTGAGGACGTTATCTTAAGCGCAGTACTTTCTATCATTGTGCTATGCCTGTTTGTATTTTGCTACAACAAACTGTTTGCTGTAACTTTCGATGAAAACTTTGCGAAAGCGACCGGCGTGCGGGTGGAGTTATACAATGTTCTGATCGCTGTTTTAACGGCGGTCACCATTGTACTCGGCATGCGGATGATGGGCGCCATGCTCATTTCCAGCCTGATCATTTTCCCGGCACTGACCTCCATGAGAATCTTTAAAAGCTTCCGCGGTGTAGTCATCTGCTCCGGAGTTCTGGCTGTTGTATGTTTCCTCCTTGGAATTATTTTTTCCTACGGATTTTCCACCCCGGCAGGTGCCAGCGTCGTCATGGTGAATCTGGCTACATTTGTGTTGTTTACGATCGCACAGAGTGTGCTTATGCGCGTTGTAAAGAAATAAACAATATTGCACAGTAAGTCCGAAAGCCCCCGCCCCGCCATACGTAAACGCATTCACGCGAATTTTCGCCCGTTTTGCTCCGTTGCCTATAGATCGTTCCTCCGCTAACTCGCTCACTGCGTTCGCTCAGACAGAGCTCCGAAACGATCGCTATACTCACAAAACGGGCAAAATTCGCTAACGAATGCTTATTACGCATGGCGGGGCGGGTGCTTTCTACTGTACTGGCTCCACTACATACGAAAAACCTGCAGCCACTACTGAAATGGCAGAGATAGGCTAACTATCTGCCGAATCAGTAATGGTTACAGGTTTTTATTCTAGTAAAGCCAGTACACAGGAAACGCAAACCAGCCGGTACAGGATAAGCATTTGTTTGAAAATCCGTGAGTGGGCGAGCATAGCGTTGGAACGGAGACCCTTGTTTGAGCACGCAGCGCGTGCGAGTTTGGGTCGCAGTTCCAACAATAGGCGGCGCAGCCCACGAGCAAAAGGATTTTCACCCAAATGCGTTCCTGTACCGGCTGGCTTGTGTTTCCGTATCTACAGAGACTTACTGTGCAATATTGTTTATATAAAGAAGATTTCCCTTGCCAATGCAGCATAAAAATGGTATGTTATAAGCAAAGCAGGAACATTCTTTTAGCCACAGCATGGGAACCTCTATTTCACCGTGCGGTTTATCTAATTTTCTATGGCATTGCCATTCTGAACAATCTACTGGAATTTTTCTATGCTTGAGAAACCACGAAACAATCAAACAGGGAATTCCAGAAGAGAAGAACAGAAAAAGCTGGAATTCTCACCTGGAAACAATTGTGTTAAACATCAACAAAGGGCATAATGTGGCATTAATGGAAAAATGCAGGGAGCTTCATGATTATTCAACGTTTGTAGCGTTGGTACGCGAAAAGCAGAAAAGCGGTCTCCCGTTGGTTCTGGCAGTGAATGATGCAATGGAGGAATGTATCAAAAATGATGTGCTGGCAGATTTCCTGCGAAAAAATCGTGCGGAGGTGTTAAAAGTGAGCATCTATGAATACGATGAAGAGCGAAATTATCAATTACTGCAAAAACAATACAGAAATGCTGGATTAGCAGAGGGCCGGGAAGCTGGTCTTGCGGAGGGTCATAAAGCTGGTCTTGCAGAGGGCCGGGAAGCTGGTCTCGCGGAGGGTCATAAAGCTGGACTGGAAGAGGGGCAGCTTCTGGAACAGGTTCGGCTTATTGTAAAGAAAATGCAGAAAAACGATTCCGTATTACGGATCGCAGAAACTCTGGAATTGGACGAAGCCTTTGTGCAGCTTATTTACCAGATTGCAAAACAAATGGCACCGGATTATGATGTTGAAAAAGTAATGGAGCTTTATCAAAAGAAAAATATGGGCTCTGACGAACAATAGAAGAAGTGTATTCTTAATACACAGGTCATGAAAAACGAAAACGACTGCTTTCTCATGTGGTTTGACATGAAAGGGCAGTCGTTTTTGGTGTATTGCATGTCGAGGAGGCGTCAGTGACGTGTCCAATAATTTTTACAGGAAAAGAATTATTGCAGGTTCAGCATAACCGATGCGTAGAACACTCCGTCCTTCCACTCAAAGCGTGCATCACCTTTGCAGCGTTTCGCAATATAACGCACGGATTCCGTTCCGATTCCGTTTCCAGGGTGTTTGCTGGAGAGAAGCTTTTGTCCATCCCAGACTGGACGATAGAAGCTGGAATTGTCGACTGCGACCGTGATCGAAGACATCTGGTTTTGCTGGATCAGAACGCGGATAAAGGGATCGCTGACCTGCGCTTTGCAGGCTTCGAGGGCATTTTCCAGAAGATTTCCGATCAGGACGCAAAAGTCGGTTTCCGGGATGAGCAGTTTTTCCGGCAGTTCGATTTTGAGTGTTATGGGTATGGAATATTGTTTTGCCTGGTCTGCATAATAGGAGAGGACAGCATTTAAGGCAAGGTTTCCGCAATACAGCTGGTCGGATGAATCGGGAAACTGCTGTTCATATTCCTCCAGGTAATTTTTTAAGGAATCTAAGTCCCCGCGGCTTACCAGGTCACGGATCACGGCCCTGTGCTGACGGAAATCGTGTCTTGCCCTGCGGTTTTCTTTGATGCGTGTCTGGAGCTCTTCGGACTGTTTCCTCTGAATTTTTAACAGATTTTCCATCGCTTTGTTTCGTTCCTGTTCCATGATCTGTTCCTGTAGATTCCGGATAAACAAAAGAATCAGATGGCTGATGAGAAACATGCAGACCAGAAGCAGGATTCTTGCCATAAGTGCATTGTTTTTTATGACCCCGCTGCGGATGTTCCCGGTAAGGAGCAGGACTATGACGGTTGCAGAGCATGGGAGCAGCCAGGCAGTTTTCCAGAATTCCGGCAGCTGCACAGAGAGTAGGTCAGAAAGAATCCCTCTCAAAAACTTTGACATGAAAAATACAGTCGTCAGGGTGAGCACCAGGGTGATGATCCCGGCCTGCCAGGTAAGAAATGAAAAATGAAAAATTTTCTGGCAGAGACAAAAGGTTGCAGCCCGGATAACCAGAAGATAATCGATTGTAAATAAAAAAAGAAATGCGGCAATGCCAATATCCGTTTCAACCAAAAATACCATCAGGGCGAACAGCACTGGTATTGCCAGATACTGGGCGGAAACACTGGGCGATCCGAAAATCACGAGCAGGGCAAACAGGCAAAGATAAACGGATTCCCAGACGCACATGATCAGGAAGGATTTTTTGAATGCAAAACGCATGCGGTCGCAGACCGGCAGATAAGCCAATATAAAAAATGGAAATGTGCTGAGAAATTCATTAAAAACCAGTTCAATCATATCGATAACCTCTCCAAAACACGTCTAAGATATGCCTATCATACCATATTTTCCTGGAAAAATCTGTCAAGCTTACAATAGTAATAAAAATTTCTCAATAAGAAAACTTGCGGTTAGCAACAACTAACAAAAATGACAAAATTGCTGCAAAGTTATTGACTGCTAACCGAAGTTAGCCTATACTAATTTAAAGTTAGCGGGTGCTAATGCTTCCGCCTGACTGTATTTGGTGTAAGTGTCAGATTAAATTATTACATCAGTTACAATGCAGCTTCATTTATATACTATAAGAAAAGAAAGAAGATGAGTTATGATGCCACTTACTATGGCGCCGGTTGGACAGGCGAGCAGAATCCACAAGGTTGGAGGAAATGAGGAGTGCAGACGTTTTCTGGAGAATCTTGGTTTCGTGGCAGGAACCGAGGTTACCGTGATCTCAGCGATCGGAGGCAATGTGATCGTGAACATCAAGGATTCCAGAGTCGCAATTAACCAGGATATGGCACGTCACATCATGGTAGCGTAAGTTTCCGTGAGGTACGTAACTATATACAAATGAAAACATATCTGCCAGGATCAAATGGCTGCAGAGGGCCGGAACGGAGAACGCAAAGAATCAGGGCATAAAACCATTAAGAATTCGAACGGAAGCCACGAAGACCCAGGGCGGTGATCAGGCAGTGATCTTTGGGAAAGGAGATTTAAGACGATGACTTTAGGTGATGCAGCAGTTGGAAGTACCGTTGTGGTAACCAAAATCAGTGGTGATGGTGCTTACAAGCGTCGTATTATGGACATGGGTATCACGAAAGGAAGCGAGCTTTACATCAGAAAAGTTGCTCCTCTTGGAGACCCGGTTGAGATTACCGTCAGAGGCTATGAGCTGTCTGTCAGAAAAGACGATGCCCAGTGCGTAGAGGTAAAATAGTTATTGTACGCGGCAGGAAACTTTGGGATTGAAAGTTCTGCGCGATACAGTTTTTGTGACAAACAAAGAATCATACATAGGACAACATTGAAGAATGAAAGCCAGGATCTGGCTTCAGGGAGGAAGAAAATGGCAATTAAGATTGCACTTGCCGGAAACCCGAACTGTGGTAAAACAACCATGTTCAATGCCCTCACCGGTGCAAACCAGTATGTAGGTAACTGGCCGGGCGTTACGGTAGAGAAAAAAGAAGGCAAATTAAAAACAAAAGGAAAACATGAGGATGTGATCGTAACCGACCTTCCGGGTATTTACTCCATGTCTCCATATACACTGGAGGAGGTTGTCAGCCGTGACTACGTGCTGAAAGAAAATCCGGATGTGATCGTGGACCTTGTGGATTCTACTAACATCGAGCGTAACCTGTACTTAACCACCCAGCTCATTGAGACCGGTGTTCCGGTTGTCATCGCATTAAACATGACGGATCTTCTGGAGAAGAGAGGCATGAAGATTGATGTTGAACGTCTTTCCATGTTAATGAACTGCCCGGTGGTTGAGACCTCCGCATTAAAGCAGACCGGTCTTGACAAGCTGATCGATAAGGCAGTTGAAGTTGCCCACAAGAAAGAGGCAGCACTGCCGAAGGAAATCTTCACTGAGGAGATGGAAAAAGCAGTTGCCAAGGTTGCAGAGGTTCTTCCGGACAGCATCACTGCTGACAAGAAAAGATGGTATGCAGTCAAGTTCCTTGAGAACGACAGCAAGGTTGTTGAGAGCATCGCACTTCCGGCTTCTGCTGCAAGTATCGTTGAGGCAACCAGAAAAGAAATCGAAGAAAAGCATGATGATGATATGGAGAGCATTGTAACCGATGAGCGTTACAAATTCATCCAGAAGGTCGTTTCCTCTTCTGTTAAGAAGGGAAAAGACAAGATGACCGTATCCGATAAGATCGACCAGATTGTAACCAACCGTATTCTTGGTATTCCGATCTTCATCGCGATCATGTGGGTTGTTTATTACATCTCCGTATCTACCGTTGGTACCTTCGTCACCGACTGGACCAATGATACCTTTGTAGGTGCTATTCAGGATGTTGCAACCAACTTCCTTACCAACGCAGGCGCAAGCGATTTCATCATCAGCCTGGCTGTTGACGGTGTCATTGGTGGTCTGGGTGCCGTCCTTGGATTCATGCCGCAGATGGCAATCCTGTTTTTGTTCCTGTCTATCCTTGAGGACTGCGGTTACATGGTACGTATTGCATTCGTTATGGACCGTGTGTTCCGTCACTTCGGACTTTCCGGTAAGAGCTTCATTCCGCTGCTGATTTCTTCCGGCTGCGGCATTCCTGGAATTATGGCTTCCAAGACCATTGAGCAGGATAACGACAGACGTCTTACCATTATGACTGCAACCTTTGTTCCGTGTGGTGCAAAGCTTCCGGTTATCGCTCTTATGGGCGGTGTTATGGCTGGTTACGTAACCGGCTGGGATGTCGCTGGCATGATCACTCCGCTGATGTACTTCATCGGTATCGCAGCAGTTCTGATCGCAGCTATCATGTTAAAGAAAACCAAACCGTTCTCCGGTAAGCCGGCTCCGTTCGTTATGGAGCTGCCGCAGTACCACATTCCGTCTGCAAGAACTGTCCTGCTTCACGTTTGGGAGAGACTGAAAGGCTTCTTCATCAAAGCAGGTACCGTACTGTTCTTAGCATGTGTAGTTATGTGGATCTTAAGCACCTTTGGTGTACAGGATGGCGCATTTGGTATGGTTGAGGATTCCGCAGACAGCTTAATGGCTATCATCGGCGGCGCGATCGCACCGCTGTTCGCACCGCTTGGCTGGGGCGAGTGGCAGCCGGTTGCAGCAGCAATCTCCGGCTTCAGTGCAAAAGAGGGTATCGTTTCTACCATGGGCGTTCTTGCAAACGTTGCAGGCGATGTCGAGGATGCAGATACCGTTGCAGCTGGTGTTGGCATGTGGTTCCCAACTGCTCTGGCTGGTTTCAGCTTCCTGCTGTTCAACCTGCTTGATTCTCCGTGCCTGGCAGCAATCTCTACCATGGCAAAAGAGATGCAGAGCCGCAAATGGTTCTGGTTTGCAATTGTGTTCCAGAATGTATTTGCTTACGCAGTAACCTTGGTTATTTATCAGGTTGGTTCCTTCTTACTGTATGGCACCTTCGGTGTTGGTACTGTAGTTGGATTCGTTGTATTACTCTTCATGCTTTTCATGCTGTTCCGTCCGGATCCGTATAAAGACCAGAAGACCTACGCAAAGAGATCAGTACAGGCTGCTTCATAACGTTGTAAGAAGCTCTGAAAACAAATGATACATAAGATCTTTACAGCTCCGGCTTTCACCGGCCGGAGCTGCATTCATAGCATGGATACTGTACAAATACAGGAACTGGTGCTAAAATGAAAAGCTGTTTGTCCATGACATTATGATACACTGGAATTACAGAACAGCTAAAATGTGCTGCTGTCTACACAACCTGTGAACAGCATAGAAAGAAGGGAACGGAAGTGTTAGCAGATATTATCGTAGTGGCCGTCATCGCCGGATATTGTTTCTATGTGATCCGAAAGCGTCACCAGCAGAAAAAATCAGGTGGATGTTCTGGAAGCTGTGCCGGCTGTTCCGGCTGTGCAAGCTGTCATCCTTCCACTCCGAAACCAAAAACAAAATAAGAAACAAACAGATCAGGGCAGTTTTGTCTGCCCTTTCTGTAAAACCATAAGTTAGCAAAAACTAACCAAAATCAACCGGAAAGAGCAAACAACCAAGAGGAGGTATCATATGTCAGCTGAGGCAAAAAAAGGATTTATTATTTCGGAATTGAAGAAGAATGGCTGCCGGATTACCAGCCAGAGAAAACTTTTGATTGATGTGATTTTACAGGATGAGTGCAGCTGCTGCAAGGAAATTTATTATAAGGCAGCAAAACGTGACCCAAGCATTGGCATGGCTACGGTTTACCGTATGGTGAAAACACTGGAAGAAGCTGGTCTGATTCAGAGAAAAAACATGTATCGGATTGATTACGGTATGGGAGAACATATGGCGTTCGCATGAAATGAAGAAGACGGTTCTGCCTCCGGACTGAAACAGGAAGTTCATTTTCCGGGCGGAGAATCGTGAAAAGGAATGTTAATGAGAAAGATTATCATTAACATTCCTTTTCTTCCATTATTAATAATTTTTATCAAAAAGACTCTTGAATTTTGAAAAAGAATGCGTTAGAATACCCGATAAACAAAAAAATTACATATGAGGAGGAATCCAGTCATGTTAAAATGTTTAAAAGCTTTCGATGTTAAGAAATCCGGAATTTTTGCAGCAGGTGTTCTGTTTGGCACCGCAGGCGTAAAAGTTCTTGCAAGTGAGGATGCAAAGAAGTTTTATACCAACTGTACTGCAGCTGTTCTTCGTGCAAAGACATGTGTTCTGAACGTAGCAGCAAGCGTACAGGCAAACGCAGAGGACATCTACGCTGAGGCTCAGCAGATCAACGAGGAGCGTGCAGCGAAAGCTGAGGCAGCTGCATTTGCAGATGAGGCAGCTGAGGCTGAAGCAGAAGAAACCGAGGCAGCAGCAGACGCTGAGTAATGCTTGTGTTTTAGGGCGGTATCTGTGACTTGCCGCCCGGTTTTTGCAGGAATGTTACGGTGTTGGATGATACAGAATCGTAACGTGAAAACAGGAAAATGGGGGGATGCAGCAGAAGTGATTGCATCCCTTTTCCTTTGAAATACATACAAAATACATATCCGTAGTGAAAAGAGGGATATCTCATGAAATTTGTAATCAAACATGAAATCCGCGGCAGAATCCGTGTCCAGATCCTGCAGGGCCGCATGAGCTTCGAGCAGGCTGACACTCTGCAGTATTACTTCAACGCGAAGCCATATGCGATTTCTGTAAAAGTACGGGAACGTCTTGGCGAAATGGTCATTCATTTTGACGGAGACCGGAATGAGGTTGTCCGCGATCTGCAGACATTCTCTTATGAGAAGGCAGAGGTCCCGGAGTCTTATCTGCAGAATTCCGGTCGCGCCTTAAACAGTGAATACTGGGACAAGCTGATGACCCGCGTGATCCTGCGTGCAGGAAATACCATGTTCCTTCCGGCCAGCATCCGGGCAGTGATCACGTCGGTGAAATCCGTGAAATATATATGGAAAGGAATCCGTACACTGGCAGCCAGAAAGATTGAAGTTCCGGTTCTGGATGCGACCGCGATTGGCGTTTCGATTATAAGAAGCGACTTCGATACGGCAGGTTCCGTCATGTTCCTGCTTGGTGTTGGTGAAATCCTGGAAGAGTGGACGCACAAAAAATCGGTGGGAGATCTGGCACGCAGCATGTCCTTAAACATCACCAAAGTATGGCTGGTGAGCGATGGACAGGAGGTACTGGTTCCGACCAATACCATCCAGAAAGCAGACCTTGTCCGTGTTCACATGGGCAATGTGATCCCGTTCGATGGCGAAGTGGTCGAAGGAGAAGCCATGGTCAACCAGGCATCCTTAACCGGCGAGTCGGTTCCGGCAGCCAAGACAGCAGGTGCCTCTGTTTATGCAGGCACTGTTGTCGAGGAAGGTGAGATCACCATCCGCGTCAAAGAAACCGGTGGTTCCAGCAAGTTCGACAAGATCGTTACCATGATCGAGGAATCAGAAAAATTAAAATCCTCCCTGGAGGGCAAGGCAGAGCATCTGGCTGATACGTTGGTTCCGTACAGCCTGCTCGGCACGGGTCTTACCTGGCTCATCACCAGAAATACCACGAAGGCACTGTCGATTCTGATGGTTGATTTCTCCTGTGCCTTAAAGCTGGCTATGCCAATTTCTGTTCTTTCCGCAATCCGTGAGGCCAATATGTATGACATTACGGTAAAGGGCGGCAAGTATCTGGAGGCGATGGCCGAGGCAGATACCATTGTCTTTGATAAGACTGGAACCCTGACCAAGGCGCAGCCGACGGTTGTGGATGTAGTATCCTTTAACGAGATGGGCAGCGATGAACTGCTCCGGATCGCGGCATGCTTGGAGGAGCATTTCCCGCACTCCATGGCAAAGGCAGTGGTTGATGCAGCAAAGAAGAAAAAACTGGTTCATGAGGAACTTCACAGCAAGGTGGAGTACATTGTGGCACATGGCATTTCCACAACCCTGGAGGATAAAAATGGCGAGAAGAAAGCCATCATCGGCAGTGCTCATTTTGTCTTTGAAGACGAGAAATGTACCATACCGGAAGGAAAACAGGACGTATTCGATGCCCTTCCGCCGGAATATTCCCATCTGTATCTGGCAATCGACGGTGCCCTGGCAGCCGTGATCTGCATTCAGGATCCGCTGCGTGAGGAGGCGCGCGATGTCATTGCTTCCTTAAAAGAGGCAGGCATCAGCAAGGTTGTCATGATGACGGGCGACAGTGAACGTACGGCAAAAGCGATCGCTGCAAAGGCAGGAGTCGATGAGTACTATTCCGAGGTGCTTCCGGAGGATAAGGCAAGCTTTGTGGAGAAAGAAAAGAATGCAGGCCGCAAGGTCATCATGATCGGTGACGGAATCAATGATTCCCCGGCACTTTCCGCAGCGAATGTGGGTATTGCCATCAGTGATGGTGCGGAGCTTGCGAGAGAGATCGCAGATGTAACGATTGGTGCGGACAACCTCTACGAGGTGGTAACATTAAAACTGATCAGCAATCATCTGATGAAGCGGATCAACTGGAACTACCGCACGATCGTAGGGTTTAATGCAGGTCTGATCGCGCTTGGCGTTCTTGGCATTCTGCCGCCTGCCACCTCTGCGCTTTTGCACAATACTTCGACACTTCTGATCAGCTTAAAGAGCATGCGGAATCTACTTCCGGAATAAAGCGGGTGTCTGCTTTTCCGGAGAAGAAGTTTTTTATATGGAGAAATTCGAACAACTTCAGAATGAAATGATGAATTGAGAATTTTTTTATAGAAACAATTCGTACAACTTCGGAAAAGTGCTGGACTTGCATGGGATTATCGTTTATGATTATAGTATTCGCAGCCCGTTTTTTCGTTTGTCAGACTTGCTGCGGTATCCCATGATGGGACAGGAGGTTGTTGTTGTATGCACGAATCAGGGGAGAACTATCTGGAAACAATACTGATGATCAAAGAAAAAAAAGGAGTTGTGCGTTCCATTGACGTGGCACGTGCGCTGAATTTTAGTAAGCCGAGTGTCAGCAGGGCCATGGGACTTTTACGTGACCAGGGTTTCATTTCCATGGAGCAGGGTGGTGACATCCAGCTTACCGAGGAAGGGCTTGTCAAGGCAAAGTCTATTTACGCACGCCATTTGCTCCTCACTGCATTCCTGCAGGAGGTAACGGGTGTTTCTGAGGAAATGGCAGAGGAGAATGCCTGCCGCATGGAGCACATCCTGGATCAGGAAGTGGTTGACGGCATCAGTGCTTATATGGAAAAAAGAAAATAAAGGTTACCGGTCACATATGTATAACCAGTAACCAGCAATAACATGATATGCCGGGCACAACCTGCCCGGCATATTGACATTCTGGACATTTTGTGACAGAATGGGAAACGATAGCGATAGCAGCTGCTAACAGCTGCTTGACAGAGCATAAAGAAAAGAAGGGATCATCATGACAAAGATTGATATTATTTCCGGCTTTTTAGGCGCAGGAAAAACAACATTTATTAAGAAGCTTTTACAGGAGGCCATCAAGGGTGAGCAGGTTGTCCTGATCGAGAACGAGTTTGGTCAGATCGGCATTGACGGCGGATTCTTAAAAGATTCCGGCATCGAGATCCGTGAGATGAACTCCGGCTGTATCTGCTGCTCTCTGGTAGGAGATTTCGGAAAATCCCTGGAAGAGGTACTGACCAAGTACAAACCAGAGCGTGTTATCATCGAGCCGTCAGGTGTTGGCAAGCTTTCTGACGTTATGAACGCAGTGCGCGATGTGGCAAAGAACCTGGATGTAAAACTGAACAGTGCAGTAACCATCGTAGATGCAACCAAGTGCAAAATGTATATGAAGAACTTTGGTGAGTTCTTCAACAACCAGATCGAAAATGCAGGAACCATCGTTATGAGCCGTACCGATGTGGCAGATTCCAAGAAGGTTTTAGCCGATGTTGATCTGCTTCGCGAGCACAATAAGGATGCAAGCATCGTGACCACTCCGATCGACCAGCTGACCGGTGCACAGCTTTTAGAGCTGATTGAAAAGCCGGACACCATGATGGAAGAACTGCTGGCCCAGGTAAAGGAGGAGCACGCACACCACCATCACCACGAGCATGGCGAGCACTGCGGCTGTGGCTGCGAGGATCATGACCACGATCATGAGCACCATCATCACGACCATGACGAGGAGTGCGGCTGTGAGGACCATGATCACGATCATGAGCATCATCATCACGACCATGATAAGGAGTGCGGCTGTGAGGACCATGACCACGATCATGAGCACCATCATCACGACCATGACGAGGAGTGCGGCTGTGAGGACCATGACCACGATCATGAGCATCATCATCACGACCATGATGAGAAATGCGGATGCGGCTGCCATGACCACGACCATCACCATCATCATCATGCAGACGAGGTATTCAGCAGCTGGGGGCTTGAGACCATCGATGCCTGCAGCAAGGAAAATCTGACTGCAATTCTGGAAGAACTGGCTTACGGCAATGAATACGGTGATGTTCTCCGTGCAAAAGGCATGCTTCCGAGCGAGAAGGAAGGCGAGTGGTACTATTTTGATATGGTGCCGGAGCAGTATGAGATCCGCACCGGAGCACCGGATTATACCGGTAAGGTATGTGTCATCGGTGCCAACTTAAAGGAAGACGAATTAAAGAAAGCATTTGGAAGAAACTAATTGCCCAAATAGATCAGAAGAAGGCGCTGAATGCATCAGCGCTTTCTTAAAAAGAAAAAAGGACAGGTACAAAATATGGGACCAATGATTGACGATGAAGTAACGCCGGTATTCTTGATCAATGGATTTTTGGAAGCCGGAAAAACCGAGTTTTTGTCCTTCACAATGGAACAGGATTATTTCCAGACAGAGGGAAAGACCCTTTTGATCGTTTGTGAGGAAGGCGACACGGAATACGATGATGCCCTTTTAAAAGATACAAAGACTTCCGTTGTATATGTAGACAGTTTAGACCAGATCACACCAGAGCAGTTAACCGATCTGGAACTTTTGCATCAGCCGGAGCGTGTGCTGATCGAGTGGAATGGCATGTGGAATCAGGATGATTTAAAGCTCCCGAAAGACTGGACCATTTATCAGCAGATCACCATCATCGATATGTCTACGTTCGATTTGTATGTGAAGAATATGAAGTCTCTGTTAAATGCGATGGTGAAAAATTCTGAACTTATCATCTGTAATCGCTGCGACGGCATTGATGATCTGGAACGTTATAAGCGCATGCTCAAATCCATGAACACCAAGTGTGAAATTGTTTTTGAGGATGAAAATGGCGAGATCGATGAGATTTCGGAAGAAGATCTTCCGTATGATATGAAGGCTGATGTCATCAAGATCAGTCCGGAGGCTTATGGCATCTGGTATATTGACTGTATGGACAAGCCAGAACGTTATAAGGGCAAAGTTGTGGAATTTACTGCTATGGTCATGAAATCTCCGAATTTCCCGAAGAACTATTTTGTGCCGGGACGTATGGCTATGACCTGCTGTGCAGAGGATATGACATTTCTGGGTTACATCTGCAAGTCCAAGGAAGCCAGAAACCTGGAAACCAGACAATGGGTCACTGTACGGGCCAGAGTTGAGATTGAGTACTGGCAGGATTATAATGGCGAGGGACCGGTGCTTTATGCAGAGGAAGTTGTTCCGGCACAGCCGATCAAAGATGTAGTACAATTTGGATAACCATGATGACCAGGACAGCGACTAAAACCTCAAAGTCTTTTATTGCTGCAAAAAAGAAGAATAGGGATGGGCAAAAAAATTAAGATCAGAAGAGTAAGCTCCTAGAGCATAGGCATTACCGTGTTTGTGGCGGCTCTGTTTCTGATTATTTCCATGATCAGTGAGCGGGAGTTTTTGATTCTGCATGACACGACGGAATCGTATATCCAATGTGAGCGGGCAGCAAAGCAGCTGCAGGATGATTCCGATTACCTGACGGAGCAGGTTCGGCTTTATGCCATGACCGGTCAGCGCACCTATATGGAATTGCCCTGATTCTGGTAGATGTAGATACCTTTAAATCGGTGAATGATACTTATGGGCATGCAACAGGGGATGAAATCCTGAAAAAGGTAGCAGACACCCTGCAGAAAGCATTTCGAAGCATTGATTATGTATGCAGGATCGGCGGGGATGAGTTTGCAATTGTCATGGTGGAAATGACCAGCGATTTAAACTATACGATCGAAGACAAGATTGCCGCTGCAAATGAACGTTTTGCTTCTGGAGCAGATGGTCTGCCGGCGGTATCGTTAAGCGTCGGAGCAGCTTTTTCAGACCAGGAGAATCCATTTTTAAAGATGCCGATCAGGCTCTTTACTATGTGAAAGAACATGGCAGGAGCGGATGCAAGATATATGGGTCATAAAAGTATGGACGATAACAGATAACGGATTTAAAAAACGGAGTTTTGCGGTTTTGCAAAACTCCGTTTTTCATCGTGTGCGCCTGGCGGAGCACGTTTCCAATTTGAAATGGTTGTTCATGTTGCTGGGCATGCATGCGTGAACAGTAACAAATATTTTTTGGATCAGATATCAGATTACTCGATGGTAGTTCCGGCCTTACCGTTTACGGCTTCTTCCGCTTTTGCCATGGTTGTGATGATGGCACTGCGGCCCTTTCCGGACTTGATGAAAGAAACAGCAGCATCAATCTTAGGAAGCATGGAAGTTTCACCGAACTGACCTTCAGCAGCATATTTCTCTGCTTCTTCCACAGTCAGGTGGGAGAGCGGGGCCTCTTCCGCTTTTCCATAGTTTAAGCTTACCTGTGCAACATCGGTCAGGATCATGAGAACATCGGCATCGATCTCTTTTGCGAGGAGTCCGCTGACGGAATCTTTTTCGATGACAGCACTGGCACCGCGCAGTTCACTGCCCTGTTCCAGAACCGGAATACCGCCACCGCCGCAGGAAATGACGATCTGATCAGCATCCATTAAGGTGCGGATGGTATCGATCTCGACAATACCAACTGGTTTGGGTGCAGATACGATACGCTGCCAGCCCTTGCCTGGAATTTCGGTAACATAATTGCCTTTTGCCTCTTCCGCATCGGCCTCTTCTCTGGTCATATAACGACCTACCTTCTTGATTGGATTGTAGAAGGATTCATCGTAAGGGTCAACCATAACCTGGGTAAGTACGGTGGATACCGGCTTATAGATACCACGTTTTAACAGCGTGGAACGAATCCCATTCTGAAGGTCGTAGCCGATGTAGCCCTGGCTCATGGCAGAGCAGACAGACATGGGAGCAGGAGTATAACCTTCTCCTTCATGGTTAAAACAAAGCTCATTCATAGCGGTGTGGATCATGCCTACCTGAGGTGCATTGCTGTGAACGACAGCGACTTGCCAGCCATTCTGGATGAAATCCGCAATTAATTTTGCGGTGGAAGCTACTGCTTTTTTCTGCTCCGGGAGATTGGTACCAAGAGCGTCGTGACCAAGCGCAATAACAATTCTTTTCTTTGCCATATGATTGAACCCTTTCTGTATGTAGTTTTTTATTTAGGTAGTCCCTGTTTGGATTCATTATAGTGTTTCTGCTTGAAAATTGCAACCGGTTTGTGGTATAGTGAAATAGTTATAGGAAAAAGGATGACATTGTTGAAAAATTAGTCCGTGGATGCGCCATTGGTGCCTTACGGATACGCAATGCAATGAAATATGTATAAGAAAACACGGAAGAAACGATTGAAAATGGAAGCGTTCCAGACTGCATGTTTGCTGCTTGGACCGCTTGTCTTTTATGAACTGTGTACAGAGGCAGCCATGGCAGGCTGTTCTTTGTTTGCGGAACATGCGAAAAATGCACAGATCCGTTCCCTGCTGTCAGGATCGGAAGCCGGTCTTGTGGTGACTGGGGCAGGTGCGCTTCTGGCATTTCCCGTTTTGTTCTCCGTATACCGGAATCTGACAAAAATGCAGATTCTGGCACAAAACGCAGGAATGCTGCAGCTGCAGAAATCAACGCAGAGAACAGCGGGTGAAACACTGCAGAAAACAGAAAAAAACAGGTCTGACGGGAGAAATCGCTTTATGGAAGGCTGTTTTTTTGCTGCACTGACCGGGATTGGGGCATGTCTGTGCCTGAATATGGTGCTGCAGGTACTTTTTGCACCGTCAACAGGCTGGAGCCGTGTGCAGGAAACCATATACCGCACACCAGGTGCGCTCCGGATCCTGATCACGGTGGTGCTTACGCCATTGACGGAAGAACTGATATTTCGGGGGTTTATCCATAAGGGACTGTGCATGTATATGGGGACGCGCCTGTCCGTGATTTTTTGTGCCTTGCTGTTTGGACTGTATCATGGAAATCTCGGTCAGGGAGTGTATGCTTTTTTGCTGGGTATTTGCCTGGAACTGGTGACGGTCTGGAGCGGCAGGCTGGCTCCGGCGGTATTTCTGCATGCAGGAGCAAATATGGCTGCAGCGGCATTTTCCGTGGCAGCCGCTTATGTAAGGCAGGCATCCAAAATTCCATCGTTTCCGGACGGGCTTTCTTTTGGAAATCTGCCGGTCCTGCAGACCCAGACAGCGGTAATTTTGGCAGCAGCTGGCTTTTTGGTGGCTGTCACATCGTTATATAAAACCAAGGAGGTTTTTGAAAAAGTATGAAATTATTATCGATAGCAATTCCATGTTACAATTCTGAAGGCTATATGAGAAACTGTATCGAGTCTTTGCTTCCGGGCGGAGAGGAGGTAGAAATTCTGATCGTGGACGACGGCTCCACGAAGGACAATACGGCTCAGATCGCAGACGAGTACGAGGCACGTTACCCTGGTATCTGCAAGGCCATCCACCAGGAAAACGGAGGTCACGGTGAGGCAGTCAATGCCGGTCTTAGGGCAGCGACCGGTGTCTATTTTAAAGTGGTAGACAGCGATGACTGGGTCAATGAGGAGGCATATAAAGAAGTTCTGCAGACGCTTAGAAGCTTTGTCATGGGCAACCAGACCCTGGATATGCTTATCACTAACTTTGTCTATGAGAAGCAGGGGGCAAAGCACAAACGGGTCATGCAGTACCGTACGGCACTTCCAAAGCGTCAGCTTTGCACCTGGAAAGATGTAAAGGTATTTATGCTGGGTCAGTATATTCTGATGCATTCGGTCATTTACCGTACGCAGATGTTAAAGGAGTGTGGCCTGGAACTGCCGAAGCACACCTTCTATGTCGATAATATTTTCGTATTCCAGCCGCTTCCGTATGTAAAGACATTTTATTATCTGGATGTAAACTTTTACCGGTATTTCATCGGAAGACAGGACCAGTCAGTCAACGAGCAGGTCATGATCGGGCGTATCGACCAGCAGCTTTTGGTAACCCGTCTGATGCTGGGGTATTACCATGATGCGAAGATCACAAATTACAAGCTGCGTCATTATATGGTGCGCTACCTCGAGATCATGATGACGATCTGCTCCATTCTTGCCATTAAGTCTGGAACCGATGAAAATATGGAGAAGAAAAAACAGCTTTGGAAGGATTTGAAGGAGCAGGATTTTGCCCTTTATATGCGCCTGCGCTGGGGCTTCTTAGGTCAGAGCATGAATCTGCCTGGAAAGAGCGGACGCACCGTATCCATTGCCGGTTATAAGATCAGCCAGAAATTCTTCGGATTTAACTAAATCCCGTGGCTGGGCACGCATGTGCGAACAGGAACGAAACTTTTATAAAGTTTAGGAAAAATTTAGAATTGACGATAGTTTTAAAATAGTGTATCATTATCTCGTTCATACTTTACTGAGAAAAAGTAATAATGAAAGATACCGGTACACGTGTTTGTATCTGTTTCTTACTTGAAACAGGGTGGTTTCAAAAGAGAAATGAAGGTCCGTCCCTGAATGGGATGGACCTTTTTTTTCTGTAAAACCAGAGTGCGCATATCGCGTATCTGAAGGTGATCTGATTTCTGAATGTACGGGGCGACTGCCGACAGCAGGTCTTATGCATTTGGTGTCTGAAAATCAAAATCTGTAACTGGGAAGCTCTATACGGAACAGTTACCAAAACTCTTAATACATAGGGTGTCTGCCGACAGCAGGTTCTTTGTATGCCAAAAATTCCAAAACAAAACAGGTAGTATCAAAACAGGTATCGTGACTGTGTCTGTACTTGTATGCAGGACAGTTACCATTTATCACAAGGGAAAGGGGTTAAAAGGTATATGAAAACCTACAAAAAACTCATGAATGCCCTCGCAGGACTGGAAAAACTGGTGCTGGAAATCGCAACCGTGCTCATTCTTGTTCTGACCGTGGGAAATGTATTTTCACGAAAAGTCATTCATCAGTCCTGGTCTTTTACCGAGGAACTGGTTGTTGCAGTTTTTGTACTGATCACGCTGCTTGCAGCAGCACTGGCATGCCGTGACGGCGAACTGGTCAATTTAACACTTCTGACTGACCGTCTTCCGGCACAGGCAAGAAAGGGATTTCTGCTTCTGAGCACGATCCTTTCTGTAGCCTTCACCGCAGTTTTATTCAAGTATGGTCTGGATAAGGTCATCACCCAGATGCAGAACGGCAAGCGCACGTTTGTGCTGAACTGGCCGGAGTGGATCTTCTGGTCCTTCGTGCCGATCGGCGCAGCCTGCATGATCCTGCATTTTATCGAATTTTATCTGGACAGCTGTGGAAAGGAGGGCGATGACAAATGATCAGTGCGGTACTGTTTATCTCATTTTTCATTTTCCTGATCATGGGTATCCCGATCGGAATCTGCCTCGGACTTTCCTCCGTTTGTGCGATCCTGTATTCCGGGACATCCTTAACGATCGTTGCAACCAACATGTATTCCGGTATCAGCAAGTTTTTGCTGCTTGCCATTCCGTTCTTTGTACTGTCCGGTAACATTATGGCGAAGGCAGGCATTTCCAAACGTCTGATCAAATTCGTGAATACCTGTGTCGGACACAGAAGAGGCGGTATCGCGATCGTGTGCGTTATCGTAGCCTGCTTCTTCGGTGCGATCTCCGGTTCTGGCCCGGCAACCGTGGCTGCACTGGGCGCCGTGCTGATCCCGGCTATGATCGAGCAGGGCGGCTTCTCCGCTCCGTTCTCCGCGGCTCTTATGGCAACCGCCAGCTCCATCGCGATCGTCATTCCACCGAGTATCGCATTCGTGGTATATGCATCCATCACCGGCGTTTCCATCGCAGATATGTTTACTGCAGGTATCGTTCCGGGTATCTTAATGGGTGTGGCTCTGGTCATCGTGGTTATGATCGAGGCGCGCAAAAATAACATTCAGTCCAGCCAGAAACGTGCAAGCGGCAAGGAACGCTGGGAAGCATTTAAGGATGCATTCTGGGGTCTGCTGATGCCGGTCATCATCCTGGGGGGGATTTACGGCGGTATCTTTACTCCGACTGAGGCAGCAGCCGTTTCTGTTGTATACGGTCTGTTTGTTGGTATTTTCATTTATAAAGAAGTTACCTTTAAGGATTTAAGAGGACTTTTGGTAGAATCCGGAAAGACCACCGGCGGCATCATGCTGATCGTAGCCAGTGCGTCTCTGTTCTCTTTTGTATGTACCAAGTTTGGTATCGCACAGGCGGCATCCGACCTGCTTGGAAGCATTGCACACAACCAGTTCACCTTCCTTCTGATCGTGAACGTGATCTTCCTGATCGCAGGCTGCTTCATCGATGCAAACTCTGCGATGTACATCTTCATTCCGATCATGCTGCCGGTATGTAAGGCACTCGGATACGATGTCGTTGCCTTTGGTATCGTTGCAACCGTAAACCTGGCGATCGGACAGGTAACCCCGCCGGTTGGCGTAAACTTATTTGTTGCAATCTCTGTCAAGCTGAAAAAGGGTATGGAGGTCGATATTCCGAAGATTTCCCGTGCGGTTATGCCGATGATCGGCGCATCCGTGATTGTCCTGCTTCTGATCACCTATGTGCCGGTTGTGTCCACCTTCCTGCCGAAGGCACTGGCCGGGGATTCCTACAGCGGGGCAGTTACTGCTTTGGCAGATAGTGATCAGAGCACAGCAGCAGATGGTGGAAGCGCAGACTTTGACACCATTGGCGATTACAGTGACTTAGACTGGAAAGAGCAGACCTGGAACTTTACCTGTTCTACCACCGAGACCAGTACCTGGGCTGAGGGCGGACGGAAGTTCGGCGAACTCATGGAAAAGGCAACCGGAGGCAAGGTAAAGGTCAATGTTTACGCAGCTGACCAGCTGACCAACGGAAACCAGTCCGAGGGTATCCAGGCACTGATGAACGGAGATCCGGTTCAGATTTCCATGCACAGCAACTTGATCTACTCTGCATTTGACCCGCGCTTTAACGTGGTATCCCTGCCGTATCTGTTTGGCTCTGTCGAAGAGGCAGATGCGATGTTAGACGGCAAGGCCGGTGATATGTTAAAAGACATCTTAAGCGAGTATGGCCTGCACTGCATGGGTATTGCAGAGAACGGCTTCCGCCAGCTGACCAACAGCGTCCGCGAGATCAGATCCGTGGATGATATGAAAAACTTAAAGGTCCGTGTTGCAGGAAGCAACCTGCTGATGGAGTGTTACAAGAGATGGGGCGCAGATGCCACCAATATGAACTGGTCCGAGACCTACACGGCCCTGCAGCAGAAGACCGTAGAGGGCCAGGAGAACCCGCTTCCGGCAATCGACGCAGCAAGCGTACAGGAAGTACAGCCGTATTGCTCCTTATGGAACGCAAACTACGACTGCCTGTTCTTCTGCATCAACCAGAAGATTTATGATGCTCTGACACCGGAGCAGCAGGCTGTGGTCGATGAGGCAGGCCAGAAAGCGGTTGATTATGAGCGTTACATCAACCGTGCCGGTGATGAGGAGATCATGGACCGCTGGCAGAACACCAACGGCGTTACCATTACCAAATACGAGGATATGGATGTAGATTCCTTCAAAAATGCTGTTTCCGGCGTAGCTGAGTGGTATCAGAAAGAGCTGGAGAATCAGGGCTACAAAGATGCAGCAGACCTGATCGCAGTCTTTACCGAGAAATCAGACAGCAGCATCGGTGCGGATTCCGTAGAGGATCACAGTAATCTTGGATGGAAAGAGCAGACCTGGAACTTTACCTGTTCCACCACCGAGACCAGTACCTGGGCCGAGGGCGGACGCAAGTTCGGCGAGCTCGTTGAAAAAGCAACCGGCGGAAAGATCAAGGTGAATGTATACGCGGCAGACCAGCTGACCAACGGAAACCAGTCTGAGGGGATCCAGGCTTTGATCGATGGGGATCCGGTTCAGATTTCCATGCACAGCAACCTGATTTACTCTGCGTTTGACCCGCGCTTTAACGTGGTGTCCCTTCCATATCTGTTTGATTCCGTTGAGGATGCAGACGCCATGCTGGACGGTGAGGCCGGTGAGATGTTAAAAGACATTTTAAGCGAGTATGGCCTGCACTGCATGGGCATCGCGGAGAATGGTTTCCGTGAACTGACTAACAGTGTCCGCGAGATCAAGTCCGTGGATGACATGAAGAACTTAAAAATCCGTGTAGCAGGAAGCAACCTGCTGATGGAGTGCTACAAGAGATGGGGCGCAGACGCCACCAATATGAACTGGTCCGAGACCTACACGGCCCTGCAGCAGAAGACCGTAGAAGGTCAGGAGAATCCGCTTCCTGCAATCGACGCAGCAAGTGTACAGGAAGTACAGCCGTATTGTTCCTTATGGAACGCAAACTACGACTGCCTGTTCTTCTGCATCAACCAGGAAATCTACGACAAGCTGACTCCGGAGCAGCAGGCTGTCATCGACGAGTGTGGCGCTTTAGCTACCCGCTACGAGCGTGAGATCAACCGCGCCGGAGACGAAGAGATCATGAGCCGCTGGAGCAGCAAAAACGGTGTGACCATCACCCCGTATGCAGATCTGGATATCGATTCCTTCAAAAATGCAGTAGACGGAATCGACAACTGGTTCATCAGTGAGCTGAAGGCACAAAATTATAATGATGCCGAGGCACTGGTAGCAGCATTCCGCAAATAAAAAATAAACAATATTGCACAGTAACGAACGAGGGGCGAAAGTTCCCGCAGCCGCCATGTATGGCGGCTGTGGAAACTTTCGCCCCTTTGATTTACTGTGCGATATTGTTTAGTTGGCTCTGCGATTGCCTGCGCCAGAAATCTGTGCTATGATGGATGATAAGGATTACAACAGAGCTGTTTGGGAGGAACGATATGAGAAAGTGAAGAAAATTTGTGGTGGCGGGCAGTATGGTAGCTCTTACAGCTGTGCTTTCTGCCTGCGGCGCAAAAACAAAAAATACAAAAAGCAGCAGTATTCTGGATCCGGACAATCCGGTTTCCCTGACTGTCTGGCATTATTACAATGGAGCACAGCAGGCGGCGTTTGATGAGCTGGTTTCTGAGTTTAACGGAACGACAGGAAAGGATCTTGGCATTTATGTCGAGGGATATAGCCAGGGCTCAATTTCAGATCTGGAAAAGGCGGTATCGGATGCGGTGAACGGAACTGTGGGCGCAGAGCCGCTTCCGGATATTTTTTCTACCTATGCGGATACAGCATATGCTGTTCAGCAAAAAGACATGCTAATCTTCGCTTTGTGTGTGAGTCGGCTTATCTTCCGGTCCGCAAGGAAGCGAATTCCATGGATGCGTTGGATGAGGTGGTAAAACAGCAGGAACTCCAAGGGAGGATGCGGTGGCACCTTACGTGACAGAAGAAGCATTTGAAAGCTGGTATGACGATTTTTGCGCACAGCTTCAGAAAAAATCAAGCTTGGGTACTGGGCGGAGCCGTTTATCCTCGAAGACCATAAAATGGATGACCACCGCATGATTACCTATTCGCTGCCTCTGATCCATAATGGTGTGGTATATGGGATCCTTGGCACGGAGGTTTCGACCAGTTATCTCATCAACTCCTATTTTGATGTTCGTGAGCGGAACCGGGACCAGAACATTCTTACATGAGCTGGCACAGCAGTTTACTTCCCTGACAAAAAATGATCTGGAATTGCGTTTCCATGCCGGAGCATATTTTGGAACCCGCACGGATCTTTTGTTAAAACGTGTAAAACGGGCTGCTGCGCAGGCTGAGCTTCAGGATACGCTTCTGTGGTTCTGGACAGAAGCGGCACGTGATACCGGAAAAGAAAAGAAACTGGGGCGGATTGTATCGGCTGGCTATGTAGAACAGATGGGACTTGCATCACTTGCGCTCAATCTTTTTGACCGGAGCAGCTCGCTTGCTGCCGCACTGGATCTGCTGGCACTGCGCTTGGAACATCATTTTGGATTAAGCAATCTGTTTTTGACGACTTTTCATGCGGATTTTCAGGTGAACAGTCTGGATTATCAGTGGAAGAAACTTGCAGAGGAAGAAGAAACACAGATTGACCGCAGTGCCATCAAACAGCAGGGAACGGGTCTGGGACTGGCCATCAGCAACCAGCTGGTACGAATGATGGGAAGCAGTATTGCATTGGAGAGTGAAATTGGAAAAGGAAGTACCTTCAGCTTTCGGATAGTTTTGGAACTCGCCAGTCCGAAAGAAAAACAAGAAGAAAAAGCAGCCATCTCACTGGAACATTATGCAGGAATGCGCATCCTTGTGGCGGAGGATAATGAGCTCAACATGGAAATCATACGCTGCATTTTGGAAGATCTGGGATTTCAGGTGGATGAAGCAGAAAATGGAAAAACTGAAGGAGACGTTACAGCGGATTCTTGGGTGACAGAAAACAGGTGCAATGCGGAAAACAAAGATATCAAAACATAAGGATGTAGAAAATACAAGGACATAGAAAATACAAGGACATAGAAGACAACTATGATACAGGAACTAAACGTAAAGGGTATCAATCAGACAATCCGGATTCTCGTCATCCGATCCGCACGTAAGAGCCTTGGGCTGGAGGTGCGTGACCAGAATACGGTTTTTGCCCGGATACCTGCCCGTCTTTTAGATCGGGAACTGAAACAGTTTGTGGAGGCACACCGGGAATGGATTCTGGAAAAAACAAAACTCACGGCACAGCGGGAAGAAAACAGGAAGAAGACGCCGGCTCCTCCGCTGGAATCTCTGTCAAAAACAGACCGGATGAAAATTCAGCTGAAAATCGGAAAACGGGTGCGGCACTACTGCGAGGTTATGGGAGTGACAGTAGGCTGGGTTACCGTTAAAAATCAGAAAACGCGCTGGGGCAGCTGCAGTGCCAAAGGCAACGTGAATTTTAACTATCAGCTCGCATTTATGCCGGAAGAATTACTGGATTACGTGGTGATCCATGAACTGGCACACCGGAGGCATATGGACCACTCCAGGGAATTCTGGGCGGAAGTGGAAAAGTACTGCCCGGATTACAAAAAACGAAGAGAAGAACTAAAGAATTATTGCATAGAAGGATAGACATATCCCATTGCGGGCATGTATGCATAAACAGCAACAAAAAGTACAGGAGTTATAAAATATGGATTATTTATTTGCGCCGATGGAGGGAATTACCGGTTATGTGTTCCGGAATGCCCATCACCGGCACTTTCATGGGATCAGACAATATTACACCCCGTTTCTCTCTCCGAATCAGACGAGAAAACTGACACCACGGGAACTGAACGATGTGCTTCCTGCGCATAATGAAGGGGTACCGGTTATTCCGCAGATTCTGACCAATAAGTCGGATGACTTTTTATGGGCAGCCGGACGTTTGCAGGAATTTGGCTACCGCGAGGTGAATCTGAATCTAGGATGTCCTTCCGGGACTGTTGTGGCAAAAAAACGCGGTTCCGGATTTTTGGAATATCCCATGGAACTGGACGAATTTTTATACAAGATTTGCGAGGGCATGGCGAAAATGGGAATGGAGCTGTCAATCAAGACACGGATTGGAAAAAATACTCCGGACGAGTGGGAGGAACTGCTTGCAATCTACAACCGGTATTCCCTGAAAAATCTGATCATTCATCCGCGGGTACAGAAAGATTATTATAAGAATCATCCACATAGGGAAGTATTTGAGATGGCGCTGAAAAAAAGCAAAAACCAGGTATTTTATAATGGAGACCTGTTTGATTGCGCAGAAATTAAAACATTTCAGGAACGTTATCCGACGGTCTCTGGCATCATGCTCGGGAGGGGATTATTAACAAATCCGGCGCTGGCGGAAGATGCAATGCAGATCTGCAATCAGAAAGAAACAGGAAGTATGGCAGAAAACGGAGAGACTGCTCTTACCATAGAGCGGATTCGGGCATTTCACGAGGATGTATTGGAAGGTTACCGGAAGGCAATACCTGGAGATAAAAATGTTCTTTTTAAGATGAAAGAATTGTGGACCTATCTGGGAGAAGCATTTGCGGACAGCGCAAAACCTGTGAAAAAAATCCGCAAAGCCCAGCGTATGGAAGAATACAAAAGTGCAGTGGAGAATCTTTTATCGGGAAATTCGCTTTGCGATATGCCGAAATTTCCGGGATGGAATCCGTGATTATGGAAATTACTGATCTGGAAAGCGAAAAATCCGGAAAATTTGGGAAATCCGGTTGCCGGACACGTGCACATGGCGCAAAGGCAGATGGTTGCAGAAATGGATCATTACAGGAATGGAGGATGGGAAATGGCAGTCAATGTTGTTGCGGTGGACAATGCGCCGGATCTTCTGGAAAAGATGGAGCGTATTTTTCAAAATATGGAGGATGTCAATCTGCTTGGCACCTTTGAAGAAGCGGTGGCTGTGGTAGAGTTTGTGAAAGAAAACCCGGTGGATATGGTATTTACGGATATTGTGATGCCGGATATCAGCGGGATCAGTCTGGCATCGGAGCTTCAAAAATTAAAAAATACTCCGGCAGTGGTGCTGATGTCCAGCATTCCGGGCTTTTCTCTGGAAGCATGGAAAATCCGGGCATTTGGCTTTATCGAAAAGCCTTATACAACCCATGATGTTGTGAAGATGGTAGAACGCTTCCAGAAAGAAAATGTTCGTTGACGCAATTTTTAAGCCGCATTATAATAAAACCAATCGAAAACAGGAGGAGACAGACAATGCGAGGTATTTCTATTTCAGATTCTATTTTATATGTTGGAGCCGATGACAAAACACTGGATATTTTTGAGAGCCAGTATCCGATCCCAAACGGAGTCAGCTACAACTCTTATGTGCTCATGGACGAAAAAGTAACCGTTATGGATACCGTAGATAAGCGCGCTACTGATGTGTGGTTCGCAAACCTTGCCGCAGTGCTGGGTGACCGGAAACCGGCTTATCTGGTGGTATCCCACATGGAGCCGGATCATGCCGCAAATATCAAAAACTTTGCAGACCGTTATCCGGAAGCAAAAATCGTAGGGAATGCAAAAACCTTTGCCATGATGGACCAGTTCTTTGAGATGGATCTGACAGACCGCAAGGTTGTGGTAAAAGAGGGAGAAACCTTAAGCCTTGGTGCACATACCCTGCAGTTTTTCATGGCGCCGATGGTACACTGGCCGGAGGTTATGGTAACGTATGAGCAGAGTGAAAAAATCCTGTTCTCTGCAGATGGCTTTGGAAAGTTTGGTGCACTGGATACCGAGGAAGAATGGGCAGAAGAGGCAGCACGCTATTTTCTGAATATTGTAGGAAAATATGGCGTGCAGGTTCAGGGACTGTTAAAGAAAGCATCCGGTCTGGATATTCAGATGATCTGCCCGCTGCATGGTCCGATCTTAAAAGAAAATCTTGGCTATTACATTGAGAAATACCAGACCTGGAGCACTTACCAGCCGGAAAAACATGGCGTTATGGTTGCCTATGCTTCCATTCATGGCAACACGGCACAGGCAGCACAGGAAATGGCAGAACTGCTTCGTGCAAACGGGGAAGAAGTGGAAGTCTTTGATCTGTCCCGCACCGATGTTTCCCTGGCTGTGCGCAAGGCCTTTTACTACGACCGTCTTGTACTGGCAGCAGCAACCTACGACGGAGGCATATTCCCGTGCATGGAAGAGTTCCTGCTTCACTTAAAATCCAAAAACTTCCAGAAGCGTACCGTCGGACTCATCGAAAACGGTTCCTGGGCACCATTGGCAGCAAAGATCATGCGCGGCATCTTAGAACCGATGAAAGACATCCACGTTCTGGAGCAGGTGGTAACCATCAAATCTGCGGTGCATGAAGATACCAGAGAAGCAATGAAAGCGATGGCAGATGCGCTGAAATAGAGAAACGGTTAAGCTCCAAAAAAGAATCTTCTATGGTGAGGGGAATGAAAGCATTTCCCTAAGCAGTATCAGTGGTATGAAATTGGAAATGAAATCCAGAAAAAGTAAAAAATGAAAATTGAGGAAAACAGCCTGTGATTTGAAAAAATCGCAGGCTGTTTTTGCAAGGGATCGATCATATGCAGAAGTACTTGACAATACTGCAATATGTGGTAATATAAACATATGAATAGTTGTTCATTTAATAAAAGAAACGGAGGAATGCTATGACCGAGGCGGAGAAAATTCAGATCGAGCAGGAAGTGGAAGAGGGCTCCTGCGAATTCATGCATGTCCATGAGGAAATCGTAAAAAAAGTAGAAGGTGTTATGCCGGATGAGCAGCAGCTTCTGGATCTGTCGGAATTCTTCAAAGTGTTTGGGGATTCCACCCGGATCAAGATTTTGTATGTTCTCAGTCAGTCGGAAATGTGTGTCTGTGACATTGCAACACTTTTGCAGATGGGGCAGTCGGCAATTTCCCATCAGCTGCGCGTATTAAAGCAGATGCGTCTGGTATCGTTCCGACGCGATGGAAAAACCGTATTTTATAAACTGGCAGATGCCCATATCCAGGCAATCCTGGCTCAGGGTATGGAACATATCAGCGAGTAGAGCGGCTTTGGAAAAGGGATAATTCAAAAACACGGCAGCGAAAAGAAGAAAAAGAAAACAATAATAAAAGAAAAAATAAAAAGGAGATTTTATCATGAAGAAGATCATCAAATTAGAAGGTTTATGCTGTGCAAACTGTGCTGCAAAAATTGAGGAAGGTGTCAAAAAATTAGATGGTGTGAACAGCGCAAGTTTAAGTTTTATGACCCAGCGTCTCATTATGGAAGTAGAAGATGGAAAAGAAGACGAGCTGGTGGAAGCAGCAAGAGCTGTAGCTGCTAAGGTCGAGCCGGAGGCAGAGTTTAAAGTGCTTCGTTAATGGAAAGGAACTTGTATGACAAAAAAACAGAAAAAAATGGTGATCCGCCTTGTGACCAGTGCTATTTTCTTTGTGATTGCCATGAGTGTGGAGAAAAAGGTTTCCTGGGCCTGGATCCTGTTTGTACTATCGTATCTTGCCGCAGGCTATGACATTCCGCTGCGTGCCTGCAGAAACTTAAAAAATGGCCAGGTGTTCGATGAGAATTTCCTAATGACAGTTGCGACCTTTGGTGCTTTTGCGATTGGTTCTCTTGAAGAGGCGGTTGCAGTTATGCTGTTTTACCAGGTTGGCGAACTCTTCAACGATTATGCGGTAAACAAATCCAGAAAATCCATCACCGACCTGATGGATATCAATCCGGAGTATGCCAATCTGTTAAGAGACGGAGCAGAAGAGCAGGTCGATCCTTACGAGGTAGAAATTGGTGACACCATCATCATCCGTCCGGGGGAAAAGGTACCACTTGATGGCATTGTCCTGGAAGGAACTTCCACACTGGATACCAAGGCGCTGACTGGAGAGTCCATGCCGGCAGAGGTGGAAGCAGGACAGAATATTGTGAGTGGTTCGATCAACTTAACCGGTGTTTTGAAAGTACAGACGACAAAACTGTTCGATGATTCAACCGTAGCAAAGATTCTGGAACTGGTGGAGAATGCAAGCTCCAGAAAGGCAAAGGCAGAGGCATTTATTACCCGTTTTGCTCGTGCATACACACCGGCTGTTGTAATTTTAGCAGCTCTCCTGGCTGTAGTTCCGCCGCTCGTTCTTGGCGGCAGCTGGAGTACCTGGGTTTACCGTGCCTGCAGTTTCCTGGTTGTTTCCTGCCCGTGTGCACTGGTGATTTCCGTTCCGTTAAGCTTTTTTGGCGGTCTTGGTGCAGCATCCAGACAGGGCATTCTTATGAAGGGAAGCAACTATCTGGAGGCGATGGGCAGCCTGGATACAGCAGTCTTTGATAAGACAGGTACCCTGACAACCGGCCGATTCGAAGTGACTGACGTTGCGCCGGTGCATGGCAGCAGGGAAGAACTTCTGGAACTGGCAGCACTTGGGGAGTATCATTCCAACCACCCGATTGCCCTGTCAGTTAAGAATGCTTATGGAAAAGAGGTTGATACCAGCCGGATTGGTGATGTAGAAGAAATTTCCGGTCATGGCATTCATGCGCAGATCCAGATCGATGGAGCGTGGAAAGATCTGTACATTGGCAACCAGAAGCTGATGGACAGCCAGAATGTAAAAGTGGATACTCCGGCAGCTGTCCTTGGAACTACGCTTTATCTGGCAGAGAAGAGTACGTATTTAGGCTGTATCGTAATTTCCGACAGTGTGCGCCCGGATGTCCCGGCTATGCTGGCAGGACTGAAAAAGCAGGGTGTGGGCAAACTGGTCATGCTGACTGGTGACAAAGAAGAAGTTGGAAAGAAAGTGGCAGAGTCCATTGGGATTACCCACGTATATGGAAATCTTTTGCCAGGCGATAAAGTGGCAAAGGTGGAGCAGCTTCTGAAAGAAAAACCGGAAGGAAAGACACTGGCCTTTGTAGGAGACGGCATCAACGATGCTCCGGTTCTGGCCCGCGCGGATGTCGGCATTGCCATGGGCGGAATCGGTTCCGATGCAGCAGTAGAGGCAGCAGATGTGGTCATCATGGACGATGAACCGTCCAAGATCGTGGATGCGATCTGCATTGCCAGAAAAACCGTTGGAATCGTAAAGCAGAACATCATTTTTGCGATCGCGGTGAAGATTGCAGTCCTGATTCTGGTAGCGCTTGGTGTTGTTGGCATGTGGGCGGCAGTATTCGGCGATGTTGGTGTTTCGGTGCTGGCGATCCTCAATGCGATCCGGGCACTGGACTATAAAAAATAATGCTGTTTTTGACATGGAAATATGGAAAAGTTATACCTGATAAGCAAATTTGGCATAGCTTGCAGGAACGTTCCTGTGTTGACAAAAAAGAGGGAAGCTGTTATCATCAGTAACATGAAAATCCCTTTGTTGTTGGTGCAATGGGACGTAGCGAGACGAGGGCGTTTCAGAAAAGCCGTGAAAACGGTTTTCTTGACGCCCTCGTTTCTTTGATAGAATCATGTATATCATGGAAGGGAGATTGACATGAGCAGATATACAAAGAAAGACATTATCCGCATGGCGGAGGAAGAGGACGTAGAGTTCATCCGCCTTCAGTTTACAGATATTTTCGGAATGCTGAAAAATGTGGCAATCACGGCAAGTCAGCTGGAAAAAGCATTAAACAACCGCTGTATGTTTGACGGTTCTGCGATTGAGGGGTTTGTGAGAATCGAGGAATCCGATATGTACCTGTATCCGGACCTGGATACCTTTGCAATTTTTCCGTGGAGACCGCAGCAGGGGAAAGTAGCCCGCCTGATGTGCGATGTATACCGCCCAAACGGGGAACCGTTTGAGGGAGATCCGCGCTATGTGCTGAAGAAGGTATTAAAAGAGGCAGCAGACATGGGCTATGAGTTCCATGTAGGACCGGAGTGTGAATTCTTCTTATTCCATACCGATGAGGAGGGAAGACCAACCACCAATACCCATGAAAATGCCGGTTACTTTGATGTGGGACCGATCGATCTGGCAGAGAATGTCCGCCGGGACATTGTTTTGAATCTGGAGGATATGGATATCGAAGTGGAAGCGTCTCACCACGAGATTTCCCCGGCCCAGCATGAGATTGATCTGGAATATACCGAAGGTCTTGCGGCGGCAGACAATATCATGACCTTTAAGATGGCGGTCAAAACCATTGCCAAACGCCATGGACTTCACGCAACCTTTATGCCGAAGCCAAAGGCCGGGGTAAATGGTTCCGGCATGCATATTAACATGTCCCTGGGTGATGTACATGGAAATAATATGTTTGTGGATGAGAGCGACAGCCTTGGTTTAAGTAAAGTAGCTTATCAGTTTATGGCAGGAATCCTGGCTCATATCCGCGAGATTACGCTGCTTACCAATCCGCTTGTCAATTCCTATAAGCGCTTGGTTCCGGGATATGATGCTCCGGTCTGTGTTGCCTGGTCTTCTCTGGCAAACCGCAGTGCCCTGATCCGCATCCCAAGTTCCAAGGGCGACAGCACCCGGATTGAACTGCGCTGCCCGGATTCTGCCGTGAATCCATATCTTGCCCTGGCAGCTTGTCTTGCAGCAGGACTGGATGGAATCAAAAAAGAGATGACCCCGCCGCCGAGTGTAGACCGCAATGTATTTGCGTTGACGGATGAGGAAATCCGTGCACTTGGCATTTCCCAGCTTCCGCAGACACTGGGGGAAGCGATTGAAGCGTTTGAAGGCAGTACGTTTGTAAAAGAACTGCTTGGAGATCATATTTATAACAAATACCTCGAGGCAAAAAACACAGAGTGGAAAAAATTCCGTGCAGAAGTGACAGACTGGGAGGTCCAGGAATATTTGTATAAATTCTGATGATTTTCTGCTGTGGAAAAAAGAAGCTTTTCAAGTCACCTGACAACAACCCCTGGAGGTGAGAATTTTGGCGAATATCATTGTAGCATTTTCTAAGCCGGAAGACGCAAAAAGCATAAAAAACATACTGATGAAAAATGGGTTTCCGGTTATCGCCGTATGTACCTCCGGAGCACAGGTTTTGGCGCAGTTAGACGATCTGAACAGTGGAATTATCGTGTGCGGCTACCGTCTGACAGACATGCTGTATTCAGAACTTTATGACTGCATGAGTCCGGAATTCAGTATGCTGATGATCTCATCCCCAAATAAATGGTCATCTGGCACGCCGGAACAAGTGGTGTGTCTGCCGATGCCGCTAAAGGTTCATGACCTGATCGGAACACTGGAGATGATCGTTCAGGCGCAGACGAGACGCAGAAAAAAACTGCGGCAGCAGCCGAAACAGAGAGATGAGAAGGAGCGGGCCATCATCAATCAGGCGAAAGCTCTTCTCATGGAGCGCAACAACATGACAGAAGAGGAAGCGCACCGGTACATACAAAAGTGCAGCATGGACAGTGGAACTAATATGCTGGAGACGGCGCAGATGGTCATCAGTCTGATGTAGGGAGAAGACAACAGCTGCCGCAAATGTCTCACGGATGTCTGCGGTTGGATGCAAATCATGAAAAAATTAGATAAATACAGTTGGAGGAGTTTATGAAATTTACAAAAATGCAGGGAATCGGAAACGATTACGTTTATGTGAACTGTTTTGAGGAGCATGTGGAGGATCCGGCGCGCGTGGCAGAACTGGTCAGCGAACGCCATTTTGGCATTGGTTCCGATGGTCTGATCCTCATCTGCCCGTCTGAAGTGGCTGACTGCCGCATGCGGATGTTCAATGAAGATGGAAGCGAGGGCAGCATGTGCGGAAACGGCATCCGCTGCGTCGGAAAATATGCGTATGATCATGGAATCGTAGACAAGCCGCAGATCTCCGTGGAAACCCTTGGCGGCATCAAATATTTGGATATGCAGGTGGAAAACGGAAAAGTCAAAACCGTAAAAGTAGATATGGGGGTTCCCAAACTGACCAGTGAGCTGCCGGAGAAAATCCAGATCGAAGGAAGAATCCTGGAATTTACCGGAATCGATGTGGGAAATCCGCATGCGGTTTATTATGTTGATGATGTGGACTGCATGGATCTGGAGAAAATCGGACCGGCTTACGAGATGCATGAGCGCTTTCCGGACCGGGTGAACAGTGAGTTTATCCGTGTGATCGACCGGACGCATCTGCAGATGCGTGTCTGGGAGCGCGGCAGTGGGGAAACCTGGGCCTGCGGAACCGGGGCAACGGCCAGTGCAGTTGCCAGCATGATGCTGGGACTGGTGGAGAATACCGTCGAGGTCCAGCTGATCGGCGGAAACCTGGAAATCACCTGGGACCGTGAGAGCGGACATGTGTTTATGACCGGACCGGCAGTGGAGGTGTTCTCTGGCGAAATCGATCTGGGACAGTACGAAGAAAAATAAGGACATGCGAAAGCATGAGAAAATTTTCGTTGCGAAGGTGCAAGCGTGCTCAACAGGCGAATTCCACCCTTGACACAGATTTCCAATTATGCTAAATTAGATAACAGCGTAAATGCAAAGAAGAGAAGAAATATGCGTGACGGACTTTTCAGAGAGCTGCCGGAAGGTGCAAGACAGTAAGAATGTGCGCAGAAACTGGTCTCGGAGCAGCCCGCCGAACCCTTTTCGTTTCGTAATGGTTTCGTATTCATACCGTTGCGTTTCTAGTGGAAAGTAGGCCGGGACGGACATCCGCCGTTATCGGATCAAAAGCGCATGCGAAAGCATGAAGCAGAGTGGTACCGCGTAAGGATCAAAAGCGAAAGAATATCCTGCGTCTCTGACACTAAGTCCAGAGGCGCATTTTTTATTGCTTTCATTCCTTAAAAAGCAATCAGGAGGAAGAATCATGGCAAGTTACAACCATAGCGCCATTGAGAAAAAGTGGCGTGAAAACTGGGAGAAAAACCCGATCAATGTCAATGACGGCAAAAAGCCGAAATATTACTGCCTGGATATGTTCCCGTATCCGTCTGGCAGCGGACTTCATGTAGGTCACTGGAGAGGTTACGTTATCTCCGATGTATGGAGCCGTTACCAGATGTTAAAGGGTCATTATGTTATCCATCCGATGGGCTGGGATGCATTTGGTCTTCCGGCAGAGAACTATGCGATCAAGATGGGCGTTCATCCGGCAAAATCTACCGCCGAGAACATCAAGAACATCAAGCGCCAGATCAACGAGATCGCAGCAATCTACGACTGGGATATGGAAGTAAATACTACCGATCCGGAGTTCTACAAATGGACCCAGTGGATCTTTGTACAGATGTTCAAGAAAGGCCTTGCTTACGAGAAAGAGTTCCCGATCAACTGGTGCCCATCCTGTAAGACCGGTCTGGCAAACGAGGAAGTAGTAAACGGCTGCTGCGAGCGTTGTGGTTCCCCGGTTACCAAGAAGAACCTGCGTCAGTGGATGTTAAAGATTACCGCTTATGCGGACCGTCTCTTAAACGATCTGGACAAGCTTGACTGGCCGGAGAAAGTGAAAAAGATGCAGAGCGAGTGGATCGGCAAATCCTACGGTGCTGAGGTTGATTTCCAGGTTGAGGGAAGAGATGAGAAGATCACCGTTTACACCACCCGCCCGGATACCCTGCACGGAGCTACCTTCATGGTACTGGCTCCGGAGCATGCTATGGCAAAGAGCCTGGCTACCGACGAGACCAGAGAGACTGTTGAGAAATACATCTTCGATTCTTCCATGCGTTCCAACGTAGACCGTATGCAGGACAAAGAGAAGACCGGCGTATTCACCGGAAGCTATGCGATCAACCCGTTAAACGGTGCAAAGGTTCCGATCTGGCTGTCCGACTATGTACTGGCAGATTACGGTACCGGCGCGATCATGTGCGTACCGGCTCACGATGACCGTGACTTCGAGTTCGCTAAGAAGTTTAACATCCCGATCATCCAGGTTATCGCAAAAGACGGCAAAGAGATCGAGAACATGACCGAAGCTTATACCGAGGCATCCGGCACCATGATCAACTCCGGCGACTGGAACGGTATGGAGTCTTCCGTACTGAAAAAAGAAGCTCCGGAAATGATCGAGAAGATGGGCTTTGGTAAGAAGACCGTTAACTACAAGCTGCGTGACTGGGTATTCTCCAGACAGCGTTACTGGGGCGAGCCGATCCCGATCGTTCACTGCCCGAAGTGCGGCAACGTAGCGGTTCCAGAGGAGGAGCTTCCGTTACGTCTTCCGGAGGTTGAGAGCTATCAGCCGACCGGTACCGGTGAGTCACCGCTTGCTGCCATCGATGAGTGGGTAAACTGCAAGTGCCCGCAGTGCGGAGGCCCGGCAAAGAGAGAGACCAATACCATGCCGCAGTGGGCTGGTTCTTCCTGGTACTTCCTGCGTTATGTGGACAACCACAACGACAAAGAGCTGGTTTCCAAGGAGAAAGCTGCCAAGTATCTGCCGGTTGATATGTACATCGGCGGCGTAGAGCATGCAGTTCTGCATCTTCTCTACTCCCGTTTCTACACCAAGTTCCTGCACGACATCGGAGTCGTAGATTTCGATGAGCCGTTCAAGAAGCTCTTCAACCAGGGTATGATCAATGGTAAGAATGGTATCAAGATGAGTAAGTCCAAAGGAAATGTGGTTTCCCCGGATGATCTGGTAAGAGATTACGGCTGTGATGCTCTGAGAATGTACGAGCTGTTCGTAGGACCGCCGGAACTGGATGCAGAGTGGGATGACCGCGGCATCGAGGGTGTTTCCCGTTTCTTAAGCCGTTTCTGGAACCTGGTTCAGGACAGCAAGGATAAAGAGGTAGCTGAGACCAAAGAGATGGTTCGTCTGCGTCATAAACTGGTATTCGATATCGAGCAGCGTTTCAACCAGTTCAGCTTAAATACTGTGGTATCCGGTTTCATGGAGTACAACAACAAGCTGATCGAGCTGGCGAAGAAAACCGGCGGTATCGATAAAGAGACCTTAAAGACTTTCACTGTTTTACTTGCTCCGTTTGCACCGCATATTGGCGAGGAAATCTGGCAGGAGCTCGGCGGCACCGACAGCGTATTCCATGCTCAGTGGCCGGAGTGCGATGAGGAAGCCATGAAGGATGATGAAATTTCCATCGGTGTTCAGGTTAACGGTAAGGCAAGAGGCGTTGTGACCATTCCGTCAGACGCTTCCAAAGAGGTTGCCCTTGCAGCAGCAAAAGAGGCTGTTGCAGACAAGATCACCGGAACCATCGTAAAAGAAATTTACGTACCGGGCAAGATCATCAATATCGTTTGCAAATAAGAATTTTGAAAATGACTGTCAGGAGGACCTGGCAGCCATTTTTTTTGCAAGGATATGCAGCATTTCAATCTTCTTTTTTTCGTCGGGAGGCAGATTTGCCGTGATGGTGGAAACCAGAAGCTCCGTCTCTGCGTCGGTGAAAGAAATGTGATTCTTTTTTGCATCTGCCTGAAGGGAGAGCAGGGCTTGGAGCAGCTGTTCTTTTGACTGGGAAGAGATCTGCTTTGCAAGGGTTTCTATGTACTGCAGCTTGAACGGGTCCATATTGGCGAGTCTTGGGTCATTTTTCCATTCACCTGTGTTCATAATACCTCCTTGATGATCTGAAAATTTTCCAGCATCTCGATCATTTCCCGTTCCTTTGGACTGGCATACGGTTTGATGATCTGCAGAAGCTGCATGGGCGTTGCGGGTTTTGGCGTGGAGGGGGAAAGCCCCATGGCGGAAACTTCTTCACCTTCGAAGATGGATTGCGCCCGTTTCACTTCCTGAACTTTTACAAAGAGGGAAAAGATTCGCTGCTGTGCAACTGGAAGATAGGGAATGGCAGCTTTTAACATCTGCAGTTTTGGATCAGCGGTTAAATAATCAAAGTCCGTCATTTTGAACTGATTCTCCATTTTTTCACTCATAGACGAAGTCCCTGTGCTGCTGTTTGCGCTGCGCGAAAACAGCATTGTCCTTGTTTGTTTTGAAACAGTATATGCGACGAAAATTCAGATCATGCTGCAGGATGTGCGCATATCATAAAGTAGAAGAGACACTGTCCTGAACTGGATAAAACAGCCCTGTCCACGTTCGCTGTAGACGGTAGCAGGAAACCTGGTTCAGAACCCCGGAGTGATGAAATGAAGACAAGACTGATCATAGATGGAAATGCAGTATATGAGATTGACGAGGAGTGTGAAGCCTGTCTGCGCAGGCAAAATTCATTTTTGGAAGAACGAAACAAACATCCGGAGCAAAATCCCAAACCGGATCTGAAACAGGGTTCCAGTCGGGATCGAAAACAAAACGAAAATCCAAAGCAGAATGAAAAAGAAAAACAAGACTGAAAAACTGCAAAAAAAATTCCCCCTCGGTCTGTGAGGGGGATTTTTTTATTTCATAGGAAAGTGCGTCCTATGAAACAAAAACGCTCCGCGGGGATGCGCACTCGGCGCAAGGGTGGATGGTTGCTTCGGCAACCGCGCCTCGGCGCGAGAATGTGCCAAGACACATTCTTTCTTGTCCTGTGTCTGCATACCTGTCAGGCATTGCCTGGGACTGGCATACGAAATACTGACCATGAGACACGTTTTGCACGTGAGAGGATCAGCAGAAGCCGCCGCATCCACCGCCATTGCCGCCACAGCAGCATAACAGCAGGATGATCCAGATCCAGTTACAGCCGTTATTATGTTCGCATCCGCATCCGGAACCAAATCCGTTGCCGCCGCAGCAGCACAAGATCAGGATCAGCCAGATTATATTGCAGCCGTTTCCTCCTGAATTGCAGTCGCATCCACATCCACAGTTTGTTGCAGCCAGATCGCTCATATGAAAAGCCTCCGAAAAGATATTTACAATCCATCATATGAGAAGTGGCCTGTCACTGTTTCCGGTTTTGTGAAAAATAATTTGGTTTTTCGTATTCACAAAAAAAGGAACCGCGATGGAAGAACGGTTCCTTTTTTTGAAACATTATTCGCCCTGGTACATATATTTGATCAGACGCTCGATATCTTCTTTGTCCTGGGCAATGATGTCAAGTTCTTTGATGTAACCATTGGAAAACATGGTTGCCATGGAGAGATACTGGGACAGTTTGGATTTTAAGTTAATGCGGTCACCTTCCGGGGATACCAGCTCAACCGGCCCCTTGCACTGATCAATGATTTTGAAAAAGCTTTCTACGTTATCGATGTTCTGAATTTTCATTTGGGATTCCTCCTTGTTCTATTTCATTGCATATGGGGAGACGCCTTGGGCGCATCCGTAAATTAAGTTAGTTATCTTTTTGACAAACAAGAGTATAACAAAAAATTAACAATCGTTCAATTGCCAGAATTTCCAAAATTAGACAGAAAATCACCCTGATTCGATACAGAAAGACTACAGGCATAACTGGCAGACAGGAAAAATACCGTCAAAAAAACTAATAAAAAATTCTGTGTTTTTTATAAAAATAAGTGGTTCTTTTTTTGAACGAATATGCTATACTGTTTGAGTGCGTTATGAGCGTAAAGATTATTATAGAAGAAACACAGGTGAAATCATGAATCAGTATGAGAATGGCAAAAATTCCGGGACGGGGCGCTCCAGGGCCAGAAGCAGTTCCTATTCCGGCAGTGGAAGAAGTACTTCTGCTGGAAGACAGGCTAGAACCACAACCGGCAGTGGAAGAAGCACCTCAGGAACATCTTCCAGAAGCGGCGCTGCTTCGCGCAGCAGTTCTGCAAGAGGAACCGCGGCTGGCGCTGCAAGACGCAGCTCGGGAAGCAGAACATCGGCATCTTCCAGAACGGACCGTTATTATAATGAAACAAGAAGAACTTCTTCGGGCAGACGCGGAGGCAGAAGAGGCGGCAAAGGACCGGATTTTGTAAAGATTGCTGTTGGCGGTGTGATCCTGATCCTTGCAATTTTCTGTGTCACATTTTTAATGAAGAAAGTGACCGGATCAAAACCGGATCAGACAGAAGCTCAGACGGAGATTACTGTTCCTGAGACGGAACTGGAAAAAGAAGTAACCGTAGATGGCATCAACATTACCGGCATGTCCAGGGATGAAGCAAAGGCTGCGATCCTGAAAGATTTTCCGTGGGCCATGAAAGTGACCTGGCAGGATCAGAGTTACGGCGTAAATGATCTGATGGCAGAAAAAGTGGATGCACTTTTGCAGGAAATCTACACCGGAGAACCGAAAGAAAGCTATACGCTGGATACCACCGGTCTGGAGGATGCAGTTGCGAAAGAAGCAGAGAGCGTGGCAGCGCTCTGGAATAAAAAAGCAAAGAATGGTTCTATTTCTGAATACGATTCCCAGAATGATAAGTTCTTATTTAAAGGGGCAGAAAACGGTCTGGCAGTCGATCAGGAACAGCTGAAGGCTGACATTCAGGCAGCTTTAAACCGCAAGGATTTCAGTGCATCCATTGCAGCGACGGTAAATGAGGTGGAGCCGGAGTTTTCCGAGGCAACCGCACGGGAAAAATATAAAACAATCGGCACTTTCACGACCAATACAACTGCAAACCAGAAGCGAAACACCAACGTCAAGCTGGCTGCCCAGGCAATCAATGGCATCGTGCTTCAGCCGGGGGAGGAATTTTCCTTTAACAACCGGGTGGGTGAGCGTACCGAGGCAAAGGGATATCAGGCGGCAGCTGCTTACAACAATGGTGAAGTCGTTCAAGAGATTGGAGGCGGTGTATGTCAGGTTTCCTCTACCATGTACAATGCAGTTGTGAAGGCAGGACTGAAAACGACCATGCGCCGTTCCCATACGTTCGAGCCTTCTTACGTAACACCGGGAACCGATGCAACCGTAAGCTGGGGCGGTCCGGATTATAAATTTGTAAATAACTCCAGCGCAGCGATCGGTATCCGCGCAAGTTATTACAACCAGACCTGTACGGTATCCATTTATGGAATTCCGGTCCTGGAGGATGGGGTTACCCATTCTTTGAAATCCACGAAGCTCAGTGAGACTGACCCGCCTGCACCGACCTATGAAGAGGACCCGACGCTTACACCGGGAACGGAGAAAGTCAAGAGTGCGGGAAGCAAGGGAAGCAAGTGGGAAACCCGTCTGATCGTTACGAAAAATGGAGAAGTAGTCAGTCAGGATGTGGATCACAGCGTTACCTACAAAGGACACACGCCGGTTATATTAAGAAACAGTACCGGTACAACAGCGGCAGGTGCATCTTCTGCGGCAGACAGTTCTGCTTCCGCAGCCGATGGAACAACTGTGGTACCGTCCGGCGATGCAGGAACAGGAACTTCTTCTGCGGGCGAGAGTCATAAGGCAGGGGAGACAACGGCGGTTGCACCGTCTCATACAGCTGCAGAAAAGACTACTGCGGCTGAAACGACAGCCCAGGCTACCACTGCAGCATCCCAGCAGCCGGTATCCCATCCGACAGTAGCCGATTCCGGCAACAGCAGCTCCGGTGGCAATAGCTCCGGAAATGCGCCGACAGCAGCCGATTCCGGCAATGCACCGACGATTGCGCCGAATCCGGGTGTGTAAAAAGAAAATAAAAGGGTTTTTGAAATCTGTAGAAAAATTAACAAAACAGAAGCGCTTTTTGACAGCGCTTCTGTTTCTTTTTTTCAACGGAAAATCCAGAAATAAGCAATTGCTAACTTGGATTTTGGACAGATTGTATGCAAAATAATACGCGAATTTCCTGTTTTCGTGTTTGCAAATCGATAAAAAGTTGCTATAATATACACAGGTCAGTCTCCTTATGCGGGGAGACTTCTCTTTCCGGTGCATTTTTCTCACTGGAAACTTCCCGGTTTTACCCGGGTTAAAGCATATTCACATTTGTAGGAGGATAATCAAATGGCAAGAAAAATGAAAACCATGGATGGTAATCAGGCCGCTGCTCATGCTTCATACGCATTTACCGAAGTTGCAGCTATGTACCCGATTACTCCGTCTTCCGTAATGCCTGAGCATACGGATGAGTGGGCTACTGAAGGCAGAAAGAATATCTTCGGCCGTACAGTACAGATCACTGAGATGCAGTCTGAGGCTGGTGCAGCTGGTGCTGTTCACGGTTCTCTGGTAGCAGGCGCTCTGACCACTACCTATACCGCTTCCCAGGGTCTTCTTCTGATGATCCCGGATCTGTACAAAATCGCTGGTGAGCAGTTACCGGGCGTTATCGATGTATCTGCACGTGCAGTATCTTCTCACGCTCTGAACATCTTCGGCGATCATTCCGACGTATATGCATGCCGTCAGACCGGCTGCGCTATGCTGTGTGAGTCCAGCGTACAGGAGGTTATGGACTTAACTCCGGTTGCTCATCTGTCTGCAATCAAAGGTAAAGTTCCGTTCATCAACTTCTTCGATGGATTCCGTACCTCTCATGAGATCCAGAAGATCGAAGAGTGGGATTACGACGATCTGGCTGAGATGGCTGACTGGGATGCAATTGCAGAATACCGTGCAAAAGCATTAAACCCGAACAACCCGTCTCAGAAAGGTTCCGCACAGAACCCGGATATCTTCTTCCAGGCTCGTGAGGCATGCAACTCTTACTACGATGCTCTTCCGGCAGTAGTACAGATGTACATGGACAAAGTAAATGCTAAGATCGGTACCGACTACAAACTGTTTAACTACTACGGCGCTGAGGATGCTGAGCAGGTTATCATCGCTATGGGTTCCGTGAACGATACCATCGAGGAGACCATCGATTACATGAGAAAGTCTACCGGTGCTAAAGTTGGTGTTGTTAAAGTTCGTCTTTACAGACCGTTCAGCGCAGAGGCTCTGATCGCAGCTATCCCGGATACTGTTAAGAAGATCACTGTTCTTGACAGAACCAAAGAGCCAGGTTCCTTAGGCGAGCCGTTATACCTGGATGTTGTTGCAGCATTAAAGGGCAGCAAGTTCGACCAGGTTGAGATCTTCTCCGGCCGTTATGGTCTTGGTTCCAAAGATACCACCCCGTCTCAGATCGTTGCGATCTATGAGAACAACACCATCAAGAGATTTACCACTGGTATCGTAGATGATGTTACCAACCTGTCCCTGCCGGTAGGTGCTCCGCTTGTTACCACTCCGGAAGGAACCACTAACTGTAAGTTCTGGGGGCTTGGTGCAGATGGTACCGTAGGTGCTAACAAGAACTCCATCAAGATCATCGGCGATAACACCGATATGTACGCTCAGGCTTACTTCGATTATGACTCCAAGAAATCCGGCGGTGTTACCATGTCTCACCTTCGTTTCGGTCATAAGAAGATCAAATCCACCTACCTGATCCATCAGGCAAACTTCGTAGCATGCCACAACCCGGCATACGTTCGTAAGTACAACATGGTTCAGGAGCTGGTTGACGGCGGTACTTTCCTGTTAAACTGCCCGTGGACTCACGAGGAGCTGGACAAGCACCTTCCGGGTCAGATGAAGAAATTCATCGCTGATCACAACATCAACTTCTACACCATCGACGGTGTTAAGATCGGTATCGAGACCGGCATGGGCCCGACCCGTATCAACACCATCTTACAGTCCGCATTCTTCAAACTGACCGGTATCATTCCGGAGGAGAAAGCAATCGACCTGATGAAGGCTGCTGCTCAGAAGACCTACGGCCGTAAGGGTGAGGACGTTGTTAAGAAGAACTGGGCTGCTATCGATGCTGGTGCAACCGGCGTTGTTAAGGTAGAGGTTCCGGAGAGCTGGAAGAACTGCGAGGATGAGGGACTTGATTACAAGACCGTTTCCGGCGACAGAAAAGACGTTGTTGATTTCGTTAACAACATCCAGACCAAAGTTAGTGCTCAGGAAGGTAACAACTTACCGGTATCTGCATTCAAAGAGTATGTAGATGGTAATACCCCGTCCGGTTCTGCAGCATTCGAGAAACGTGGTATCGCTGTAGACGTTCCGGTTTGGAATTCCGAGAACTGTATCCAGTGTAACTTCTGTTCTTATGTCTGCCCGCACGCTGCAATCCGTCCGGTTGCTATGACCGAGGAAGAGGCTGCTAAGGTTGAGGGCGCTACCTTACCGTTAACCGGTATGCCGCAGTACAAGTTCACCATCGCTGTATCTGCACTTGACTGTACCGGTTGTGGTTCTTGTGCAAACGTATGTCCTGGCAAGAAGGGCGAGAAGGCTCTTACCATGGATAAGCTTGACAAGCACCTTGACGAGCAGAAGACCTTTGATTACGCAGTAACCCTGCCGATCAAAGAGGATGTTGTTGCTAAATTCAAAGAGACCACCGTTAAGGGTTCCCAGTTCAAACAGCCGTTACTTGAGTTCTCCGGCGCATGTGCTGGATGTGGTGAGACTCCGTACGCTAAGCTGATCACCCAGCTGTTCGGTGACAGAATGTACATCTCCAACGCAACCGGATGTTCTTCTATCTGGGGTAACTCTTCACCGTCTACTCCTTACACCGTAAACGCTAAGGGCCAGGGTCCGGCATGGGATAACTCCCTGTTCGAGGATGCTGCTGAGTTTGGTTACGGTATGTTACTGGCTCAGAACGCAATCCGTGATGAGTTAAAGGAGAAGGTTGAGCAGGTTGCAGCAAACGAGAACGCTTCTGAGGAAGTTAAGGCTGCATGCAAAGACTACTTAGATACCTTCACCGTAGGTGCTACCAACGGTACCGCTACCGATAAGTTAGTTGCAGCTCTGGAAGGCATTGACTGCCCGACCTGCAAGTACATCGTAGCAAACAAGAACTACCTGGCTAAGAAGTCCCAGTGGGTATTCGGTGGTGACGGATGGGCTTACGATATCGGTTTCGGCGGCGTAGACCATATCCTTGCTTCCGGTAAGGACATCAACGTTATGGTATTCGATACCGAGGTTTACTCCAACACTGGCGGTCAGTCCTCTAAGGCTACCAAGACTGGTGCTGTAGCTCAGTTCGCAGCTGGCGGTAAAGAGACCAAGAAGAAAGACCTTGCAAGCATCGCAATGTCTTACGGTTATGTATACGTAGCTCAGATCTCCATGGGTGCTGATTATGCTCAGACTGTTAAGGCTATCGCTGAGGCAGAGGCATATCCGGGTCCGTCCCTGATCATGGCTTACGCTCCGTGTATCAACCACGGTATCAAGAAGGGCATGAGCAAAGCTCAGACCGAGGAGAAACTGGCAGTTGAGACCGGTTACTGGAACAACTTCCGTTACAACCCGGCTGCTGAGAAGAAGTTCACCCTGGATAGCAAGGCTCCGAACATGGAAGGCTATCAGGACTTCTTAAAGGGCGAGGTTCGTTACGCATCTCTGGCTATGAAGAATCCGGAGAGAGCAGCTACCCTGTTCGCTAGAAACGAGGCAGAGGCTAAGGAGCGTTACGAGTACCTGACCAAGCTGGTTAAGCTGTACGGTGACGACAACGAGTAATCGTTCGTGAAGAAATCAATATAAATCGTTCATGACTGTCCTCGGTTTGCCGGGGCGGACGTGAGCGGGTCAGTTCCGGATGGAATGGCTTGTGCTGTAACAGAAAAAAAGCTCCCGGCCTGCGAAAGCAGGTGCGGGAGCTTTTTTGTACCACTAGGCGAAGAGTGCGCCAAGCAGTCCGTAGGATAACAGGGACATGATTACGGTGGCCATGATGATTCCGCAGAGAATCGCGCCGATGGCTTTGCCGAATTTCATGTGGAGCAGGGCGGCTACCAGGGAGCCGGTCCAGGCGCCGGTGCCGGGAAGCGGAATCCCTACGAAGAGAACGAGACCCCAGAAACCAAATTTCTCAATCTGGCCTTTGTTTTTATCTGCTTTCTGGCGGACCCAGATTGCTACTTTGCTTAAGCCCGGTACACGCTCCATACCGTTTAAAACCTTTTCGATGAGAAGAAGGATGAACGGGATCGGAAGCAGGTTTCCAATGATGCAGATTGGAATTGCCTTTAAGATCGGAACATTCAAAAGAGCGGGAGATGCAGCAAGCAGTCCGCCACGCAGTTCCAGGATCGGGATCATGGAGATGATAAAGATGATGGCTTCCCCGGATACTTTTCCGCCGAGAAGGGAAGCCAGACCCTGTACCAGAGTATCAGTCATAACATATCCTCACTTTTCTGTATAAAATTGTATGAATTTGTGACAATTCTGCGGCCAATTGTGATCGCGTTTGCGCGATGCGTGAACTGTAACAGGACTGTTGCATTGACCGTAAAAAGCCACATACGCTTCATTATAGGAGAAAACACAAAAAAATTCAATTGCTTCTGCCTGCTCGTTTATAAAAAAATACTATGTAGATTTCTCGCAGAGTATGCTAAAATGAAAAGTACGGTTATAGATACAGGACAGATATAGAAAGGAACGGAAGATAAAGTTATGAAACGGCTGTGGAAAATACTGGGAATTTTGGTTGCAACGGCAATTTTACTGAACGTAGTAACAGAAATATTGAACCGGAAATCGCTGATCGGTGCAATTGGATTTGCCTTGCATACACCGCTGGTATTTTTGCTGAACAGTCTGTTGTTTCTGACGCCGTTTTTGCTGGTTTTCTTTACCAGGCGGAAGGTGTTTCTGGCGGTTGTGCTTGTGGTGACCGGCCTGACGATGGCGATTGCCAACAGTGTTCTTCTGGTATTCCGGACTACACCGTTTACGGCAGCGGACCTTCGCCTGGTAAAGTATGCAGCCACACTTCTGACAACGTATCTGACCTGGTGGCAGATCGTGCTGATGGCAGTGGCTGCAGTGGCCGCGATTTTATTTTGTGCGGTGCTCTGGAAAAAAGCGCCGGTGGACCAGCAGAAGGTGAATCTGACGGAATCGGTCTGTGTATCGGCGGTTTCCATGCTGGTGATCTGGGGGGTTTTAAATTTCTCCATTGCGACAGGCGCAGTGGCGCTTCATTTTGGAAATATCGGACAGGCTTATAAGGATTATGGATTTGCCTATTGTTTTTCCAATTCACTTCTGAATACCGGAATTGAGAAACCGCAAAGCTATGACCAGGCGGCTGTGGAGGAACTGGAAAGCGAAGAGCAGACCCAGACCGAAGATGCAAAAAACATAGAAGGCCGCTACCCGAATATCATTATGTTGCAGCTGGAATCCTTTTTTGATCCGCTTTTGTGGAAGAACAATCCGGTACAGGGAGATCCCATCCCGATGTTCCATTTCCTGGAGCGGAATTTCCCATCTGGTTATTTGAGTGTTCCTTCGGTAGGCGCCGGAACAGCAAATACGGAGTTTGAGTGTATCAGCGCCATGAATCTGGATTTCTTCGGACCGGGAGAGTATCCGTATAAGACCATTCTCCAGAAGACATCCTGTGAGAGCATGGCATTTGATATGAAAAATCTGGGTTATAAGGCGCATGCGGTGCATAATAATGAAGCAACGTTTTATGACCGCCACAAGGTGTTTTCCCAGCTTGGGTTCGATACTTTTACGCCGATTGAGTATATGAATGACATCGAGCGGAATCCAACCGGCTGGTGCAAAGATAAGGTATTGGTCGGAGAGATCGAAAAGGTGCTGGATTCCACCATGGGAAGCGACTTTGTATACACGATTTCCGTGCAGGGACATGGTAAATATCCTTCGTTTGAATATTACTGTGAGCAGATCCATGAGATGGATGAATTTATCGGACAGCTGATCAATATGCTGAATACACGCATGGAGCCGACGGTTCTGGTGATGTATGGCGATCATTTGCCGGGCTTTGAATGGACGGCAGAGGAGATGGAGAACGGCTCACTTTTCCAGACCAAGTATGTTGTCTGGAACAATGTCAACCTTCCTGCTGTGAAGCGCGATGTAGAAGCTTACCAGCTTGCTGCCCATGTCCTGAATATGCTGGATATCCATGAGGGCACCATGATCCGGTTCCACCAGCGTCATTTAGACCAGTATGATACAGACACGCAGGAATATCTGGATGCCATGCAGATCCTGCAGTATGACATTCTTTATGGGAATCACGAAGTATATGGAGGGGAATCGCCTTATCCGGCGACAAAACTGGAATTTGGCGTCACTCCGATCATTCAGAGAACAACGCTGCACAATACGGATCAGGTTATTGTATTTGGCGGCCCCTTTAACAGCTACTCCAAAATCTGTATAGATGGAAAAGCGGTGGATACCCAGTATTATTCAAAGACCAGGCTGATTGCAAAGGGAGTTTCCAAAAAAGACGGAGAAGAAATTACCGTTCAGCAGGTTGGACGTGATAAGATTCATCTGGGAACAGCAAGAAAGAGACAGGAGACGATAAAACGATGAATATTCAGGAAGAATGGGAGCTGCATAAGCCGAAAAAGAAAACCTGGGGACGATTCCTGCGGGTCATATTTGGTCGTACCACGTTTGTGATTACGGCACTTCTGATCCAGTTTATCACGCTTTTGTACAGCTTTCAGTGGCTGAGTGAGCATGTGTTTTACTTATATGGCGGTTTTGTAGGCTTAAGTGCTGTCGTTGTGATCTACATCATCAATAAAAACCAGAATCCGTCTTATCAGCTTTCCTGGATCATCCCGGTTCTGGTATTTCCGGTATTCGGTGCTTTGTTTTATCTTTTTGTGGAAGCACAGCCAGGAACCAGAATGATCGACCGGAGACTGAAAGCGAACATCGAAGAAACCAGGCCTTTTTTAAAACAGCAGACACAGGTTATGGAACGTCTGTACCGGGAAAGCAGGGGAACTGCGCGGCTGGCTTATTATATGAACGAATATGGCGGGTATCCGATCTGGGAAAACACCAGTGCACAGTATTTTCCATTGGGCGATGATATGTATCCGGTGCTTCTGGAAGAACTGAAAAAAGCAGAGCGCTACATTTTCATGGAGTATTTCATCGTGGAAAAAGGAGAAATGTGGAACACTATCCTGGAGATATTAAAAGAAAAGGCGGCATCCGGTGTGGAAGTCCGCTTTATGTACGATGGGATGTGCAGCCTGACCTTAGTACCGTACGGGTATCCGAAGCAGCTGGAGCAGTATGGGATCCGCTGCAAGATGTTCTCCCCGGTGCGCCCGGTCCTTTCTTCCGCACAGAATAACCGGGACCACAGAAAGATCACGGTGATCGACGGACATACTGCATTCACCGGAGGGATCAATCTGGCAGACGAATATATCAACCGGAAGGTCCGTTTTGGACACTGGAAGGATACGGCGATCATGTTAAAGGGCGATGCCGTGACCGGATTTCTGATGATGTTTTTGCAGATGTGGAACATTACGGAACACCAGGCGGATGATTATGTCAGATATCTATGCAAGCCAGATTACCAGTACCCGGCAGGACTGGACCGCTCGGGCTTTGCGATGCCGTACGGGGACAGTCCGCTGGATAATGAGCCGGTAGGACAGCACGTTTACATGGATATTTTAAATGAATCCCGTTACTATGTGCATATGATGACACCCTACTTGATCCTGGACAGTGATATGATCACGTCGCTGACCTTTGCGGCGAAGCGCGGCATTGAGACGATCATCATCATGCCGCACATCCCGGATAAGATTTATGCGTACCTGCTGGCGCGTTCCTACTACGCGGAGCTTTTGCAGGCCGGTGTAAAGATTTATGAGTATACACCGGGCTTTGTCCATGCAAAGGTATTTACCAGCGATGACACCAAGGCGGTGGTTGGTTCCATCAATATGGACTACCGGAGCCTGCACCTGCATTTTGAATGTGCAGTTTATCTGTACCGGAATCCGGCCGTGCAGCAGGCAGAGGCAGATTTCCAGGCAACCTTAAAACAGTGCCAGGAGATCACACAGCAGGACTGCAAAAATTATCCGATCCCGAAGAAAATCGCGGGAAAGGTGCTGCGGCTGTTTGCTCCCCTGATGTAAAACAGCAATATCGCACAGTGCGTATCAGAGATGCAGGATTTCTTCTATTAGTAGTGCCGTACCTCTGCGGCTGCCCGGATCTTCTGAATGACAGGCTCGGCGGCTGCGGAGGTGAAATATTGGAAGGTGCATGCTGGCACCTTCTTTTTTAATGCCTCAAAATCTCCGTCTTTGATCAGACAGCGCACGTCGGACGCGCTGATGGCACCATCTGCGTCGGCTTTTCGTGGAATGATGCTGCAGGTCAGGCCGGCGGCGGACAGCTCCTCTGCCATCACCTGGTTGTAGATGCCGGTTACCTGGCTGAAGGGTTCTTCCCCGACAAAGCGGTCTGTGATGGAAAGCGAACTGGCAATGCGCAAAAATACCTGGATATCAAGCTTGGCGTGAGAGCGAATGACGGTGTCGGAGTCCTTTAAAAAGTAGGACGGAAAGGTCGCATTGGAGATCATGTAAGGACCGGTCTCGTGGCAGATCACATTGGAAAGGTCTGCGCAGCCGTCTGCGACCAGCTGTCTGCGGACGGAGAATGGAACCAGGGAAGCATCCTCTGAGACTACAAATACATGGAGTAAGTCTACCGAAGCAGCCGCCTGCTCGACCAGATAACGGTGACCGAGTGTGAATGGGTTGGCATTCATGATGACAGCGCCGATTTTTTGTGTGCTGGTTGGTGCAGAGGCATCCGCGCCGTCTTTGTCGTTGTGTGTGTCCTGGTTTTCTGTCTGTGTCAGAACAACGGGGGCAGTTTGAGCTGCTAAGAAAGCAGCGGTTTCCTGCTGCAATTGTTTCAGGTAATCAGCAAAGCCAGACCGGCGGTTTTCCATAAAAACAACTTTTCCTTCCACACGGGCGATTTCGTAAAAACCGAGATCACTGAAAAAACGGGCCGTATTACATTTTGTATATAAGAAGAGACTGGTGTTGCCGCGGCTGTACTGGTATTCGATCAGGTGTGAGATCACCTGATTCATCAGTCCCTCGCCCTGGTGTTCCGAGGAGACAGCCATGCAGCGCAGTGTGTTGGCAAAGCAGGAACCGGTTGCAACCAGGTTGTAGTCATCGTCGAACAGACCGATGCTGTAATCGAGATTTTTGTCGCGTTCGATTCCTTCTTTTTCCAATAAGGCGTCCATCTGGCGCACAGCGCGTTTATCAGTGGGAGATATTCTGCTGACGGTATAATCTGACATAATAAAAAGTCCTCCGTGTTTTATTCTGAATATGTTTCGAAATGTCAAGTTTTCCGGCAGTCTGTGAAATCTGAATATGGAAACAGGAATGCCAGAACTGTGTTTAGTATAGCGTATTTCCTGTAAAAATGCGAATACTTCCTGAGTTATGGGGAATATTGGATTATGATGATGATTTGCAGCAAGGATGTTCCGTATGGAAAATTCCAAGCACAGTTGGTGTGTAAAAGAATTTTATCAATGCTTGCAGGCAGAAAGGAATGAAATCACAGATGGGCAAACGGAAAATGAAAAATAGAAACAAACAGACAGAAAATTGGAATGCGGAAGATGGTGGAAAACAAATGTCTGAAGTCAATCGCATGAACGAAAAAAATGCCAGGAAAAGGGAAAAAACAGATGTGTCAGTGAATGGAACGGAACAACTCCAAAATGGAGGTGAGCGGGTCCAGGGCGGCGGAAATGAAGCGTTTGGTCTGGGTTATGCGCAGGCTACGCTGGATGGTGGAAATGGCAAACATAAAATCCATTTGCTTTCCATCATCGGGGAAGTAGAGGGGCACGAAAATCTGTCCGGAAATACGAAGGTTACCAAATACGATCAGATTCTGCCCAGGCTTGCCGAGCTGGAAGATGATGACAGTGTGGAAGGCTTGCTGGTTCTTTTGAATACGTCCGGTGGGGATGTGGATGCAGGGCTTGCCATTGCAGAGATGATCGCCTCCCTTTCCATGCCAACCGTTTCTTTGGTGTTGGGCGGCAGCCATTCCATTGGGGTACCACTTGCTGTTTCAACCGATCACTCTTTTATTGTCCAGACCGGGACGATGATGGTGCATCCGGTGCGCATGAGCGGAACGGTAATCGGGGCATCGCAGACTTACGAGTATTTTGAAATGATCCAGGACCGGATCCTGACCTTTGTCAGCGACCATGCGCAGATCGCGTATGACCAGGTGAAGCAGCTGATGCTGAATACGGAAATGCTGACCCGGGACCTGGGAACGGTGCTAGTAGGAAGTGAAACCGTAAAAGCCGGACTCATCGATGAGGTCGGGGGGATCCGGGAGGCACTGGGGTATTTGTACCGGAAAATTGAAGAAGGAGAAGAAGATACGGTACACGGGTAGGAATGTTCTGAAGAACCGGCAAGATCCATTCCTGTTTGCGCAACGTGTGCACAGGAACGAATCTTGAATTTGTGGAGTATGTCCGCGTCTTGCATTTCCTGATAATTTTTTGTATACTAACTACATTGGGAAAGAGGAGGCTGAATTTTTGTGGCAGCAAAGAAACAACAAAACAAAGTAAATTCAGATAAAACAGCAAGAACAACGGGCAGCCGGAAAGCTGCAGGAACCGGGGCGAAGAATGCGGCAGACGGCAGAAAAAAAGCCGGAAGACCGAGAAAGGTCCAGGAACCGGAGCCAGTTCAGGAAGAGGAAAGCCTGGTACGCGCAGAAGTGATCGTTTTGGGATCGTTTGCGGCCGCAGTGCTTTTATTTTTAAGCAATTTTCATCTTTGTGGCTTTGCCGGAGATTTTCTGCGCGGTGTTCAGCTGGGACTGTTTGGTCTTCCAGGATACATTGCTCCGCTGGTCCTGTTCGTAGGGACCTGTTTTTACCAGGCAAACCGGGGAAACCGCGTGGCTTTGCACAAGACAGTTGCTTCTGCAGCAGCTTTTTTTCTGCTCTGCGGCTTTTCACAGATGATATTTGGACAGCAGCCGGAAGCCGGGAAGGGTGTATTGGAATATTACCGTCTGTCTGCGGCATCCGGTATGGGCGGCGGTCTGGCAGGAGGACTTTTATTTGGAGTACTTCGCTCTGTGCTGGGAAGCATCGGTGCATTTCTGATCCTGGCTGTAGGCATGATTTTATGTATGGTGTGCATCACGGGACGCTCGTTTGTGAAAGCAGTGAAACGGCACAGCGATGTGGCTTATCAGTATGCCAGGGAGGATATGGAGCGCCGCAGGGAAATCCATGCTGAGCGCCAGGAAGAGCGCAGGAGACTTCGCGAAGAACAGCGGGTGCGCGGCGTGAATCTTGGTTCCACGTATCTGCCGGCGAAAGAAGACGAGTACCTGGAGAAAGATCCGGAGGCGGATTACGGCGAGCGTTACGAGGATGATTATGATAACGGCTATGATGATGGCAGTGCCGACAATCATGACAGTGGCTATCATGATAACTATGCTGACGGTCATGCGGAACATTACGATGACAGCTATGGTTATGGTGACAGCGATAGCGGCAGCTATGATGAAAGTTATGGCACCCGTGGAAGGGCAGAGCATGCTGCAAGCCGTCCGCGTCCGAAGCGGCAGACACCGGACCAGGCAGATCTGTTTACCGGAAGTATTTCCATGCCGGATGAATACCGGAATGAAAAGCCGGATGTTTCTGCTTATTCAACCAATCTTCCGACCGGAGAAGTGGTACCGCCGGAGCCGGAGGATGATTACGATCTGGAGGCTGCGGCCAGAAAACTGACTGAGTCTGGTTTTGGGCGTTTTGAAGAAACCGGAGAAGTTTTCACCGGCGGTGCAAGGAAACTTGACGAGCCGGAAAAGGGAAAAGCAGGGCAGACCGATAACACGGATGTTTATGCGGATGTGGCTCCGTGGGATGAGCCGGATACATACACAGAAAATCCTTATAAAGAAAATCGGTATACAGCAGATGCTTATGTACAGCAGCAGGCTGAAATGCAGAACGGGCGGAATATGCAGCAGGAGCAGACGAAAGCAGTCCAGGCAGCTTCCGCAGAAAATGCGACGCTGAACCGGGTGCAGAAACCAGCACAGGGAACCGGGCGGGAATTGCAGACAGAATCAGCGCAGCAGATGTGGGAGACCGTGCAGGAACCACAGCCGGAGCCAGTGCAGCAGATGCAGGAGCCATCTCCGTACATGCCGGAGCCTGCCCCGGAGGAGTATCTCCCAGAGCCGGATGTGGCATACACCGTAAAAACGGAGCAGAACACCGACTTTGCGATCCCGGAGGAAAGCAAACGTGTGGTCACTGCGGGAGGCAAGGTCATCGAGACCGATACCGAGGCGCTTCAGAAGAAATTGGAATCTGCCAAAAAGGCAGAAGCAGCAAAACACGAGTCAGAGCAGGCCGAAAGCGAAGTGTCAGTGGAGCAGCAGATTCAGGAAAAAGAAGAAGAACCGAAAAAGGAATACATCTTTCCGCCGTTTAGCCTGTTAAAGCGCGGCAGCCGCAATCCGGGCGGTTATTCGGAACAGGAATACCGGGAAACCGCAGTGAAATTGCAGCAGACGCTGCGCAACTTTGGCGTTGGCGTTACCGTGACCAATATCAGCTGCGGACCTTCCGTCACCCGATATGAGCTGCACCCGGAGCAGGGCGTAAAGGTCAGCAAGATCGTCGGACTTGCTGATGACATTAAGCTGAGCCTGGCGGCAGAGGATATCCGTATTGAGGCACCAATCCCGGGCAAGTCTGCAGTGGGTATCGAGGTGCCGAATAAAGAGAAGACATCCGTATTCTTGCGCGATCTTCTGGAGTCCGATACGTTCCAGAAGCATCCGTCCAGACTGGCTTTCGCAGTCGGAAAGGATATCGGCGGTCAGGTCGTGGTAACCGATATCGCCAAGATGCCGCATCTTCTGATCGCGGGCGCGACCGGATCCGGTAAGTCGGTCTGCATCAACACGATTATCATGAGCATCATCTACAAGGCTGACCCGGAGGATGTCAAGCTCATCATGGTGGATCCGAAGGTCGTGGAGCTGAGCGTATATAACGGCATTCCGCATCTGCTGATTCCGGTTGTGACCGATCCGAAGAAAGCATCCGGTGCCTTGAACTGGGCAGTAGCTGAGATGACAGACCGCTACAAGAAATTCGCGAAATACGGTGTGCGTGACTTAAAAGGCTACAATGCAAAGATTGAGACGATTCAGGATATTGATGACGCAGACAAGCCGAAAAAGATGCCGCAGATCGTCATCATCGTGGACGAGCTTGCGGATTTGATGATGGTGGCTCCGGGCGAGGTGGAGGATGCAATCTGCCGTCTGGCCCAGCTGGCGCGTGCGGCAGGCATTCATCTGGTCATCGCGACCCAGAGACCGTCGGTCAATGTCATTACCGGACTGATCAAGGCAAACGTACCGTCAAGAATCGCATTTTCCGTTTCTTCCGGCGTGGATTCCCGTACCATCATCGATATGAACGGTGCAGAGAAACTTCTCGGAAAGGGCGATATGCTCTTTTATCCGGCAGGGTTCCCGAAACCTCAGCGTGTGCAGGGCGCTTTTGTCTCCGACTCGGAGGTCCAGCAGGTAGTGGACTTTTTAACCGAGCAGGGATTGACAGCCCAGTACAGTCCGGAAGTAGAAAACAGTATGAACGCGGCTCCTTCTGCGACAAGCTCCGACCCGTCTAGCAGCCGGGACGAGTACTTTGAGCAGGCTGGCCGTTTCATAATAGAAAAAGAAAAGGCATCCATTGGTATGCTGCAGCGTATGTTCAAGATCGGATTCAACCGTGCCGCAAGGATCATGGACCAGCTGGCGGAGGCCGGTGTGGTCGGCGAGGAAGAGGGAACAAAGCCCCGTAAAGTCCTTATGACTATGGAAGAATTTGACCAGATCATTTAACCCAGGATGAAACGGTACAGGCTGCCGGCGCATTGCGTGCAGACAGGAGATCAACAGCGGACAGTTTCATTCAGACCACAGGAAAAAGAAAGGGAGGATACTGGATATGAAGACAGATATTGAAATCGCGCAGGAGGCGGTAAAGCTTCCAATCAAAGAGGTTGCAGAGAGCTATGGAATCGTTGAGGATGATCTGGAACTGTACGGCAAGTACAAGGCAAAGATCACCGATGAGCTGTGGCAGCAGGTGAAGGACCGTCCGGACGGAAAGCTGGTTCTGGTCACTGCGATCAACCCGACTCCGGCCGGAGAAGGCAAAACTACGACCAGCATTGGTCTGGCAGATGCCCTTACAAGACTTGGCAAGAAGACCATGATCGCCCTGCGTGAGCCGTCCCTTGGACCGTGCTTCGGCATTAAGGGCGGAGCAGCAGGCGGCGGTTTTGCCCAGGTCGTTCCGATGGAGGATTTAAACCTTCACTTCACCGGAGACTTCCATGCGATCACATCTGCGAATAACTTACTGGCAGCACTGTTAGACAACCATATCCAACAGGGCAATGCCCTTCAGATCGATACCAGACAGATTCTCTGGAAACGCTGCCTGGATATGAACGACCGTGTACTCCGCAATGTTGTGGTAGGTCTTGGCGCAAAGGCAGATGGTGTTGTGCGTGAAGATCATTTCGTGATCACGGTTGCTTCTGAGATCATGGCAATCCTTTGTCTGGCAAACGATATGAACGACTTGAAAGAGCGTCTCGGCAAGATCATCGTTGCATATAATTATGCCGGAGAGCCGGTTACCGCAGCACAGCTGCATGCAGTAGGAGCAATGGCAGCGCTGTTAAAGGATGCCATCAAGCCGAACCTGATCCAGACCCTGGAGCATACCGGTGCCCTGGTACACGGCGGACCGTTCGCAAACATCGCACATGGCTGCAACAGCGTGCGTGCGACCAAGACCGCGTTAAAGCTGGCGGATATCGTGGTAACCGAGGCAGGCTTTGGCGCAGATCTGGGTGCAGAGAAGTTCATGGATATCAAGTGCCGCAAGGCAGACTTAAAGCCGGATGCAGTTGTTCTGGTGGCAACCGTGCGTGCATTAAAGTACAACGGCGGTGTGCCGAAGACGGAACTGGCGGCAGAGAATCTGGATGCGCTGAAGAAAGGTATCGTAAACCTGGAGAAGCACATCGAGAACCTGCAGAAGTTTGGTGTTCCGGTTGTAGTAACCTTAAACTCCTTTGTGACCGATACCGAGGCAGAGTATGCATTCATCCGTGATTTCTGCGAGGCACGCGGCTGTGAGTTCGCGCTCTCTGAGGTATGGGCAAAAGGCGGCGAGGGCGGCGAAGCCCTGGCAAACAAGGTGCTGGAGACTCTGGCAAACAAGGAGAGCCATTACCATGCCCTGTACCCGGATGAGATGAGCTTAAAGGATAAGGTCAAGACCATTGCCACCGAGATCTACGGTGCAGACGGCGTTTCCTACGCTCCGGCAGCATCTAAGGCCCTGGCACGCATCGAGGAGATGGGCTTTGGCAATCTTCCGGTCTGCATGGCAAAGACCCAGTATTCCCTGTCTGATGACCAGACCAGGCTGGGACGCCCGGCCGGATTCACCATCAATGTGCGCGATGCTTATGTTTCCGCAGGCGCAGGCTTTGTGGTTGTTCTGACCGGCGCGATCATGACCATGCCGGGACTTCCGAAAAAACCGGCTGCAGACGGCATCGATGTCGATGAAAACGGCGTGATTACCGGACTGTTCTAGAAAAAACGCCTGTAATCTGGCACAGGCCGGATTGCAGGCATGAAACATGCATGCGGGGCAGCAGGATTGCATGTCGTGCATGCGTGGACAGAAAACAAAAACGTGTGGAAAGGATAGACGAAGAGTATGACGATAAAAGACTGGTTAGAGGGACTTTCTTACAAGCTGGTACAGGGAAGCCTGGACGTGGAAGTAAACGAAGTCGTATACGATTCCAGAAAAGCGGCTCCGGGAGCTGTATTTGTCTGCATGAAAGGAACAAAGATCGATTCCCATGATTTTGTGGGACAGGTAACGGATGCGGGTGTGAAGGTGCTTGTGACTGAGCATGCAGTAGAGGCACCGGCAGATGTGACGGTCGTGGAGACAGCAAATGGCAGGGAGGCATTGGCGCTTTTATCGGCAGCACGGTTTGGCTATCCTTCCCGCAAGCTGACCATGATCGGTGTTACCGGAACCAAGGGAAAGACAACGACGACCCACATGATCAAGACGATTCTGGAGACAGCCGGAAAGAAAACCGGCATGATCGGAACCAACGGTGTCTACATCGGCGAGGAGCATTTCCCGACTGTGAACACGACGCCGGAATCCTATGATCTGCACCGCTATTTTGCAAAAATGGTGGAAGAGGGCTGTGCGTGCTGCGTGATGGAGGTTTCCTCCCAGGCAATGAAGATGCACCGGGTCGCAGGCATCCAGTTTGATTACGGCTTGTTTACCAACATTTCCCCGGATCACATCGGAAAAGATGAGCATGCGGATTTTGCGGAGTACTTATACTATAAAAAGCAGCTTTTTGCGCAGAGTAAGCGTGCCCTGGTCAATGTCGATGATGAGCACATCGAGGAAATTGTAAAGGATATCCCGTGTCCGTGGACCGGATTTGGCTTAAAAGAGGGAGCAGGCTTCCAGGCAGAGAACATCCACTATGTCTCTGAGCCGGATTTTGTCGGCGTGGAGTTTGACATCAAGGGCGAGCATCAGATCCCGGTGCGTGTCAGCATCCCTGGCAAGTTTAATGTATACAATGCGCTGGCGGCAGCAGCAGTTACGCTCTGGGTGGGCGTTCCGGCAGATAAGCTGCAGCATGCCCTGGAGCATTTAAAGATCAACGGCCGTATGGAGATTGTCTATACCTCCGAAAAATGCTGTGTGATTGTGGATTATGCCCACAATGCAGTCAGCATGGAAAGCCTTCTCGAAACGCTCAGGGAGTATCATCCGAAGCGCCTGGTGGTTGTATTTGGCTGCGGTGGAAACCGCTCAAAAGACCGCCGTTATTCCATGGGTGAGATCGGCGGCCGCATGGCAGATCTTTCCATCATCACTGCAGATAACTCCCGCTTTGAGAAGGTGGAGGATATCCTTGCGGATATCCGCGGCAGCATCGAGAAAACCGGCGGAAAATTCATCGAAATCCCGGACCGGAAGGAAGCCATTACCTACAGCATCACCCATGCCGAGCAGGGAGATATGATTGCCATCATCGGGAAGGGACATGAGGATTATCAGGAGATTAACGGAGTGCGTTATCCGTTTTTGGACCGCGCCGTGGTGGAAGAGGTTGTGAAGACCTTGCAGTAAAACGCATGCAGAATCCATGATGGAAAATGGCATGGCATTGCGAAACATGCTGTATGGAAAAATGACATAGAGCATTGTCAGAATGGCAGCATGTAAAAAATAGAAACAGAAAAGAGAACCGGACATGGAAAAGATAACGGTAAAGGATATTGTAACAGCAGTAAATGGAACGCTTTTATGCGGGGATGAGAATCATCCGGTGGAGCATCTGAGCATTGATTCCAGAACCATGAAGGGCAACGACTTGTTTGTGCCGCTCATCGGCGAAAAGGTAGACGCCCACCGCTTTATCGAGCAGGCCTTTGGCGCAGGAGCTGTGGCGGTGCTGACCTCCGAGCACGATCATGCAGAGGATGCAGATCATGCGTGGATCCGGGTGGCCGACACCAAAAAGGCACTGCAGGAGATTGGCCGCTATTACCGCAGCCACTTAAACCTGCCGCTTATCGGCATTACCGGAAGTGTCGGAAAGACAACCACCCGTGAGATGGTGGCAGCAGCACTTTCTGCAAAATACCGGGTTTACAAGACCCCGGGTAACTCCAACAGCCAGGTCGGTGTGCCGATTACGCTGTCCGAGATCACGTCTGCGGATGAGATTGGTGTCTTAGAGCTTGGCATGAGCATGCCGGGAGAGCTGACTGTGATTGCGAAGATCGCACAGGTGGATATGGCGGTGATCACCAATGTCGGCATTACCCATATTGAGCAGCTTGGAAGCCAGGAGAATATTTACCGCGAAAAGCTGACCATTCAGGATGGTTTAAAGGAAGGCGGCATTCTCTTTTTGAACGGGGATGACCCGCTGCTAAAGGAGACAAAAGCGAAAACCGGATGTCGTACCGTCTATTATGGAACCGGGGAAAATTCGGAGTACCGCGCGGAGGATATCCGCAGCGAAGATGGGTATCCGGTGTTCACAGCAAACTGCCGCGGCGAAAAATACATGGTGCGATTAAGCATTATGGGCCGTCACAACGTGTTAAATGCGATGGTAGCACTGGCTGTGGCGGATCTGAGCGGAGTTCCGCTTTCGGATGCAGTGAAGACTCTGGCTGCGTTTACCGGCTTTAAAAACCGTCAGCAGATCGCGGAAAAGAATGGGGTCACGGTCATCGACGATACCTATAACGCAAGTCCGGTTTCCATGAAAGCAGGACTTGAGGTGTTAGAGGCGAAAGCAAAAGGGCGCCGGGTCGCAGTGCTTGCCGATATGAAGGAGCTGGGACCGGATTCTGCCAAATTCCATTATGAGGTAGGAAGCTGGATGAAATCGCATCCGGTGGATGTATTATTTACATACGGAGAGCTTGCCCTGCAGATTGAAAAAGGCGCAAAGCGTTCCGGTATGAAGGCAGAATACCTGCATTTTGATGAAAACCAGAAAGAAGCAATGGTAGATGCCTTAAAAGCAAATCTTCAGACGGGTGACTGCGTGCTCTTGAAGGGCTCCAACAGCATGCGCCTGGGCGAGGTGGCGGCAAAGCTGCTGGCTGAGTAAAAAATTACTGTTTGCGCAGCACGTGAAGAGTAATGAAAGAAGCATGATAGCCAGCTGCACAAAGAATTGCCCGGTTTTGTGCGGGCAGGAATGAAAACATGGGTCGTAAGACCTCAAAAGACAGGAGTATTTATGGCAGAACAATATGCCAGTATTATCATAGATATTTCCCATGAAGACGTAGACCGGGTATTCCAGTACCGGATCCCGCCGGCGCTTTTGCCGCAGATCCGTGTCGGGGTGCAGGTCTGCGTCCCTTTTGGTTCAGGAAACAGAAAACGGACTGGTTATGTGGTGGAACTCACCGACAAGCCGGATTATGATAAAGATAAGATCAAGGAAATCATCGGAGTCACGGAAAAGAGCATTACGGCAGACAGCCGTTTCATTGAGCTGGCCTGGTGGATGAAAGAGCAGTACGGCTCCACCATGAATCAGGCATTAAAAACCGTGCTTCCGGTGAAAAAAAAGGTGAAGGCCCGCAATAAAAAGATTGTGGAAACCATGACCGGGATGCCGCAGTTGCCCGGAACGAGTCTGCATGACGAAAACAAGACTGGAACCAGCGCAAATGCGGCAGACGCAGGAAATGCAGCAGGAGCAGAAAACACAGTACCAGCAGCAGGAAACAGCTCTGCGGTTGTACTGAATCCGGAACAGCAGGCAGTTGTGGATGCCTTCTGCTCCTCTTACGATATCGGAGACCGCACTCCGTGTCTGCTCCATGGTGTTACCGGAAGCGGAAAAACCGAGGTTTACATGGCGATGATCGACCATGTGTTAAAACAACAGAAACAGGTGATCGTGCTGATCCCGGAGATTGCCCTGACCTACCAGACGGTGAGCCGGTTTTACAGCCGGTTTGGAAGCCGGATCTGTGTCATGCATTCCCGGCTTTCCGCGGGAGAGAAATGCGACCAGTTTGAGCGGGCGAGAAAGGGCGAGACGGATATTATGATCGGTGCCCGGTCGGCATTGTTTACGCCGTTTCCGAATCTGGGTCTCATCATTTTGGACGAGGAGCATGAAGGTGCCTATAAGAGCGAGACCACGCCCCGGTATCATGCCAGGGAGGTGGCTGAAAAGCTGGCAGAGTTAAACGAAGCCGCCTTTGTCATGGGCTCTGCCACGCCGTCTGTGGAGGCATACGCAAAGGCACAGGCAGGAATCTACCGCCTGTTCACCCTGAAAAAACGTGCCAAGGCAGGAAGTGAGCTGGCTGCTGTGGAGATCGCGGATCTGCGAAAAGAGATGGAAGCCGGAAATAAGTCCATCTTCAGCCTGCGTCTGCAGGAGCTGATCAAAGACCGGCTGGCGAAAAAAGAACAGGTGATGCTGTTTATCAACCGGCGCGGATATTCCAGCTTTGTCTCCTGCAGAAGCTGCGGCGAGGCATTAAAATGCCCGCACTGCGATGTGTCCCTGACACTTCACAACCATCAGCGGCTGGTGTGCCATTACTGCGGATACCAGATTCCGATGCCGAAGAAATGCCCGCACTGCGGTTCTCCGTATCTGGCGGGCTTTGGCATCGGCACCCAGAAGATTGAGGAGATGGCAGCGCAGATGTTTCCGGAGGCAAAGCTTCTTCGGATGGATCTGGACACTACCTCAAAAAAAGGCGGTCATGAAAAGATTTTGTCCGCATTCGCAAAGGGCAAAGCCGATATCCTGATCGGCACCCAGATGATCGTAAAAGGACATGATTTTCCGGGCGTGACGCTGGTTGGTGTACTCGCAGCCGACGTCTCATTGTATGCGCCGGACTACACCGCAGCGGAGCGGACGTTCCAGCTTTTAGTGCAGGCCGCAGGGCGTGCGGGACGCGGCAGAAAAGCTGGAATTGCACTGATCCAGACCTATATGCCGGAGCATTACAGCATCCAGACAGCCACCTCGCAGGATTATGAGAGCTTTTTTAAGCAGGAGATGGGCTACCGCAGGCTGATGCAGTACCCTCCGGCCTGTCATATGCTGAGCATGCAGGTGACAGGGGAAAATGAGGAGCTGATGACCCGGATCATGGAGGCCATTGCTGCTTCCGTGCGGAAACACTTTGAAGAACAGACCCAGATCATCGGGCCGGTTCCGGCACCGGTGTACAAAGTTAATGATATTTACAGAAAAATTTTATATATGAAACAGGAAAACTATGATATACTAATAAAAATCCAGAAGTATGTCAAAATGCGCTGGGATGAAACAGAAAGCTGTAAAAAACTAACCCTGCAGTGCGATTTCACGTAAACTGCAGCGGAAATAATCAGGGGACGCGTCACGGATGCCGCCCCGATAAGCAGAAAATGACTTATCGATCGAATACAGAAAGGAACAGATAAATGGCAATCAGACAGGTAAGAACCATTGGAGACGATATTTTAAGAAAGGAATGCAAACCGGTAAAGGAGATCACCCCGCGTATCGCAGAGCTGATCGAGGACATGTTTGAGACCATGTACGAGGCAAACGGCGTGGGACTTGCGGCACCGCAGGTTGGCGTGTTAAAGCAGATTGTAGTCATGGATGTGGATGACGGCAACCAGTATGTGCTCATCAATCCGGAGATCATCGAGCAGAGTGGAAGCCAGACCGGTCAGGAGGGCTGCCTGAGCGTGCCGGGAAAGGCTGGCATGGTAACCCGTCCGAACCACGTTGTGGTACGCGCTTATAACGAGAACATGGAACCGTTTGAGTTAGAGGGCGAAGAACTTTTAGCACGCTGCATCTGCCATGAGTGTGCACACCTTCACGGAGAACTCTATGTAGATTTAGTGGAAGGCGAGCTGATGGATGTAACTGCAGAACCGGAGGAAGAATAAGCATATGAGAATTGTATTTATGGGAACACCGGATTTTTCGGTGCCGACACTGGAAGCATTAGTTGCTTCCGAGCATGAGGTGGTTGGTGTGGTAACCCAGCCGGATAAGCCAAAGGGCCGTGGCAAGGAAATCCATATGTCACCGGTAAAAGAATGCGCTTTGCAGCACAACATCCAGGTGTACCAGCCGGTGCGCGCAAGGGATGAGGCATTTGTGGACGAGATGCGTGCATTAAACCCGGATGTTATGGTTGTGATTGCGTTTGGGCAGATCCTGCCGAAGAGTCTTCTGGAGCTGCCGAAATACGGCTGTGTCAACATTCACGCATCCCTGCTGCCGAAATACCGCGGCGCAGCCCCGATCCAGTGGGCAGTCATTAACGGTGACGAGGAAACCGGAATCACCACCATGATGATGGATGTCGAGATGGATACCGGCGACATGCTGGAGAAAACCGTTGTGAAGCTGGACCCGGAGGAAACCGGCGGAAGTCTGTTTGACCGTTTGAGCCTGCTTGGCGGAGACCTGATCCTTTCTACCTTAAGTAAGCTGGAAAAGGGTGAGATCACCCCGGTGCCTCAGGACCATGAGAAGGCAACCTACGTGAAGAAAATTTCCAAATCCATGGGCGATATTGACTGGACCATGGATGCGGTTTCCATTGAACGCCTGGTACGCGGCTTAAATCCGTGGCCGAGTGCGTTTACCAGGTGGAATGGAAAAATGTTAAAGATCTGGGAAGCAAAAGTACTTCCGGATCCGGACGTGAAGCTTCCCTGCGGCAGCGTGATCAGTGCATCCGACGAGGGCTTAAAGATCCAGACCGGAGCAGGTGTTTTGTGCGTGACCAGTCTTCAGCTGGAAGGAAAGAAGCGGATGGATACTGCGGCATTCCTCAGGGGATACCAGGTGGCAGCCGGTTCTATGATGGAAAGGAGTGAGTAATCATGTATGGTGGTTACTACGGGCTGGGCTACAGCCTTTTTGATCCGACAATGATCCTTGTGTACATTGGAGCGCTGCTCTCCATGTGGGCATCTTCGAAAGTAAACAGTACGTTTCAGCGTTATTCCCGCGTGCGCAGCATGACCGGCATGACTGGTGCGGAGGCGGCAAAACGTCTGTTGCAGTCCCAGGGAATCTACGATGTTACGGTTCAGCCGGTGCGCGGACAGCTTACCGACCATTATGACCCGCGGACGAAAACTGTGAATTTATCGGAATCGGTATATGGCAGTACTTCGGTTGCAGCAGTAAGCGTTGCGGCGCATGAGTGCGGACACGCGATTCAGGACAATGTGGGCTATGCACCGCTGCGTCTGCGCTCTGCGTTCGTGCCGATCGCAAACTTTGGAAGCAAGATTTCCCTGCCGCTCATTATCCTTGGTTTCTTTATCGGTCTGACTCCGTTTATTGAGATTGGTATCTGGATGTTTATTCTGGCAGTCTTATTCCAGATCATCACGCTTCCGGTAGAGTTCAATGCTTCCTCAAGAGCTGCAAATCTTCTGGACAGTCTTGGGATTTTGCAGGGCGATGAGGTGAGCGGTACGAAAAAAGTACTGGGTGCAGCAGCCCTGACTTATGTAGCGGCGGCAGCAGCTTCCATCTTACAGCTTATGCGGCTGATCATCCTGTTTGGAGGACGCAGACGAAATGACTAAACAGAACGGACCGACCAAAGAGCGGGAACTGATCCTGGATATCTTAATGGAGATCCTGGAACATGGCAGTTACAGCCATGTGGTATTAAAAAAAGCACTGGATAAGTACCAGTACCTGGAAAAACAGAGCCGTGCGTTCATTACCCGTGTGACGGAAGGTACGATTGAGTATCTTCTCACCATCGACGCGGTCATTGACCAGTGTTCCAAAACTAAAGTAAAGAACATGAAACCGGTGATCCGTACCATCCTCCGTATGTCGGTATACCAGATCTTAAAGATGGACCGGATCCCGGACAGCGCAGTGTGCGACGAGGCTGTGAAGCTTGCGGTGAAGCGTAAGTTTCATGGTCTGAAAGGCTTTGTAAACGGAGTGTTGCGGACCGTGGCAAGGGAAAAAGAAACGTTTGTATTTACCGACTGGGAAAGAAAATATTCCATGCCAGACTGGATCATAGAACTGTGGAAACAGCAGTATCCGGCAGAAACCGTGGAAGGGATCATGAAAGCATTTTTAGAGGAGCGCCCAACTTCGGTGCGCTGCAATCTGGACCGTGCTTCCATAGAGACAATCCTTGCAAGTCTTGAAAAAGACGGGGCAGCGGTTCAGAAAAACCCGCTTGCGGACCATGCGCTTCTCCTTTCCGGATATGATTACCTGGATGCTTTAGAGGCATTCCGGGAAGGCTGGATCACGGTTCAGGATGTCAGCTCTTCTTTTGTGGGAGAAGTGGCAGATCCGCAACCGAATGATGTGGTCCTGGATGTCTGTGGGGCGCCGGGCGGAAAGAGCCTGCACATTGCAGATAAGCTTGCGGGAACCGGACAGGTTGTCGTAAGAGATCTAACCGAGAACAAGATCTTACTGGTGGAAGATAACATCCGCCGCACCGGCTTTAGCAATATCCGGGCGGAGGTCTGGGATGCCCTTTTGGAGGATCCATCCTGGGAAGAAAAGGCAGATATGGTGATCGCAGATCTGCCCTGCTCCGGTCTTGGCATCATCGGGAAAAAGCCGGATATCAAGTATCAGGTGACAGAAGAAAGCTTAAAAGATCTGGCAGAACTTCAGAAAGATATCCTGTCGGTGGTCTGGAAGTATGTAAAACCGGGTGGGAAGCTGATCTACAGCACCTGCACAGTCGACCATCTGGAAAATGAAGACCAGCGTGCCTGGTTTTTAGAGCATTTTCCGTTTGAACCGGTAAGCATTGAGGGGGCATTTGGCAGTCAGGTAAGCGAAGAAACCATGAAAGACGGTTATATCCAGCTGCTGCCGGGCAAGTATCCGTGCGACGGATTCTTTATTTCCGCATTTCGGAGAAAACGGATAACATAACGCGGCTGCGGACAATGGAAAGCAGCCACAAAATCCTGTTGCCGGGCACGCATGCGTGAACGGCAATAAAGAAAGCAGATAATAGATTATGGAAAAGCAAGATATCAAATCCATGACGCTGGAGGAGCTGACAGAAAGCATCCGGCAGATGGGAGATAAGCCCTTCCGGGCAAAGCAGATTTACCAGTGGCTGCATCAGAAGCTGGTGACAGAGTTTGATGAGATGAGCAATCTTTCCAAGCCACTCCGCGAGAAATTGAAAGAGCAGTTTTTTCTGACAGCGCTGTATCCGGCGGATGTAAAGATCTCACAGATCGACGGAACCAGAAAATATCTGTTCCGGCTGGCAGACGGCAATGTCATTGAGAGTGTGTGGATGCAGTACCATCACGGAAACAGCGTTTGTATTTCGTCCCAGGTGGGCTGCCGTATGGGGTGTCGCTTCTGTGCTTCTACCTTAGACGGTCTGGAGCGGAATTTAACACCGGCAGAGATGCTGGATCAGATTTACCGGATCCAGTCCCTGACAGGGGAACGCGTTTCCAACATTGTTATCATGGGTTCCGGCGAGCCGATGGACAACTACGATAATGTGATCCGTTTCATCCGCATGATCACCGATGAAAACGGATTGAATATCAGCCAGCGAAACATTACGCTGTCGACCTGCGGCATTGTGCCGGGAATCTTGAAACTGGCAGAAGAAGATGTCCAGATCACGCTGGCGCTGTCCTTACATGCTCCGAACGATGAGGTGAGAAAGACGCTGATGCCGATCGCGAACCGCTATGCCTTAAAAGATATCCTGGCAGCCTGCCAGACTTATTTTGAGAAGACGGGGCGCCGTCTGACCTTTGAATACAGTCTGGTAAGCGGAGTCAACGATAATCTGGATGAGGCAAAGGCCCTGACTGCGTTGATCCGGCATATGCACGGCCATGTGAACCTGATCCCGGTCAACCCGATCAAGGAGCGTGACTACCGTCAGTCAGACCGGAAGGCAATCGAGGCATTTAAGGCATATCTGGAGAAAAATGGCATCAATGTGACGGTCCGCCGGGAAATGGGCCGTGATATCAACGGTGCCTGCGGGCAGTTAAGAAAAAGTTTCCTGGAAGAGGAAAACAAAGGAGGGATCTAAAGGCATGGAGGCATGTGCACTGACGGATGTAGGACAGAAGCGAAGCATGAACCAGGATTTTGTCTATGTGAGCACTGAGCCGGTTGGATCCCTGGAGAACCTTTTTATTGTCGCAGATGGCATGGGCGGTCACCAGGCCGGTGATTTTGCATCCCGCTTTGTGGTGGAAAATCTGGTGCGCTTTTTTGAAACGCCCTATCCGGACCGGGATGTTCACGGAATCCTGAAGGAGGGAATCCGTGCGGTGAATCGCGAACTTTATGAATGTGCCAGCAAAACCCCGGAGTTAAACGGTACGGGAAGTACGTTGGTATTGGCTACGATCAAAGGAAATGTCCTTTATGTGGCGAATATTGGAGACAGCCGTTTATATCTTTTGCGCGGAGAGCTGGAGCAGATCACAAAAGATCACTCTTACGTGGAAGAACTGGTTGCCATGGGAAAGTTAAAGCGCGGCAGCCGGGATTATATGGAAAAGAAAAACATCATTACCAGGGCCGTCGGCGTCAGTGACGAGGTCGATACGGATCTGTTTGCCCTAAAATTAAAGAGTGGAGACCAGATTTTAATGTGCTCGGACGGACTGAGCAACATGGTAGATGAATTCGAAATGGAATATATCATCCGTTCGGAAGATGGAGTAAAGGATAGAGCGAGGGCTCTGGTGGAGGCAGCCAACCGAAGCGGCGGGCAGGATAACATTTCCGTTGTCCTTATAGAACCGCAGATAAGAGAGGTGAGCTTATGATACTGAGACCGGGAACATTTTTGCAGGATCGTTATGAAATCCTGGAACAGATCGGTTCAGGCGGCATGTCCGTGGTATATAAGGCAAAATGCCATAAGCTGAACCGGCTGGTAGCCATTAAGGTTTTGAAAGAAGAATTCTGTAACGACAGCAGTTTTGTAAGCAAATTTAAGATGGAGGCCCAGTCTGCAGCGGGATTGTCCCATCCAAACATTGTGAGTGTTTACGATGTTATTGATGAGGGAAAACTCCATTACATAGTCATGGAACTGATCGAGGGGATTACCCTGAAAAGCTATATCCAGAAAAAGGGCAGGCTGGAGGTAAAAGAATCCATCGGCATTGCCATTCAGGTGGCACAGGGGATTGCCGCAGCGCATGAGCAGCATATCATTCACCGTGATATCAAACCGCAGAACATGATCATCTCCAAAGATGGCAAAGTCAAGGTGGCGGATTTTGGTATTGCGAGAGCCGTATCAGCCCAGACCATGACGTCGTCTGCCATGGGATCGGTCCATTATATTTCCCCGGAACAGGCACGCGGCGGCTTCAGCGATGAGCGCAGTGATATTTATTCCCTGGGTGTTACCATGTATGAGATGGTAACCGGCCAGGTGCCATTCGAGGGAGACAACACCGTAGCCATTGCCATTGCACATTTGGAAAATGCCGTGGTTCCGCCAAGTGTTTACAATCCGGAGATTCCGGTCAGCCTGGAGCGGATCATCCTGACCTGCATGGAGAAAAAGCCGGAGCGCCGTTACCGCAGTGCACAGGATGTGATCATGGACCTTCGCGATGCCCTGATCCATCCGTCCGGAGAGCGGACAGCAAACCAGATTGACGCAGAGGAGCGGGCGCTGAACGGGGAAACGGTTCAGATCAGCAGTGAGCAGCTGTCCCAGATCAAGCATTTCAGGCGTCCGGAACGTATGGAGCCGGAACACAGGGAAAACTACGACCGGGAAGCAAAGGCGGCATGGGAGTCCTATCAGGATGAAAAAGAGCAGGAAAAGGCATTACCTGAGCGGGAAAGAAAATCCGAGACAACGTCCAGAACCGTGCAAAAACGACGCAGCCGTGATGAGGAAGAAGACCGTGCCAACCCGCACATCGAGCGTATTCTGGCAGGTGCAGGAATTGTAGCCGCGATCGTAGTCGTGGCGGTGCTGATCGTTGTATTTTCCAAACTGGGAGCATTTTTCAAAGCCGGGAGCGGAATCCTTGGAAATACCCAGACGGAAAGCGCCCAGACAGAAAGCGGGGAGTTGATCTTAAAAGATACGGAAGTGTCGATGCCACCGGTACTTGGAATGACAGAAGATATGGCAGAGAGTACCTTAAAAGAAAGCTCTCTGACCATGAAGCGGACCTACGAATATTTTGATGATGTAGAAAAAGGTCATGTGGCAAAACAGGATCCGGAAGCAGGAAGTGTTGTGCTAAAGGGCGGTCAGGTCAATGTTGTGATCAGCAATGGAACCGACAAGCTGGATCTTGGCAAGCTTGGAATTACAGAACTGGATGAAACGACGGCGGTCAGCTTTCTGGAGAGCAAAGGTCTTCATGTCCAGGTTACGCAGGAAGAAAACGAAACCATCAAGGCCGGAACCGTGATGCGCTATGAACCGGAACTGGTGGCAGATGGCGGTACGGTATATCTGTATGTCAGCAGCGGACCTCATGTGGATAAGGTACCTGCTCCGTATCTGGTAGGAAAGACGGAGGAAGAGGCAATCGCGCTTCTGGCAGAGAATGATCTGATGCCGGGCAATACCTCGACGGAATCCAGCGATACGGTGGAAAAGGGCTCTGTCATCAGCCAGTCTGTGACTTCTGGCACACAGCTGGAAAAGGGCAGCAAGATCGATTATGTGGTCAGCAGCGGACCGGAAGTAAAACATCAGCGCTATGTGGCATCCATCAACCAGGTCTATGATCTGAGCAATCTGATCGGACCGGGCGCCGGAACCTCCAGCGTTACCATCATGATCCGCCTGCGCCAGGGAACTGCGGATGATCCGCATTATAAGGTGCTGACGCAGTCTACTACCATCAAAGGCGATGTACTCCTTCCGGTAAACTTTACCAGTATCGAGAGTATGGATGGCACCGATCAGGGTTCATTGGAAATCGTGGATGTAAATTCCGGCGCAGTCATTAAGACGTATCCGCTGACATTCTTCCCAATGGATTAGAAAGAGAAGAAAGAGACATGACAGGAAAAATCATTAAGGGAATTGCAGGTTTTTATTATATCCATGACGGAGTGGACAAGGTATATGCCTGTAAGGCAAAAGGAATTTTCCGAAACCGGGGCATCAAACCGGTAGTAGGAGACAATGTAGAATTTACCGTGCTGGATGAAGCCGCACTGGAAGGCAATATCGATGAAATTCTTCCGAGAAAAAATGTGCTGGTACGTCCGGCGTCAGCGAATGTGGATCAGGCTCTGGTGGTGTTTGCCATCACCCAGCCGGACCCGAATTTCAATCTTCTGGACCGCTTCCTCATCATGATGCTGGCGCAGGACATTCCGGTAACGATCTGCTTTAACAAGATTGATCTGGAATCCGAAGAAAAGCAGGAGGAATACCGGAAAATCTATGAGCAGGCCGGTTATCCGGTTATGTTTGTCAGCACGTATAAGAAGACCGGTGTGGAAGCCGTGCGGGCATATCTGCGTGGAAAAACCACGATCCTGGCTGGGCCTTCCGGTGTGGGAAAATCATCGCTCACCAATCTCTTGCAGCCGGAGGCGGCGATGGAGACGGGAACTATCAGCGAAAAGATCAAGCGGGGAAAACATACGACCCGCCATGCGGAGCTGTTCTGTGTGGAGGAGGATACGTACCTGATGGATACGCCGGGCTTTTCTTCCATGTATCTGGAAGAGATTGAACCGCAGAATCTGAAAGATTACTTCCCGGAGTTCGAGGCTTTCGAGCCTGCGTGCCGTTTTGCAGCCGACTGTGTGCATATCGGGGAGCCGGTATGCGGTGTCAAGGAGGCCCTGGCGGAAGGAAAGATCAGTCAGAGCCGGTATGACAATTACGGACTCTTATATCAGGAGTTGAAAAACCGGAGAAAATATTAATGTTCAGCGGTTGTGTGCGTGCGGAACTATTTCAAATGCTGCACGGGACACGAGTGTGAGGAAGGATTTTAGAAAAGGAATGAAGGAGTAAGTGACCATGTATATTTTAGCACCATCTATTCTTGCAGCAGATTTTGGAGATTTAAGAAAGGAAGTCCAGACCGTGGCAGAGGCAGGCGCACAATACATCCACATCGATGTGATGGATGGCATGTTTGTGCCGAGCATTTCCTTTGGCATGCCGGTCATCAAGAGCATCCGCTCCTGCACGGATAAGGTTTTTGATGTCCATATGATGGTGGAAGAGCCGGGACGCTATGCGGCAGACTTAAAAGAAGCCGGGGCTGACCTTCTCTGTGTGCACCAGGAGGCATGCTGCCATCTGGACCGCACGATCAATCAGATTAAGGAGCTTGGCATGAAGGCTGGTGTGGCATTGAATCCGGCAACTCCGGTGGAAACGCTTTCCTGTGTACTGGACCAGGTAGATATGATCCTCTTAATGTCTGTGAACCCGGGCTTTGGCGGGCAGAAATTCATTCCTTATACGGTAGATAAGATCAAAAAGCTCCGCGCTATGTTAAATGAGCGCGGTTTGAAGACCGATATCCAGGTAGATGGTGGAGTCGGACTTGGCAATGTAAAGGAACTGATGGAAGCAGGAGCAAATGTCTTTGTAGCAGGCAGTGCTGTATACAAAAACGACGCTGCAGCCAATGTAAAGGCATTCTTGAAAATTTTTGATGAGGCTGGGAAATAAATGAAACGGTGTCTGGTTATGACGGGCGGAAAGCTGGATCTGGCTTTCGCCCGCTCCTTTTTGGAGCATGAAACATTTGATAAGATCATAGCGGTGGACGGCGGTCTGAAAGCGGTGAAGGAGCTGGGACTGGTGCCGGACTATATCGTAGGGGATTTTGATTCGGTCTCAAGTGAGGTCCGGGAGGAATTCCGGCGGTACCCGTACATTGTATGGGAACAGCACAAGCCGGAGAAAAATGAGACCGATACAGAGCTTGCGAGAAACCGGGCGCTGACCCTTGCCTGTGACGAGATTGTATTTCTTGGTGCGACCGGAGGCCGCATTGACCATATGATCGGCAATATCCATGCGCTGAAAACCTGTATGGAGCGCGGAATCGATGCCTATATCATCGACGCCCAGAACCGGCTGTATCTGCTGGACGGGGAGCGGGAGTTCTCCAAAGAAACGCAGTGGGGAAAATACGTTTCCTTTGCCCCGTACACAGAAGAGGTGACGGGGATCACGCTGACCGGCTTTAAATACCCGTTAAAGGATAAGACCATCCGCCGCGGTGAAGAGGTGGGGCTTTGCGTCAGCAATGAGATCGCGGAAGATACGGCGAAGATTACGCTGGAGGATGGGGTGCTGATCTGTATCGAATCCAGGGATTAGGGGTCAGGAGCTTCTGGCTGTTTTGCAGGCTGGAAGGCACACGAAAACTGGACTGGTTAAAAAGTTTAAAACTGGCTATTAATATCACTCCACTTGCGTGCTATGATATGCGACAAGATCGTTGTTGCCGGCACAACATAAATACAAAAGCAGCAAGGGAGAATGATTATGAAAGACAGAGAAAACGATAAGGTATACAAGCTGGTACTGACTGCGCTGATGGCGGCCCTGTGTTATGTGGCCTTTACCTTCTTAAAGATTCCGATCCCGACTCCGGGCGGAGACACCACGGCACTGCATATCGGAAATGCATTCTGCGTTCTGGCAGCTCTGCTTCTGGGTGGTGGCTACGGCGGTGTGGCTGGTTCCCTGGGAATGACCATTGCAGATTTGTTAGACCCGGTTTATATTACCAGTGCTCCAAAGACCTTTATCTTAAAGCTCTGCATTGGTCTGATCGCAGGTTTTGTGGCACATAACATTGCACACATCACGGAGGATCACGACAGCAAATACATTATGAAGTGGTCCCTGATCGCTTCGATTGCAGGACTTGGCTTTAACGTGGTGATGGATCCGATTGTTGGTTACTTCTATAAAAATTACATTCTTGGCGTCCAGTCTGACGCAGCCAAGATCATGGCAACCTGGGCAGCAGGTGCAACCCTCGTCAATGCCATTGTCGGAACCATTGTAGTCGTCGTGGTTTACATGGCAGTGCGTCCGGTCTTAAAAAAGGCTGGTCTTTTTATGAAAATCAAATAAAGTCAGGCTGAAGCAGTGATAAAACGATAAAAGTAAAAGCAAAAAAACAGAAGAAAAACAGGATAATTTCTCATGATATTTATTTATAAGTGGAAATAAGTAAAATTCATGTTAAATTATCCTTTTCTTTTATAGGAATTAATGATAATATGAAAATAAGGCTTTTTTGCCCGAGAACCCAAAAAGGAGAGAGAACTTATGAAAAAGAAAATGCTGGCTGTATTATTAGCTGGTACCATGGCAGCATCCATGACCGCATGCGGAGGCAGCAGCTCCAGTAACACTGCAGACACCACTGCAGCAGCAAAGGAGGCTGGCGACAGCGCAGAAAAGACCGGGGAGGCAAAAGCAGACGCAAAAGACGCTTCCGAGTTCAAAATCGGTCTGATCACCGATGTAGGCGGCGTAAATGACGGATCCTTCAACCAGTCTTCCTGGGAAGGCCTTGAGAGAGCAGGCGAGGAACTGGGGGTGACCGTAAACTACTTAGAGTCCGCTACCGATGCTGACTATGCTCCGAACATGGAAACTTTTGTGGATGAGGATTATGACCTGATCATCAGTGTCGGCTACATGCTTGCAGATGCTACCAGAGCAGCAGCAGAAGCAAACCCGGATACCAAGTTTGCGATCATCGATGACGCAACCATCGACCTTCCGAACGTAACCAGCCTGATGTTCCGTGCTGAGCAGGCTTCCTACCTGGTAGGTTATGTGGCTGGTCTGACCACCAAGACCAACAACATCGGTTTTGTCGTTGGTATGACCAATGAGACCATGAACCAGTTCGGCTACGGCTACTGCGCAGGTGCGATCGATGCAAACCCGGACATCACCGTTCAGCAGTTCAATGCAAACTCTTTTGCTGATTCCGCTACCGGTAAGACCATGGCAAACACCGCAATCACCAACGGTGCTGACATCGTATTCCAGGCTGCAGGTGCAACCGGTCTTGGCGTAATCGAGGCATGCCAGGAGGCTGGCGTTTATGCGATCGGCGTAGACAGTGACCAGTCCAGCATTGCTCCGAACACCGTTTTAACCTCTGCCATGAAGCGTGTAGACAATGCAGTATACGAGGCAGTTCAGGAACTGATCGACGGTTCTCTTGAAGGCGGCGTGAAGACCTTTGACCTGGCAGCAGGCGGTGTAGACATCGCTCCGAGCCAGGATCTGATCGCACCGGAAGTCATTTCTGCAGTTGACGAAGTAAAAGAAAAGATTGTAAACGGCGAGATCGAAGTTCCGGATGACAAGGAGTCCTTCGAGGCAAAATACGGTGATGTATATCAGTTAGACTAATACAGATGCTATTATCGTGTTACATGGCACATTACGTGAATCGTAACATGACAGATACTGCATGGCAGACGCGGGGTTCGCAGATTTGCGGACCCCGTATTTCTATGCAGAATTTTATTTCATGGGAAAATCTGCCAAGTGGCATAAAAATAATGGAAATCGAGAATAAAAGTGACATTTGTCCTTTCTTGTTTATGGGAAATGTGGTATAAAAAAGGTATCATGAGAATAAAACCGGGGAAATAAACAAAATGAGCGAAGCAGATGACGTGATCAGCAAACTGAGTCCGAAACAGCAGAATTACTTAAATCGTTACTTTACTTATGCGCCGGAAGCCTTAAAAAGCAGCATGCAGGTGGTGCGGATGCCGGCGGGAACGACTTTCATTCAGGAAGGAACACTGGTCGATAAGGTGTATATCCTTTTAAAAGGAAGTGTATCCGCGGTTGACTACCGGGTGCGCGAAACGGTTTATGGGTTCTGCCATTTTGAACCCATTGAAATATTCGGGACCATGGAGATCCTGGGACAGATGAACCGATATAAGACAACGCTGGCCACGACACAGGACAGCCTGCTTTTAAAGATACCGGGGGATATCTGTAAAAAATGGCTTTTAAACGATGTATCTGCCCTGCGCATGGAAACTGAGCGCATCATTGGGTATCTTCTGGGCCAGTCCAGAAAAGAACGCCTTTATGTGATGCTGCCGGGCAATGAGCGGGTTTATCTCATTCTTACGAATTTATATGAAACCTACGGAAAATGTGATACGTACCGCGTATACTTAAGCAGAAAAGATTTTTCTGAAGTCACCGGTGTCTCCGAGCGGACGATTACCAGAGCGTTAAAAGATCTGGAGGAGAAGGGGCTGATCGCAAGAGATGGCTGGAGCATCGTTATGACGTGGGAGCAGTATCAGAAAATCCGGAAACTCGTAGGAGCACAGATCAATGAAACGGGGGAATGACAAATGAAGTATTCAGAAAATCCAGAGAAACAGTATCATATTCAGGTAGGAGAGGGCGATGTAGGTCGTTACGTGATTCTGCCTGGCGATCCGAAGCGCTGCGCCAAGATCGCCGCTTATTTTGATGACGCAAAGCTGGTTGCCGACAGCCGTGAGTATGTGACCTATACCGGCTACCTGGATGGAGTCAAAGTGAGCGTGACCTCCACCGGTATTGGCGGTCCGTCTGCATCCATTGCCATGGAAGAACTGGTCAAGTGCGGGGCAGACACCTTTATCCGTGTCGGAACCTGCGGCGGTATGCAGCTTGACGTAAAAAGCTCAGACGTTGTTGTGGCAAGCGGTGCCATCCGCATGGAGGGAACCAGTAAAGAGTATGCGCCGATCGAATTTCCGGCAGTAGCCGATCTGGACGTGACCATTGCACTTCGGGAGTCCGCGAAAAAACTGGGACAGACCTGCCACGTCGGTGTGGTGCAGTGTAAGGATGCGTTTTATGGGCAGCACTCCCCGGAGACCATGCCGGTCAGCTATGAACTTTTAAATAAGTGGGAAGCCTGGAAACGTCTTGGATGTCTTGCATCGGAGATGGAATCCGCGGCCCTTTTCATCGTAGCCAGCACACTGCACGTACGCTGCGGTTCCGTATTTCTGGTTATGGCCAACCAGGAGCGGGAAAAACAGGGACTGTCCAATCCGGTAGCCCACGACACCGATATGGCCATCCGTGTGGCAGTGGAAGCCATCCGGAAACTGATTCGCGAAGATGCGAAGTAACTTTCAGCAATTGCAAAGAAACGGAATCATTACGATTCTGAAACTTTATCAATCATATCTATCACATGTAGGAGGAAGTTGTTATTATGCGTGACATTTCTATGGAAAGAGTCAACGAAACCAGAAAAAACATTCTTGAGATCATTGAGAGCGCGACGCTCACCCATGAGCAGAAGCTGACCTGTCTGGCAAACCAGGCAGATTCCCTGATGGAGGTCTTAGATCTTCCGGAAGGTCTGGATGAACTGTTAAACGTGCCGATCGACAGAAAGTGCATCTGCGATTTAAGCGAGGGTCATGCGCCGATGCGTCCGCGTTACATCATCCCGGATTACGCAAAATTCTTAAAAGAAGGAAGCAAATTCCTCCAGTTAGATCCGCCGACCGATCTGTATGAGGCATTAAACAGCCTGATGATCTTCTATAAACATGTCCCGAGCGTGACCAACTACCCGGTTTATGTGGGCCAGTTAGACGAGCTCTTAGAGCCGTATATTGACACCGTGGACGCGGCACAGGCAAAGAAGATGCTGAAGCTGTTCTTAACCCAGATGGACCGTACCATCCTGGATTCCTTCTCCCACGCAAACATTGGACCGCGTGAGACCAAGGCAGGCCGTCTGCTCTTAGAGGCAGAAAAAGAACTGGAGAATGCCGTTCCGAACTTAAGCTTCAAGTATGACGAGGATATCACTCCGGATGATTTCGCGCTCAAAGCGATTGACTGCGCAATGCACAGCGCAAAGCCGAGCTTTGCAAACCACAAGATGTTTAAGAGCGAACTGGGCGAGAATTATGTCATCGCAAGCTGCTACAATGGCCTGCTGCTTGGCGGCGGCGCTTACACCCTTTGCCGTCTGGTGCTGGGCAATATCGCAAAGCGCGCAAAGAATATCCAGGATTTCAAGGAGAGAGAGCTTCCGTATGTACTGGATATCATGGCACGCTATATGGATGCCCGCATCAAATTTGAGGTTGAGGAGAGCGGTTTCTTTGAAAATAACTTCCTGGCAAAAGAGGGCTTCATCCACAGAGACCGTTTCTCTGGTATGTATGGCCTGGTAGGTCTGGCTGACTGCGTCAACATCCTGTTCGAGAAAGAGGGCATCAAGGGACGCTTCGGCCACGACGAGAATGCAAATAACCTTGGTGTAGAGATCATGGAGATCATCAAGGAGTTCAACTTAAACCATAAGAATAAATACTGTGAGGGAACCGGAGGACATTTCCTGCTTCATGCACAGGTAGGTCTGGCAGAGGATGAGAATGTTACCCCGGGAACCAGAATCCCGATCGGCGAGGAGCCGGAAGAGCTGATCGACCAGCTGAACGTGTTAAAGAAGTTCCACAAGTACTTCACATCCGGAACCGGTGACATCTTCCCGATCGATATGACTGTGCACAGAAATCCGGAGTACGTTCTGGATATCATCAAAGGCTCCTTCAAGATGGATCTGCGTTACTTGTCCTTCTATTCCAGCGACAGCGATGTGATCCGTGTAACCGGTTATCTGGTAAAACGTTCTGAACTGGAGAAACTGGCTGGCGGTGAGGCTGTCCTTCAGGATACCACGGCACTGGGACTGGGCGCGGCAAGAAATGGCCACATCCTGGAAAGAAAGGTGCGCTAAATGAAAGCAATCGTAAACCGGATCATCCCGTTCAGCAGTGTGGATGGTCCGGGAAACCGGACAGCCATCTTTTTACAGGGCTGTAATATTGACTGTAAATACTGTCATAACCCGGAAACGAGAAAACTTTGTGTACAGTGCGGAAAATGTGTGGTAAACTGTCCTGCAGGAGCATTAACCATGGGAGAGGATAAGAAAGTTGTTTTTGACCCCCCAAAGTGCGTACAGTGCGATACCTGTATCCACATCTGTCCGCATGACAGTTCTCCGCGTACCTGCGAGATGACACCAGAGGAAGTCTATGAACGCGTGAAAAAGCAGATCCCGTTTATCCGGGGCATCAGTGTTTCTGGTGGCGAGTGCATGCTTTGGCCGGAATTTTTAACAGAGCTGTTTAAGCTTGCGAAAAAAGATGGTCTTGGAACCCTGATCGACAGTAATGGCATGGTCCCGTTCGAACAGTATCCGGAGCTTATGGAGGTTTCCGACGGTGTGATGCTGGACATCAAAGCGTTTGAGGCAGCAGAGCATGAGCGGGTGGCAGGGGTCACCAATGAAATGGTGCTTCAGAATGCGGATTATCTTGCAAAAACCGGAAAGCTTTACGAGGTACGCGCGGTGATCGTCCCGGATCTTTACGATACGGAAAAAAGTGTGCGGGAGATGGGCGATTTTCTGTCTCCTTATCTGAAATACGGAGATATCCGCGTAAAGATCATTGCATACCGCCCTATGGGAGTGCGGGAACAATATTCCCATTTCCAGGTGCCTGACCAGAAGTATCTTTCTTATCTGGCAGACATTTTAAAAGAAAAAGGATTCCAGCATATCACGCTGATCTGATGAGGAAAGATTGCTGTTACGCGCTTGCGCAGACAGCAAACGATAAAAGAAACAGGAGGGACCAAGCCGTGGCAAGAACGAGCCATATGGATGAAAGTAAAGTCGTAATTCAGATGAAAGACATCGTCAAGAAGTTCGGCGACTTTACGGCGAACGACCATATCAACCTGACCGTGCACAAAGGAGAGGTGCACGCAATCTTAGGTGAAAACGGAGCCGGAAAGAGTACCATGATGAATGTACTCTGCGGACTGTACAAACCAACCAGCGGACAGATCTTTATCAACGAGAAGGAAGTTCATTTCAACAGCCCGAAGGATGCGATCGACATCGGTATTGGTATGGTACACCAGCATTTCATGCTGATCCAGCCATTCACCGTAACCGAGAATATTATTCTGGGTATGGAGCCGGTTAAGGGCTTAAGTGTTGACAAGGAAACTGCAAAGAAAAAAGTGCTGGAGCTGTCCGAGCGTTATGGCATGAAGGTAGACCCGGACGCAAAGGTAGAAGATATTTCCGTAGGTATGCAGCAGCGTGTGGAGATCCTGAAGGTGTTGTACCGCGGTGCGCAGACCCTGATCCTGGATGAGCCGACTGCGTCCCTGACCCCGCAGGAGATCGAGGGCCTTATGGAGATCATCTCCAACCTGACTGCAGACGGAAAGAGTGTCATCCTGATCACTCATAAGTTAAAGGAGATCACCGCATCCTCCGATAACTGTACCATTATCCGTCAGGGTAAATACATCCAGACTGTAAAAGTAGCCGATGTCGATGAGAATGTCCTGGCTGCCATGATGGTAGGACGAGACGTTAACTTTAAGGTCGACAAAAAAGACCAGGAAGCAGGCGAGGGTGTCCTGCATGTAGAAAACCTGCACGCAAAGGATTACCGCGGTGTGGAAATCTTAAAAGGCTTTAACTTAGATGTAAGAAAAGGCGAGATCGTAGGACTGGCCGGTGTCGACGGAAATGGACAGACCGAGCTTGTCGAGATTTTGACCGGCCTTCGCAAGGCTGAGTCCGGCACCATTACCATGCTTGGAAAAGATGTCTTCAACAAGAGCCCGAAGGAGACCTTTGCAAACGGTATTTCCAGTATTCCGGCTGACCGCCAGAAGCATGGTCTGGTTCTGGAATTTTCCAACGAGGATAACCTGATCCTGCAGCACTTCGAGGAAGCGCCGTATTCCAAACATGGTATCCTCGACCGCAAAGCGATCAAGGAACATGCCCTGGACCTGATCGAGAAGTTCGATGTCCGTCCGCGCGGCTGTGCAGAGGCATCATCCGGCACCCTGTCCGGAGGTAACCAGCAGAAAGTCATCATTGCCCGCGAGGTAACGAACGACAAAGACCTTCTGATCGCGGTGAACCCAACCCGAGGTCTTGATGTCGGTGCGATCGAGTTTGTACACAAGTATCTGGTAGAGCAGAGAAATAAAAACCGTGCAGTATTGCTGGTATCCTTCGAGCTGGATGAGATCATGAGCCTTTCCGACCGGATCGAGGTTATCTTCGATGGCCAGATCACCGGAAGTGTTCCTGGTAAGAACGCAGACGAGAAGGAACTCGGATTTATGATGGCAGGAGGAAAAAAGACAAATGAATAAAAAGAAAAGTATTCTGGAATGCAATGTACTCTACACCATCATTGCAATTATCATTGGCTTTTTGGTAGGAGCCATCTTCTTGACGATTGCGGGCATCAGCCCGGCAGTCGCTTACGGAAAGCTTTTTAGCAGTATTTTCAGTAAGCCGAAGTACCTGGTATGGACCCTGGTTTACGCAGCACCGCTGATCTTCACTGGTTTAAGTGTAGCTTTCTCGTTCCGTACCGGTGTGTTCAACATCGGCGCTGAGGGTCAGTTCGTTATCGGCGGCCTGGTAGCCTGCATTCTGGGAATTGTGTTAAAGCTTCCGGCAGGCATCCATGCGATCGTATGTCTGGTGGCAGCGGCAGCTGCAGGCTGCATCTGGTCTCTGATCGTAGGCGTCCTGAAAGTAAAACGCGGCATCCACGAGGTACTTTCCTTTATCATGTTTAACTGGATCGCATTCTATCTGTCCAACTACATGGTAAACCTGCCGTTCATCCACCGCGATAAGACTGAGGCAACCCAGGATATCGCAGCTTCCGCGAGACTCCTTCTTCCGGAAAGCCTGAGAAACGCACTTGGCTGTACCAGTGCACACTGGGGCTTTGTCCTGGCTGTAGTCGCAGCAATCGTGATCTGGATCATCATCGAGAAGACCACCCTTGGCTATAAGCTGAAAGCCGTAGGTTTTAACAGCAGCGCTGCAGAGTATGGCGGCATCGATGCAAACAGATCCATTCTGACTGCACTTGGTATTTCCGGTCTGTTATCCGGTCTTGGCGGAGCAGTCCAGGTACTTGGTATGTCCGGACGTTTAAGCCAGTTCGCTGGTCAGGAGGGCTTTGGTTTCGAGGGTATCACCGTTGCCCTGATCGGTTCTTCAAACCCGATCGGCTGCATCTTCTCCGGTCTGTTCTACGGTGCCATGAAATACGGCGGATCCAAGCTCAGTATCGTAAAAGCACCGTCTGAGGTTGTAGACATCATCATGGGCTGCGTTGTTTTACTGATTGCGATCGCTCATGTATTTAAGTATTTTGTCCTGAAGACAGCAAAGAAGAAGGAGGCAAAGTAAGATGAATGAAATTATAAAAGACCTTGGTCTTCTGATCAACGCGACCCTGATCGCGACTCCGCCGCTTCTTCTTGCGGCTCTTGGCTCCTGCTTCTCTGAGCGAAGCGGAGTTGTTAACATCGGTATTGAGGGTATGATGACCATCGGCGCGTTCACCGGTGCTGTTATGGGACTGACCACCGGAAACGGCTGGATCGCATTCCTCTGTGCAGGTCTGGCAGGCGCATTGTTCGGACTGATCCATGCTTACGCATGTATTTCCTGCCATGCAGACCAGACCATCGCCGGTACGGCGATCAACTTCTTAGGACCTGGCCTGGCGCTGTTCCTCTGTAAGGCAATGTACAACAACTCATCCGATACACCGGCCATGGATCCGAGCTGCAAGCTCCCGAAGCTGTTTGAGGGCGTGTTCCCGACCGGTTCCTTCTGGAACAACGTATTGAATGTATATGCGGTTGCTTATCTGGTATTTGTTCTGGCATTTGTGTGCTGGTTCGTATTCTACAAGACCAAATTCGGTGCACACTTAAGAGCAGTCGGAGAGCATCCGGAGGCATGTGAGTCTCTGGGTATCGACGTTTACAAGGTCCGTTACACCTGCGTGATCCTTTCTGGATTCCTGGCCGGTCTCGGCGGTGCTTTCGTAACCCTGGCAACCATCAACCAGTTCCGTCCGAGTGTTATCGTAGGACAGGGCTTTATCGCGATCGCAGCGGTTATCTTCGGTAAGTTCTCCCCGGGAGGAGCAACCAAGGCATGCCTGCTCTTTGGTCTGTGCAGCGGTATCAAATCCCTGGCAGCGCAGAGCAACATGGTATCCCCGAACTTAATTTCCATGATCCCGTACGTGGTAACCATCGTGGCACTGGTACTGTTTGTCGGTAAGGCACATACTCCGGCAGCAAACGGAAAGATCTTTGTAAAGTCCAAATAAGAATGACGTTGCTGTATGCGCAGTGCATACACAGCAGCAAAGATTTACACTGTTCTTTAAAATTTTAATCAGGTCTGTATATAGGAAGCAAGACTTATATACAGGCCTGTAATAATCTAAATAGAAATAGGGGCAGGCGGGTCTGGCGCGAAAGGCAGCCCGATGTGTCCTACTATCTGGAAAACAGGAGAAGGAAAGGGGATTTATTATGACGAACACACCAACTGCGCATAACAGCGCGAAACTCGGCGATTTCGCCAAAACCGTACTGATGCCGGGTGATCCGCTGCGCGCAAAGTACATTGCAGAGACGTATCTGGAAAATGCAAGACAGGTAAACGGGGTCCGGAATATGTTTGGTTATACCGGAACCTACAAGGGAAAAGAGATTTCTGTTATGGGAGGCGGTATGGGAATGCCGTCCATCGGAATCTATTCCTATGAGCTGTTTCACTTTTATGATGTAGATCAGGTGATCCGCATCGGTTCCGCAGGGGCTCTGCAGGACAATATGAAGCTGATGGACGTTGTCATCGGCATGGGTGCCTGCACTGATTCCAACTATGCATACCAGTATGGACTGCCGGGAACCTTTGCGCCGATCGCAGATTATGAGCTGTTAAGCCGGGCTGTGGAGACCGCAAAGCGCCAGGGCACAAACGTCGTAGTCGGAAACGTGCTTTCTTCCGATGTGTTTTACAACGCAATGGGCAATGTCAATGACCTGTGGCGCGGTATGGGCGTGCTTGCTGTGGAGATGGAAGCAGCAGCACTCTATATGAATGCGGCAAAGGCAGGCAAGAAGGCACTCTGCATGCTCACGATTTCCGATCATCTCTACACCAACGAGCATTTAAGCGCCGAAGACCGGCAGCTTGGTTTTCACAAGATGATGGAGATTGCGTTAGAGCTGGCATAAAGCGATTGCAAAAACATGGAAGCAGAAACAAAAAAAGTGGGAATCTGGCATCTGTCGGAACCGTCTGCTTCTGACTGTAATATGTGATAGAAAAGAAAGGGGATTCATACAATGGATGTAAAAGATATTATCAAACATGTGGACCACACACTCTTAACTCAGACTGCAACCTGGGCTGAGATCAGGCAGATCTGCGATGACGCGGTTGCTTACGGAACTGCTTCCGTCTGCATTCCGCCGTCCTATGTAAAGCAGGCGAAGGAGTATGTGCAGGACAAGATGGCAGTCTGCACCGTCATTGGCTTCCCGAACGGCTATATGACCACCGCAGCAAAAGAGTTTGAGACGAAAGATGCACTCGCAAACGGGGCAGACGAGATCGATATGGTCATCAACATCGGCTGGGCAAAAGACGGCAAGTTTGACTGCATCGAAGAGGAAATCCGCACCCTGAAAAAAGCATGCGGCTTTAAGGTATTAAAGGTCATCATCGAGACCTGTCTTCTGACCGACGAGGAGAAGATCCGCATGTGCGAAGTAGTGACAAAGGCAGGAGCAGATTACATCAAGACCTCCACCGGTTTCTCCAAAGCAGGAGCAACCTTCGACGATATTAAGCTCTTTTCCGAGCACATCGGGCCGAATGTAAAGATGAAAGCAGCAGGCGGCATCTCTTCTCTGGATGACGCAGAGAAATTCCTTTCTCTGGGTGCTGACAGACTGGGAACCAGCCGCATCATCAAGCTGGTAAAGCAGGAAGAGGCAACCGGATACTAAAAAATCTGCCTGCCTGAGTGGGCGCATGGATAAAGAAAGCACGGGGATCCGGGAAGCGGAAATCTCCTAAGGAGTGTTGAATAAACAATGAAGAAACTGGAAAAGGATCAGATCGAAGCCCTGATCGAAAAGGCCATCAGCATGATGGATTACTCTTATGTGCCGTATTCCCACTTCCATGTGGGAGCTGCACTGCTGGCGAAAAACGGCACCGTTTACGGTGGCTGTAACATTGAAAATGCCGGTTATACGCCAAGCAACTGCGCAGAGCGCACCGCATTTTTCAAGGCCGTGAGTGAAGGCGTGCGGGAGTTTGATGCCATCTGCGTAGTCGGTGGCGCCAATAAAGAATTAAAAGAAATCACAGCTCCATGCGGCGTCTGCCGCCAGGTTATGATGGAGTTCTGTAACCCGGAAGAATTCCAGATCATTCTGGCAGTCTCCAAAGAGCAGTATGAGATCTATACTTTAAAAGAGCTGCTGCCTCTTGGATTCGGGCCGGATAATCTGAAATAAAATTAAGGAGAATTACATGGAAAAGTTTAAACGCGTATTTGTAGTAGTCATGGATTCCCTTGGAGTGGGAGCTATGCCGGATTCTGCAGATTTTGGTGATATCGGGGTGAACACCCTGGGGCATATTTCCGAATCCGTGGAAACCTTTCAGATTCCAAACCTTCAGAAACTGGGGATGGCAAACATCATCCCGTTAAAGCAGGTCGCACCGGTGGAGAAGCCGCTGGGCTATTATGGAAAACTGCGTGAAAAGAGCCGCGGCAAGGATACCATGACCGGACACTGGGAGATGATGGGCCTGGAAGTGACCAAACCATTCCAGACCTTCACCGAGACCGGATTCCCACCGGAGCTGATCAAAGAGCTGGAGGAGCGCACCGGACATAAAGTCATCGGCAATAAGAGCGCCAGCGGCACCGAAATCTTAGACGAGCTTGGTGAAGAGGAAATCGCAACCGGCCATATGATCGTGTACACCTCTGCAGACTCTGTGCTTCAGATCTGCGGCAATGAGGAGACATTTGGCCTTGATGAACTTTATCGCTGCTGTGAGATCGCCCGGGAGCTGACCATGAAGGATGAGTGGAAGGTTGGCCGCGTCATCGCCAGACCATATATAGGAAAGAAAAAGGGCGAATTCAAGCGCACCAGCAACCGCCACGACTATGCGTTAAAGCCATTCGGTCCGACTGCTTTGAATGCGCTGAAAAGTGCCGGTTATGATGTCATTTCCATTGGAAAGATCAACGACATCTTTGTGGGCGAGGGTATCACTGAGGCCTACAAGTCCAAGAACTCCGTTCACGGCATGGAGCAGACCATCGATGTGGCAAAGAAAGATTTCCATGGTTTGTGCTTCGTGAACCTGGTTGACTTCGATGCCCTGTGGGGACACCGCAGAAATCCGTCCGGCTACGCACAGGAGATTGAAAAGTTCGATGTAAATCTTGGCTTACTTCTGGATACGCTGCGGGAAGATGATCTCCTCATCATCACGGCAGACCACGGAAATGATCCGACCTACACCGGAACCGATCACACTCGCGAGAAAGTGCCGTTTCTGGCATATTCTAAGGCGTGCAAGGAGAGCGGCGAGCTTCCGGAGACCGATACCTTTGCGATCATCGGAGCAACCATTGCCGACGATTTCGGTGTAAAGATGCCGGAAGGAACCATTGGGGATTCGATTCTGGATAAGCTGAAATAAAATAATAATTTGATACAGGAAACATGAAAGGGCCGAAAGCTCCCGCTCCGCCGTATGGCGGGGCAGGAACTTTCGGTCCTTGTTCGTTGCGTTAACGATATGATTCTGTTTTTCTACTTAATTGTTACATACTGTTGGTTCTTCTCATTTTCTCCCATAACCTGATGGTCAAACCACTGGCTCACGTAACGCTCAAAGCTCATGGTATAGTAACCATCCTGGCACTGGTCAGAAGTGTCGTAGGAGTCAGCGAATACCAGTACATCATCGAGCATGATGTCAGAGCTTCTCATATCGTCATAACCGATCAGGACCATCCAATGACCGCCCCATTCAACACTTGTCTACTGGTTCTACCGGCTCAAGACGCTGCTCGAAGTTTTTTGTTTCTGATTCTGCGGCATTTCCAGTTGTTTCGGATACTGCTTCTGATTCGGTTTCCTTTACAGATGCATCTGCCTGTGCAGTTGTTTCTTCTGCCTGTGCAGTTGTTTCTTCTGCCTGGGTTGTTGCTTCTCCTGCCGGTGCTGCAGTTTCCTTTGCCTGGTTTCCTGCACATCCTGTGAAGGTCAGGGCTACGGTGAGCAGGCCTGCTGCTGTCATGATTTTGCTTTTCATTGGTTAGGTCCTTTCGTTTAAAATATGGTTCGATTTTATTGTTTTTAATCGGGAATTGTCAACTCTCATGTCATCTAAGATGAACGAATCGTCTGACATTTTCTTGTATTTGCAAAAGGAATATGCTATGCTCGCATTAGAAAAATATCTGACGGGGCCTTTTGAAACTCTTAAAGATCTGTCAAAAAACACGAAAATGAGGTACAAATGATGAATAACAAACTCTTGCTGATCAATGACCTGGCAGGCTACGGAAAAGTCGCATTATCTGCAATGATTCCGGTGCTTTCTCATATGAAATATGAGATATTCAGCCTTCCTACGGCTATCGTTTCGAACACGCTGGACTATGGTAAATTTGATATTCTCGATACCACAGAATACATGAAAAATACGCTTGACGTATGGAAACAGCTGAATTTTGAGTTCGATGCCATATCAACTGGCTTTATTGTTTCCAAAGAACAAACGGAGCTGATCACGGAATTCTGCAGGGAAGAATCTGCAGCGGGCATTACCATATTTACCGACCCGATCATGGGTGATGAGGGAAAGCTTTACAATGGCATTACGCAGGAAACGGTTGCGCTTATGCGAAAATTAATCTCGGTTTCCGATTACACGGTTCCTAATTATACGGAAGCCGCATATCTCGCCGGTTCTGAGTACCATGAAGAGGGTGCCACAGAGGCAGAATTAAAGGATATCATCGATGAATTGAAACGCCTGGGTGCAAAATCCATTGTGATCACAAGTGCAAAGATCAAAGGTTCAGAACAAAAATGTGTGTTCGGTTATGATGATAAGACAAAGGAATATTTTCAGATTGATTTTGAGGAGATTCCGGTAAGATTTCCTGGCACAGGAGATATTTTCTCGGCCGTTTTCATGGGTAAGATATTAGCTGGATGCAGCCTGCGCGATGCCACAGAGCGTGCCATGACGACGGTAAAAAATATGATCGTGAAGAATGCCGGGAACGCAGATAAATACAAAGGAATACCGATTGAGACATGTCTGGAGGAGATTGATTGATGAAAAGACCAAAGATCCGAATTACCCTGATTGATCAAAAAGGTACCGTTGGCTGCCACAGAGGGCATAAGATTGGTGATTCCTATGATTTTGACACGGAAAGAGGCAATCTGTGCCCTATGGCGATGCATGTAGCGTTTCCGTATGTTGATATCCTGCGGTACGGCGGAAACATTCCAGGGCAGAAAGAGGGAACTGCTTTGTTTGCCTGTCCGGATGTGGATACACTCAATGTATTTAAGATTGAACGAATTGACGAAGATGCATAATTCCTTGAAATTGGAATTAGGAACAAAGGGTGATTTTCTATGCAAAAGGATGATATAGTTGGATCCAAAAAGAAAGGACGATAAGAATATGAAGCTTCTGGTTATCGACAGCACCATCCGCTCCCGTGAAGTCTCCAGAACTGCGAAAGCAGATTTTATTTGTCAATATGTCCGTGAAAAATGAAACACGTCAGGCTCTCGTATTTATAAAAAAACAATGAAAAAGTGACATGTGTCCTTTTCAAGCACATTGATTTGTGTTATAAACTATAGGGTTATTCTGAGACCGTGAAAATTATTATATTGGAGAACATTATGAAAAGAAGAATTACAGCTCTTATGATGGCAGCAGCAATGTGCATGTCTCTTGTGGCATGCGGCGGTTCTAACAGCAGCACCGGTGCAGCAGACACCAAAGCAGCAGACAGCAACAGTGCAGACAGCAACACCGCAGAAAGCGGTTCCGCAGCAGTAGACGCATCTGATTTAAAGATCGGTCTGGTTACCGATGTCGGCGGTGTAAACGATGGTTCTTTCAACCAGACCGCATGGGAAGGTATGGAGCGTGCAGCAAAAGAGCTTGGCGTAACCGTAAACTACTTAGAGTCCAGCACCGATGCAGACTACGCACCGAACCTGGAGACCTTCGCAGATGAGGAGTATGACCTGATCATCAGCATCGGTTACATGCTTGCAGATGCAACCAGAACCGCAGCAGAGCAGAACCCGGATATCAAGTTTGCGATCGTAGATGATGCAACCATCGACCTTCCGAACGTTACCTGCCTGATGTTCCGCGCAGAGCAGGCTTCCTACCTGGCTGGTTTTGTAGCAGGTAAGACCACCAAGACCAACAACATCGGTTATGTAGCAGGTATGGCAAACGAGACCATGAACCAGTTTGGTTACGGTTACTGTGCAGGTGCCCTGGATGCGAACCCGGATGTAACCATCCAGCAGTTCAACGCAAACTCCTTTGCAGATGCAGCAACTGGTAAGACCATGGCAAATACTGCAATCACCAACGGTGCAGATGTCATCTTCCACGCAGCAGCAGCAACCGGTCTTGGCGTGATCGAGGCTTGTCACGAGGCTGGTGTTTATGCGATCGGCGTAGACAGCGACCAGTCCAGCATCTCCCCGGATACCGTCCTGACCTCTGCTATGAAGCGTGTAGACAACGCTGTATTTGATACCATCGAGTCTTTAGTAAACGGAACCCTGGAGAGCAGTGTTCACACCTATGACCTGGCAGCAGGCGGTGTAGATATCGCACCGAGCCAGGATCTGATCGCAGACGATGTCATCGAGGCAGTAAACGAAGTGAAAGAGAAGATCATCAGCAGCGAGATCGAAGTACCGGCTGATAAAGAATCCTTCGAAGCAAAATACGGCGATGTTTACGAGTTAGACTAAGTGCTAAAATAAAATAGAGTCTTTCCATTCAGAAAAAAGTGTAGTATAATCGATTTTGATTATACTACATTTTTGCTTTCCGGGCATATTGGAAGTACAGAGTATGTATTTTACGGTTGGGAAAACAGAAACGTATACAGGAGGAAGAGATGTTAGATTTAAAGTTTGTCCGTGAGAATCCGGACATCGTAAAGAAAAATATCGAAAACAAGTTCCAGTTTGAGAAGCTTCCGCTGGTGGACGAGGTGATCGAGCTGGATGCGAAGAACCGTGCAGCAAAGGCAGAGGCAGACAGTCTTCGTGCATCCCGCAACAAGCTCTCCAAGCAGATCGGCCAGTTAATGGGTCAGGGCAAGAAGGAAGAGGCAGAAGAGGTTAAGGCTCAGGTAGCAGCAAACGCAGCACGCCTTGCAGAGCTGGAAGCTCAGGAGACCGAGCTGGAAGCAAAGGTATTAAAGATCATGATGACCATTCCGAACATCATCGATCCGAGCGTACCGATCGGTAAAGATGACAGCCAGAACGTAGAGATCGAAAAATTCGGCGATCCGTTCGTACCGGATTTTGAGATTCCGTATCATACCGACATCATGAAGACCTTTGACGGCATCGACTTAGACGCAGCAGGTAAAGTAGCAGGAAACGGCTTCTACTACCTGATGGGCGATATCGCAAGACTTCATTCCGCAGTCATTTCCTACGCTCGTGACTTCATGATCGACCGTGGCTTCACTTACTGCATCCCGCCGTTCATGATCCGCAGCAACGTGGTAACCGGCGTTATGTCCTTCGCAGAGATGGATGCTATGATGTACAAGATCGAGGGTGAGGACCTGTACCTGATCGGTACCAGTGAGCACTCCATGATCGGTAAGTTCATCGACACCATTACCCCGGAAGACCAGCTTCCGAAGACCTTAACCAGCTATTCCCCATGCTTCCGTAAGGAGAAAGGTGCCCACGGCATTGAGGAGCGCGGTGTATACCGTATCCATCAGTTCGAGAAGCAGGAGATGATCGTTGTCTGCAAGCCGGATGAGTCCAAGATGTGGTACGACAAATTATGGCAGAACACCGTAGATCTGTTCCGTTCCATGGACATCCCGGTTCGTACCCTGGAGTGCTGCTCTGGTGACCTGGCAGACTTAAAGGTAAAATCCTGTGACGTAGAGGCATGGTCTCCGCGTCAGAAGAAGTACTTCGAGGTAGGTTCCTGCTCCAACTTAGGAGACGCACAGGCACGCCGCTTAAAGATCCGCGTAGACGGACCGGACGGAAAGTACTTCGCTCATACCTTAAACAACACCGTAGTTGCTCCGCCGCGTATGCTGATCGCATTCCTGGAGAACAACCTGCAGGCAGACGGCACTGTCAAGATCCCGAAGGTGCTGCAGCCGTATATGGGCGGTATGGAAGTTATGGTACCGAAGCATAAATAAGATATATTGGCAGAAAGCCGCCGCACGTTGGATATGCGGCGGCTTTCATTATATTATTTTCGGAGTTGAACATATGAGGAGAAATGCGTTATGTGGTTTTTATTCGCATTATTATCGGCAGTATTTGCGGCACTTACATCCATTCTTGCGAAGGTCGGCATTGATGGCGTGAATTCCAACCTTGCAACAGCGATCCGGACTATGGTGGTTGTTGTGATGGCATGGGGAATGGTTTTTCTGACACATACCCAGAGCGGTATTTCCGAGATCAGCAAAAAGAGCTGGCTGTTTTTGATTCTTTCCGGACTTGCAACCGGGGCGTCCTGGCTTTGTTATTACCGGGCACTGCAGATCGGGGAGGCATCCAAAGTGGTGCCGGTTGATAAACTGAGCGTGATCATTACGTTGGTTCTCGCATTTGTATTTTTGCACGAATCCTTTACAATGAAATCCATGATCGGGTGTGTCCTGATCGGAGCGGGAACGCTGCTGATGGTGCTGTAGGGGAATGAACTGGAAGTAGGACAGGATAAGTTTTGATTGAATCCAATCGGATCGTCAGATAAATGACAGAAACACAGGAGGAATAAATGTCACTGGAAAAAGCAAAAGCAGATCTGGAAGCAAAGGGCTTTCTGGATCACGTTATCGAGTTAGATGCTTCGACTGCAACAGTTACCGATGCAGCAGAGGCGCTGGGCGTAAAGCCGGCCATGATCGCAAAGACCATGTCATTTTTGCAGGGAGAAAAAACAGTGCTGATCCTGACAGAGGGAACGGCAAAGGTGGATAACCGGAAATATAAGGATACCTTTCATGTGAAGGCAAAGATGATCCCATTCGATGAAGTGGAGCAGCATGTGGGCCATGCGCCGGGCGGGGTATGCCCGTTTGGAATCAAGGAAGGCGTGGAAGTCTACCTGGATGAAAGCCTCCGCCAGTTTGACGTGGTCTATCCGGCAGCAGGAAATGACCACAGTGCGGTGAAACTGACGATTCCGGAATTGGAACAGGTAGCTGGTGCAAACGACTGGGTGGATGTTACGGTACATGGATAGGAATTTTTTGAAAGAAAATTCCGTACAGTAAAGTTGCGGAAGCCGATTTTGCCGATTTTCCGGTGACGCTGCATTGGTCAATGCCTTTGTGACCGCATCGCTGACCGTTTCCATTGGCGCTATGGCGATCGTGGGATCAATCCAGGACGGTCTTTTGCACGATTATTCTACCCTGGCCGTGAAATCGATTTTGGACTTTATCATCATTGCGGTCATGACCTCATCCATGGGAAAAGGATGTGCGTTTTCTGCAATCCCAGTGTTTGTATTTGAAGGCGGTATTACGCTTTTGGCGGGATTGCTTTCTCTAATTATGACGGAGCTGGCACTGGACTATCTGTCCCTGGTTGGTTCTGCGCTGATCTTCTGTATCGGCGTGAATCTGATCTGGGGGAAAAAGCTGAGCGTAGCCAATATGCTCCCGGCGGTAATATTAGCGGTTGTGGCAGCGTATCTGCCATGGGGATTCTAAATATTTGGGTGTGGAATAACGATAAAGCACATGAGAACGCATGGATGTGAGAGAAAGAGGTGTGACATGATTCAAAAACATTGTTACGAATGTGGAACGGAGCTGATGGAAAAAGAACTGGAAGGAGAGGGAATGGTTCCCTATTGTCCAAAGTGCCAGCAGTACTGTTTCCCGATGTATAACGTGGCAGTCAGCATGATCGTTACCGATGAAAAGACCGGAAAAATCCTGCTGATCCAGCAATACGGAAAGCCAACCTACATTCTGGTGGCTGGCTATGTGAACCGCGGGGAAGCCGAGGAAGATGCAGTTGTGCGCGAAGTAAGGGAAGAAACCGGACTTCATGTTTCCCACATGAAATTTAACCGGACCCAGTTTTTCGAGCCCTCGAACACGCTGATGTGCAATTTTACGGCCTATGTGGATAATGCAGAGGAACTGCACACAAATCAGGAGGTGGACCGCTGCAAGTGGTTTACACCGGAAGAAGCAAGAACCAATATCCGGCCAAATAGTCTGGCCGAGTATTTTTTGAAGAGCTATCTGGATGAAAGATAGATCAAAAAATTTCGTAAGAGGTGACACGTATGAATAGAACGATAAACATAGATCCTGCCTTAATTTCGGTTTACCCGGAGATCCGTCTTGGCTGTCTTCATTTTACCGCAGAAGTAAAAGCATCTTCGGACGTATTTTGGGATTATCTGGATCATGAAATCCTTCCAGCGGTAAAAAATGATATCGAAGGAAAAGAGTGGAGCGAGGTTACAGGCGTGCGAGGAAGTCGCGCCGCTTACAAAGCATTTGGCCGCAATCCGGGGCGTTACCGTGTTTCTTCCGAGGCATTGCTGCGCAGAGTGCGGCGTGGTGACGAGCTGTACCATGTGAATTCTGTCGTGGATGTAAATAACCTGATTTCCGTGGAAAGCGGATTGTCTGTCGGTTCTTATGATCTGGAACAGCTGCAGGGTGATATTGTGTTTCGCAAAGCAGAAGCCAGTCAGGTGGAAGTATGGAATTTATAGTTGGAAAGGAAACAACAAACTGATACATAAGGAGAAAAAAGATGCCGTTTACTTATGAGAAAAAGAAGTGGATCATAGTTGCAGTCTGGCTGCTGATTGCGGTTTTATCGTTTACTGTAGCAGCAAAGTATGCCTCTGCCCCGGAACATCATAAAGAAGTAATTTCCTCGCTGGACGAAAAAAAGGATACGGTTCTTGAACTCACGGCAGCTGCAACAGCAACTTCTGCGCTGATCACGCTGCTGCCTGGTGATGTGGCGACACCCATTGCGGAAAAAATAGCAGATTTAAGCGGTTATCTGATGATTGTACTTTGCGCGATATTTTTGGAAAAATATTTGGTGACAATTACCGGATATGCTGCGTTTCGCATTTTTATTCCATTGGCCTGTTTGCTGTTTGCCGGAAATAAATTCTTTGAAAACGACAGTATCCGATGTCTTGCCAGAAAACTTTTGGTATTTGGAATTTGTATTTTCCTGGTAGTTCCATCTAGCGTAAAGCTGGCAGATCTGATTGATGATACGTATCATACACAGATCGATCTGACGCTGGACGAGGCCAGGAAAACACAGAAAATCCTGAAAAGTCAGTCAGAATCCGATACAACGGCAGTCCAGCCTGAACAAAATGCTAAAACAGAACAGAAGCAGCAAAAAGAAGGAAGCGGTAATCTGTGGGAAATGGCAAAGGGAGCCTTGAACAGTGCAAAAGAATCTGTTACGAGTGCAGTGGAAAATGTAACATTATCAACAGAAGAGCTGTTGCAGAAAGCAGAGCATTCCCTGAGCCGTTTTGTGGAGGCTGTGGCAGTCATGTTGATCACATCCTGTGTGATCCCACTTCTGGTCTTGGTCGTATTTGTCTGGCTGATCAAGATTTTGGTGAATGTAGATCTGAGCAGAAAGATGACTGCGATATCTGATCTGAGAAAGAGGTCTGGGGAAAAATAATGCCTGGAATAAAAGTCTGAGACAAAGGCTTCCTGTCTTGTGATTCTGAATGGAATCAAGTATAATGAACTCAGATAAAAGCGTTTTTGATGGGAGGGATTTGCATGGGAAGTTACCTAAATCCGGGAAATCTTTCATTTCGCGGCAGTCTTCGTTCAAAAATATATGTGGACAAAAGCGAATTGATCGCAAGGACGAATGAAGCTCTTTGTACAGAGCAGAAATACATCTGTGTAAGCCGTCCAAGAAGATTTGGCAAGTCTATGGCAGCCAATATGCTTGCCGCGTACTATGACCGAAATGAAGATACAGAAGAATTGTTTCAGAGTCTTGCAATCAGTAAAGAAAAATCATATAAAGAACATCTGAATCAATATGACGTGATCAAGATTAATATGCAGGAATTTTTAAGCATGTCAGAAACCATGGAAGAGATGCTTGAGATGCTTAAAAATTATCTGGTTTCGGATTTTAAAGAAACCTTTCACGAAATACAATTTCGGGATGAAAAGAACCTGATTCAGGTTATGAAGGATGTATTCCGTTATACGAAATGTCCGTTTGTGATTTTGATCGATGAATGGGATTGTCTGTTCCGTGAGTATAAACAGAATAAAGATGCACAGAAAAAGTATCTGGATTTTTTACGTGCATGGCTGAAAGATAAAGACTATGTGGCGCTGGCTTATATGACAGGGATTCTCCCAATAAAAAAATATGGTTCTCATTCGGCATTGAATATGTTTACGGAATATTCCATGACGAATCCAAGGGAGATGGCTGAATATTTCGGCTTTACAGAGAAAGAAGTAACGTCACTGTGTGAAAGATTTCATCGAAATTTTGAGGAAACGCAAGCCTGGTATGATGGATATGAACTGGTAGCAGTGAACGGCGAAGAAAAAATTTCGTACGCGATGTATAGTCCGAAATCGGTAGTAGACGCGATGCTCAGTGGCGTGTTCGATAACTACTGGAATCAAACAGAAACATATGAGGCATTAAAAGTATATATTAAGATGAATTTTGACGGACTCAAGGATTCGGTAATCCGTATGCTTGCAGGAGAACGAGTCCAGATCAATACGGGAACATTTTCAAATGATATGACGAATTTTCAAGGGAAAGATGATGTTTTAACATTGCTGATCCATTTGGGATATCTGAGCTATCACTGGCCGGATAAAACGGTTACAATTCCTAACAAAGAAGTTTCCCAGGAATATATCAATGCAATCAGTACCATGGACTGGGCTGAAGTAACAGCGTCAGTTGAGTCTTCCAGAAAATTATTAAAGGCTCTTTGGAATCTGGATGAAAAGGCAGTTGCAGAAGGAATTGATAAAGCGCATCGGGAAATTTCCATTCTTCAGTATAACGATGAAAATTCACTAAGCTGTACGATCAATCTTGCTTTTTATTTTGCAAGAGAATACTATACAATTATCCGGGAACTTCCAACAGGAAAAGGATATGCAGACGTTTGTTTTATCCCAAGAAAAATGTATCTGGATAAACCGGCAATCGTTATGGAACTGAAATGGGATAAAAGCGCGAGAGGTGCAATCAGCCAGATTAAAGACAAACACTATGTAGATGCACTGAAAGAATATCAGGGAAATCTTCTTTTGGTGGGGATTAATTATGAGAAAGATACGAAGACACATACTTGTGTGATTGAAAGAATGTATAAGGATTAAAATGGATTGCAAAAGCCCGCCAAATTTTGAGCGGGCTTTTTTCAATCTATTTCTCGATTATTTCTTCATCAGCGGAGCACCGGTCTGCCATGCCTGGCCAACCTTTTCCCCGATGGCATAGTAGCCGCTCTGGAACTGGTCGAATACGAAAGCATTTAACTTGGTCGGGTCCACATTTCCTTTTTCATCCAGGACCGATTCATCGGCCAGAACGCCGACGATCTCGCCGATCACATGGTGCCCGTAGACTTCCATTTTGTCTTCTACAACATGGCATTCCAGGGTAAGCGGGAATTCCTGAACGACAGGGGCGTCGACCTTTTCGCTCTTGACAGAAGTCAGACCGCTGCGCTCAAATTTATCTTCCATTTTGTTGCCGCTGGCAATGCCGAAGAAATCAGCCGCTTCGATGTGCGGGATATCCGCGATGCTTAAGGTAAAAGCACCGTGCTTTTTGATATTTTCAGAAGTTTTATGATCTTCATCGATGTTTAAAGAAACCATGTTCGCTGCGCAGATGCCGCCCCATGCCATGTTCATGACATCAACACTGCCGTTTTCGCCGTAGGTTGCGATCATCAGAACCGGCATTGGAAACAGATATGGTTTGATTCCTAAATCTTTTTTCATGAAAAATCCCTCCAGTCTTCTTATGGATTGACTTCGTATGGTCATCCTCCTATAATGATAGCAGACGACGTAAAAAACACAAGTACTGTTAAGAAAGACAGGTACTATCCTGAAAGGAAGTGTGAAGATGGGATGCATGGAACGTTATATTGAGCATGCGAATTTTGCGGATACCGGGTTTAGTTACACGATGTCACTGATCAGCGGCAAACACAAAATGGTAATCCTGTACTGTCTCATGGAATATGAACCAGTCCGTTTTAATGAAATGAAGCGGTATCTGGGAAACATCACAGACAAGACATTGAGCAGCAATTTAAAAGAGCTGGAAGCAGACCAGCTGATCGTGCGCAAGGAATATCCGCAGATCCCGCCGAAAGTGGAATATTCTCTTTCGGAGCGGGGCAAGTCGCTCATGAAGGTGTTGGACCAGCTTTGTGTGTGGGGCGCGAAAAACCGCCTGTAGATGAATTAAGATAGGGGGAATACAAGTCATGACTTCGTATCAAAAAATCGATATGGAAACCTGGGCGCGCCGGGAACATTACCAGTATTATACGGAAAAACTGAAGGTTGAGTGCAACATGACAGCGCTTATCGATGTGAAGAATTTGCTTGATTTTTGCCATTCATGCGGCTATAAATTTTATGCATCTCTGATCTATCTGGTCACAAAAGTAGTAAACCGGATTGAAAATTTCCGCATGTTCCGGGACGCAGATGGGCACCTTTGTGTCTGGGAGCAGGTGGTTCCAAACTACACGATTTTTCATGAGGACGATAAAACGTTCTCCGATTGCTGGACGGATTATTCCAGTGATTTTGATACCTTTTACCGGGATATCATAACGGATATGCAGACTTATAAAGACAAAAAAGGAATCAAGGCAAAGGTAGGACAGCCAGCCAACTTTTACTGCATTTCCGGTGTGCCGTGGACCTCATTTACTGCATTCGGCAGCAGGACAACGAACGGTTCAGACCCGGCATTTTTCCCGATCATTACGATGGGAAAATACGAAAAAAATGGTGACAAGATCACGATGCCGGTGAATCTTCTGATCGCACATGCGGTAGCAGATGGGTATCATGCAGGACTGTTTTTCCAGTATTTGCAGGAGGAACTTGACGGGCTGCAGGAAGCGGCGGAAAAGCAGAGCGAGATGACTGGAATGCAGGTAGGAGAGGAGAAGACAAACATGACCGAAAAAGAAAAAATGTTAAATCAGATGCTTTATGATGCCAATTATGATGGAGCATTGAAGGCAGAACGTATCCATGCCAAGGAACTGTGTCATCAGTATAATCAGCTTCATCCGGCACAGGAAGAAGAACAGCGGGAGATTTTGCTTCAGCTTCTGGGAAAAACGGGCGAAAATTTCTGCATCACAGCACCGTTCTGGTGTGATTATGGATATAACATTGTGCTGGGCGAAAATTTTTATTCCAACCACAATATGGTCATCCTGGACTGCGCGAAAGTTACATTCGGGGATAATGTATTTGTCGCACCGAACTGTGGCTTCTATACGGCGGGGCATCCGATCGATCTGGAGCGCCGTAACCAGGGACTGGAATACGCGTATCCGATCACGGTTGGTAACAATGTCTGGATCGGAGCGGGCGTTCAGGTCATGCCGGGTGTCACCATTGGGGATAACGTTGTGATCGGCGGCGGAAGCGTTGTGGTCAAAGATATTCCAAGTGATTCTGTAGCGGTTGGAAATCCATGTAAAGTTGTTCGCAAGATTACAGAAGCTGACCGGAAAACCTGCTGGGACCGGAAAACAAAGGATGAAAAAAGGAGTTAAATAATGTGATCGCAGAACTATATCATAAGACGGTTTCCGTTCTGGAAGATGAGCTGACTGGGAATTTTTTCGGAACCATGCGTTATATGCCGTTTCAGCGTGGCCTTGGGTGGATTTTCCGGCATTATACTGTCAGCAGGGATCCTGAGGTGATGCGTATTTTGAACACGCTTACAGACGATGCATTTACGTTGGAATTCTGGAAACGTTCGGAAAACGGGCTGGTGGAGATTGACGGATTTATCCCGTTTTCCGATGTTGGAATCGGGATTGAAGTGAAATACCGCAGCGGTTTATCCGGAGAGGATCAGTTGGAAAAAGAAGCGTTGGTGCTCCAGAATGAGTGGTGCAGGAAGAAGGAAAAGATCCTGCTTCTGGTGGCAGATGCAGAAGAAGCGAAGCAGATTTATGCGGAAAACTGCACCAAGCCGGTGTTTCAGAACGTGCATCTTGCGTATCTTTCCTGGCAGGATATTCTCCTTGGTCTGGACCAGCTACCTGTCGTGACCCCATACGAAAAGACGATGATCGGGGATTTGAAACAGCTGCTTACGGAAAAAGGATTTGTGGCCTTTGACGGCTTTACATGGTCCAAGACGGAAGTGGAGGAGACGTTGTATTATGACTTCGGGTGAAAATATACATAATGCGTTTTTGGTGGTATTCCAGACGTTAAAAAGTATTGAAAAGCTTATGAAAAAATGCAGGGCAGAGCTGGATGAAGAACGGTACTACATGCCGATGGAGCGCTTCATGCGCTACAGCTCTGATCTTACCTGGGAGGGCTGGATCTATTGGAGCTTTATTCTGTTATTCCAGAGAAAGGAAGACGGGCCAGTCATGGAAAATGGCTGGATCAACGGGCCGGTTTATGCAGTGGAGATTAATGTAGACCCGGATACCTGCGAAACTCCGCAGCTGATCGTGGCGAGAATGGATTTTGACGGTATCCCGTCCTGGTCGAAGGGCTGTTCCCCAGCGAACCATACGCTGTTTTACAATGCGATTCATGAGGAAGAACTGCAGTCTTTCTGGGGACTTTCCCGTGTGATAAAAAAGAATTATGAACTTACGGATGTGAAGCAGGGCAATTACAAAGAAATGATTTTTGGAACGATAGAAACTCTGAGTCAGGATACTTAAGAAAAGAAGGTGACAAGCCGTGGATACAGGTCAGAAAATGCGCCGTTTGCAGAGCCGGTTATATACAGGCGGATTCGGGATCATGCTGTTTTCCGTGTGGTCCGGCATCCGGGATATCCAGATTTTGTTTGAAAAATATGAGAAATTGTGAGGCATCTTATGATTATACAAACTGGAATGAGAACAGACATTCCGGCATTTTACAGCGAATGGTTTCTCAACCGGTTAAACGCTGGATATGTTCTGGTACGAAACCCATACAACGAGAACCAGGTGACAAGATACAGCCTGTCGCCGGATGTGGTCGATCTGATCGCGTTCTGCACAAAGAATCCGGCGCCGATGCTGCCGCACATGGATGCATTAAAACCATATGGGCAATACTGGTTTGTAACGATCACGGCTTATGGAACTGACATCGAACCGCATGTACCGTGCAAAGAGGCCGTGATGGAAGATTTCAAACGACTGTCAGAATGCGTGAGCGTGGACAGCATCGGCTGGCGGTACGATCCTGTTTTTCTCGATGAGGAACACACGGTGGCATGGCATATCTCTGAATTCGAAAAGATGGCAAGGACACTGGCTGGTTACACAAAAACCTGTGTGATCAGCTTCCTTGATCTTTACCGGAAAGTAGAGCGGAATTTCCCGGAAGCCAGGAATGTCCCCCAAAAAGACCGGATCGCGATCGGAAAAGAACTGATCCGGATTGCGGCGCAGTACGGAATGACGGTCAGACCCTGTGCTGAGGGAACGGAACTGACAACGTATGGGGCTGACTGTTCGGGCTGTATGACGATCCAGACCTTTGAGACGGCGTTGCATGCCAGTCTGGATGTGCCGAAGAAATATCAGAACCTGAAAAACCGGAACTGCGGATGCATGCTCACCGCGGATATTGGAGCTTATGATACCTGTGCACATCTGTGCCGTTACTGTTATGCCAATTCCAATCTGGCACTGGTACGGGAAAACAGGAAAAAACATGATCCGAACTCCCTGTTTCTGATCGGACATGCGATGCCGGGAGATGTGATTCATGAGGCAGAACAAAGAAGCTGGATTGACCGGCAGTTGAAACTGGAATGGTAGAGGAGAGGTTTGAAGAATGGATCGAAAGGAATTGATTAGCAAAATAAAGAAATATCAACCCTTCAATGAGCAGGAAGAGATGGATAAGGCGCTCATATTGAATTGGATTGAAACACAGGAAAATGCATTCTCAAGGGAAAACGCGGTGGCGCACATGACGGCTTCGGCTTGGGTGGTGAACAAAGAACGGAGTAAGGTCCTGATGATATACCACAATATTTACAACTCCTGGTCCTGGTTGGGCTGGCATGCAGATGGCGAGACAGATCTGCTTGCCGTTGCAGTCCGGGAAGTGAAGGAAGAAGCCGGAATCACGAATGTCCGCCCTGTGTCCGATGAAATCTTTTCCCTGGAGTCCCTTACGGTAGACGGACACGTAAAAAAGGGACGTTATGTATCCAGCCATCTGCACCTGAATGTAACCTATCTGCTGGAAGCAGATTCTGAAGAAGCTGTTTCGGTAAAGGCGGATGAGAACAGTGGTGTGGCATGGTTTACACCAGGAGAAGCTCTGAAAAAATCCACAGAGCCCTGGTTTGTAGAGCATGTATATGGGAAGCTTGTGAAAAAACTGAAGAACGAAGAAAAATATCAGAAATAAAGTCAGCCCAATCCTTTTTATGAACAAAAGGGTTGGGCTGTCTGCTATGCTTCCGGCTTCAACGAATCCGTTTGCGTAAAGCCAGGCACGGAGACTTTTCCGCATCAAACGATTTATCTGCAGGGCAGAAGATTTTTATGAAGAAAGATTCTGGATTGCCTTCCGGTTATAGACCAGATGCAGATACATGGCATCCTGTGCACGGAGCGGATCGTGGGCAGAAATCGCATCGGCGATTTCCCGGTGGGTTTCTATGGTTTCCGTATAGAGAGAATTTTCGGTTGTTTTTACAAAAAGAGGGATGGAACTGTTGATTACGGGAATGAGTCTTGGCACAACTAAATTTTTGCTGCTGAGTGCGATGGCAGTGTGAAACTCGATATCCTTTTGCGTGTGGTCCTTCTGTGCTGTCAACAGGTCCTCCACCTCATCGCACAGCCGGTTGATCTTTGTAATGTCAGTGTCATCTGCATGCGCGGCTGCCATGGCTGCAATGGAAGGTTCTAAGAGAAAGCGGACTTCCAACAGGTCGTGGATCAGCTTCTTTTTGTCTCCGATAAAGAGAAAACCAAGCGGATCCTCTACCATTCCGGGAGAAGTTGCAATGTAGGTACCGGATCCCTGGCGAATCGTAACAATATTTCGGGAGGCAAGCAGTTTCATGGCTTCACGGATGGAACTTCGCCCTGCATTCAGACGGTTAGAAAGAACCGTCTCATTAGGAAGTTTATCTCCAGGCTGTAGGTTTTCCTCCAGAATCAGTGAGATGATATCTTCAGATATTTTTTGCGGAAGATTTTTTTCTTCGAGATTCGTCATATGATTACTCCATTTCTGATCTTTTCGTTGCTGCGATTTCTAATCTTATTTATGATATCTTTTTTTTAATTCCATGTCAAAATGTTATTGTGCACGAAAACAAGAACGAAACTTTGGATATAATTACGGATTGCATAATTGAAGTTCAGCGTATATGATAAAAACATCAGATGATTTTGAAAGAGATAAGAACAAAATGAGTATTATGGAATCAATATAAATAAATAGGTCCGATGTATTTTGAATAAACGGGAGGAACAATATGAAACTAATCAGTCAGGAAATGAGAAAGCTTGCACCGGAATTGGACCCGCTTCGGATTGGGACAGGATGGAAAAAAGAAGATCTCGGCAAAGTTCAGATCATGGTTGAAAGCACCTACGGAGACAGTCATCCAGGCAGCGGACACTTAAACCAGCTTGCGGAGGAGGTGCGAAAAGGGATTGCAGAGGAAGGTGGATTTGGAGCCCGCTATTATTGTACGGATATCTGCGATGGAGAAAGCCAGGGTACGGATGGCATCAATTACAGTCTTGCCAGCCGTGAAATGATCGCAAATATGATTGAGATTCATGCCAATGCCACGCCGTTTGACGGGGCGGTATATCTTTCCAGCTGTGACAAGGGTGTACCTGGAAATCTGATCGGACTTGCCAGAGTGAATGTTCCGTCGGTCTTTGTGCCGGGCGGAACCATGAGTGCAGGTCCGGATATGCTGACCCTGGAGCAGCTTGGCATGTACAGCGCAAAATACGAACGTGGTGAAATCGATGAAGCAACGCTCGACTGGGCAAAATGCAATGCCTGTCCGAGCTGCGGAGCCTGCTCCTTTATCGGGACCGCTTCTTCCATGCAGATCATGGCAGAGGCATTGGGGCTAGCGCTTCCGGGCACTGCACTTATGCCTTCCACCAGTCCGGATCTGCTTTCTTTCGCAAGAGAAGCAGGACGCCAGGCTGTAAGACTTGCGAAGATGGAGCATATGCGCCCGTCGGATCTTGTGACCATGGACAGTTTTGAAAATGCGATCCTTGTGCATGCCGCGATTTCCGGAAGTACCAACTGCCTGCTCCATATTCCTGCCATTGCGCACGAACTTGGTTTTGAAATTACGGGAGAAACCTTTGACCGGCTGCACCGAAATGCGAGATATCTTCTGGATATCCGTCCGGCAGGACACTGGCCGGCAGAATGCTTTTACTATGCAGGCGGAGTTCCGGCTATTATGGAAGAAATCAAAGAACATCTGCATCTGGATGCAAGGACCGTTACTGGAAAGACACTGGGAGAGAATCTGGAAGAACTGAAACACAATGGTTTTTACGAGACGTGTGCGAAGTGGCTTCAGAAATTTAACGAGCGCTATCATACAGAACTGAAAAAAGAAGATATCATCCGTCCGTATGAGCATGCGATCGGAACCGACGGAAGCATTGCCGTACTTCGCGGCAATCTTGCACCGGAAGGCGCAGTCATCAAGCATACGGCATGTCCGAAAGAAATGTTTCGTTCGGTACTTCGTGCAAGACCGTTTGACAGTGAAGAAGAATGCCTGGATGCGGTATTGAAGCACAAAGTGCAAAAAGGAGATGCGGTGTTTATTCGTTATGAGGGACCAAAAGGAAGCGGAATGCCGGAGATGTTTTATACATCGGAGGCAATCAGCAGTGATCCGGAGCTTGGCAGGAGCATTGCCCTGATCACGGACGGTCGTTTTTCCGGCGCATCGACCGGACCGGTGATCGGACATTGCAGTCCGGAGGCTGTAGATGGAGGTCCTATCGCGTTGGTAGAAGAGGGAGATCTGATCGAAATTGATGTGATGGAACGGAAGCTGAACATCATCGGTGTTGCAGGAGAACGAAAATCGATGGAAGAAATCGATGCAATCCTTGCAAAACGCCGGGCAAACTGGAAACCGAGAGAACGGAAATACAAAAAGGGTGTTTTGCGTCTGTTCAGCGAGCATGCGGCAAGCCCGATGAAAGGTGCTTATCTGGAATATTGACGTACGAAAGCCCCATCTTTTGAGAAATGAAAAAGATGGGGCTTTGACTTTGCGATCAGCGAAGCAGTTTGCGGAAAGCCGGGCGCAGGGTTTCTTTCATAGCGCACCATTTGTCTGCCAGGCAGACCAGCCAGGCTTCCCTGCATCCTGGGGGAATGGGAGTAAGCGGAAACATGTGGCGTGCAATCATGTTTTCCTCCCGCTTATTGAGCTTGTAGTCACGAAGCGCATTTCGCAGCGCTGTGTTCGGATGATGAAAGCCGTGGAGACGGTGCGATGCATCGTTTTCGTGCCAGTCGTACAAAAAATAATCATGCAGCAGAGCGCCCTTTACGAGGGAAACTTCATCCAGCGGAATGTGCCATTTTTCCATGAGGAAGAGGCTGACATACGCAACGTGAATGCTGTGCTGGTAGATGGTCGTGCAGCCATGCTGCATGGCTTCTTTTTCTTCATAAAATCTTCCCTCGTGCGCAAGCTCCCGGATGGTGTCAGCCAGCAGCTTTTGCCGTCTTGGGGACAAAGAATTTCCTGTTTTCATGTGGTGCGGATCACCTCGTAAATTGATTTTGGCAACTGTTTCTGGTATATCCGTAAACAGTTACATGTTTCTTCGTTTTGTATTATACTGATTTTTATAAAAAATGCAATGAGGGGCAGATTGGCATTTCGGAAAAATAGAAAATGAAGTATAATGGAGATAATGAAGCAGAAATCAGGAGGACGCAGATGGGAAATTATTTGAATCCAGACAGCAGCAAATTTGAAGAAGCTGTGAATTCGGATATTTACGTTGATAAGACAGGGTTACTGGCTTACACCAATTCTGTTTTGCATACGATGCAGAAATATATTTGCATCAGCCGTCCGCGACGTTTTGGAAAATCCACTGCGGCAAATATGCTGACGGCATACTATAGCCGTGGATGCGACGCGGAGAAACTGTTTTCACAATTTGAGATTGCAAAAGATCCTGGATTCAAAAAACATCTGAATCAGTACAATACGATTTCGGTTAACATGCAGGAAATTTTAAGCAGAAGCCACAGCATTCATGAACTGACCGAGCGCTTCAGTAAGCTGGTTATCCGTGATCTGAAGCAGGAATACCCGGATGTGGACTATTTTGACGATACAGACATGATCGAATGCATGCAGGATGTGTATTCCCAGAAAAAACAGGCTTTTATCGTGATTCTGGATGAATGGGACTGTATTTTCCGGGAGTACAAGGAAGATAAAAAAGCACAGGAAAAGTATCTCGATTTCTTAAGAGATTTCTTAAAAGATAAAGCTTATATTCATCTTGCGTATATGACAGGAATCCTTCCGATCAAGAAGTACGGAACGCATTCGGCGTTAAATATGTTTGATGAATTTTCCATGATCAATCCGGGACCGTTGGCAAAGTATGTTGGCTTTACAGAAGATGAAGTGAAAAAGCTTTGCAAACAGTTTCAGATGGACATGGCAGAAATAAAATGCTGGTATGATGGCTATTCTTTTGAAAAAAACATTTCGATTTACAGTCCACGCTCTGTTGTAAGTGCTATGCGCTTTCGAAAAATAGGAAATTACTGGAATCAGACGGAAACGTTCGAAGCACTGAGAATCTATATTGACATGAACTTCGAAGGATTGAAGGATGATGTGTTAAGCATGATCGCTGGAAATGCGGTTCCCGTCAATATAGGAAATTTCTCGAATGATATGTCAACTTTTCATTCGGAGGACGATGTCCTGACACTTTTGATTCATTTGGGATATGTTTCTTATGATTATGACAGCAGGACAGTCAAAATTCCAAATGAAGAGGTGCGGGCAGAGTATGTGAACAGTGTATCCGCGTCGGCATGGGGTGAAGTATCCAAGTCGTTAAAAAATTCGGCAGATACGCTGGAAGCCATCTGGCAAAAGAGACCAAAGCAGGTGGCAGAGGCAATCAGTCAGGCTCATTTTGAGACATCACATATTCAGTACAATGATGAAAATGCACTGAGTTACACGATTTCACTTGCCCTGTATGCGGCGAGAAATTTTTATGTCACTTACAGAGAGTTTGCAGGTGGAAAAGGGTTTGCAGATCTTGTGTTTGTGCCAAGAAAAAAATTTCCGGAAAAACCGGCAATGGTGGTGGAATTGAAGTGGGATAAAGATGCGGCTGGTGCGATCGCCCAGATCAAAAAGAAAGAATATTGCAGGAGTTTAGAAGAATACAGAGGAAATGTACTGCTGGTTGGTATCAATTACAGCAGAAAAACAAAAGTTCATGAATGTATCATTGAGGAATGCGAAATGTAATCAAGAAAAGCCGTCCGAGGGTTCGAAACCTGGACGGCTTTTTGCGTAGCAATCATCTTTTATGCAACTGTTTTTATCCGGTCACTTCTGGCAGCACCAGCTTCGGCTCTGCCATCAGGGAGTAATTGGTATGATAAATGACAAATCCAGGAGCGCCTCCGGCGGCTTTTTTCACGTGTTTTCGTTGGATATAGTCGATCTCGACCTTATCGTTGTCCCGGCCTTTGGAGTACCAGGCAGCCAGTGCAGCAGCTTCTTCAAAGGTGCGGTCCGGCAGCTCTTTTCCTTCGGTGCGGACCACAACATGGGATCCCGGAATGCCTTTGGCGTGAAACCACCAGTCGTTGCCGTTTGCAATCTTGAAGGTAACTTCCTCATTCTGGTAGTTGTTTTTTCCAACATAAATATCGAAGCCGTCAGTGGAGCGGTAGTGGTACGGGCGGCTGGTGATCTTCGGCTTTTTCGCTCCGTACGGGCGCTTTTTCACAAAGCCAAATTCCATCAGCTCTTCCTTGATCTGCACCAGATCGTCTTCTTTCAATGCGATATCCAGAGCCGTGCTGATGGATTCCAGGTGATCGATTTCCTGTTTTGTTTCCAAAGTCAGGTCGCTTAACGCTTCGTAAGTACGCTTTAATTTATTGTACTTGGCGAAGAATTTCTGGGAGTTCTCTTGGGCGGAAAGCTGTGGGTCCAACGGGATTTTGACTTCCTCATTGGTGTAGTAATTCAGGCATTTCAGCTTTTTTTCCCCACCCTTTAATTCGTATCCGTAGGTGTTTAACAGCTCGCCGTATACCTTATATTTGTCGCGCTTTTCCGTGTCTTTTAACTGTTTTTCCTGCAGGTCATATTTCTTGTAGTTTCGCTCCAAGGCAGTCTGGACGATCTTACGGAGATCGACCGATTTCTGACGGATGCGGGTAACGGCGTTTTTCTCGGAATAGTAGCAGTCTAACAGATGGCTGATCGAGTCAAACTTCTTTTCCTGGTAATCGCCGGATTCATAGCAGGTCAGCGGGACAGAGGCAAATTCGACCGGTTCCTCGCCGCGGTAGATGATGTTCGGTGTGAAGGTTCCGGTTTTGACATCGTCCATCAGCAGTGTGAACATGTGGTACAAATGGGTCAGTTCTGCCGGAGTCAGTTCGTTAGCAGAGCGGTCACCGTCCACAGAAGCCATGTGGCAGATCTCCGTGCCGATGATCGGGCTGATGCCGGTGAGCTTCTGGTACAAGGCTTTCTGCACCGGAGCCGGGGTGGAACCGATCACACGGACAAAGTTCTCCTCCGAGATGGTAAGCGGGTCTTCCTTGTCTGTGGTGTGCGGGATGAAATACATCCGGCCTGGCAGTACCTCGCGCACAGAGCTGACCTGTGCAGAAACGTGTTTGATACTGTCTAAGATCGTGCCGTCTTCCTTGCAGAAGATGATATTGCTGTGCTTGCCCATCAGTTCCACGATGAGGCGTTTTCGCTGAAGGTCGCCAAGCTCATCTAAGTGCTCAATCTTCAATTCGATGATACGCTCCAGTCCCGGCTGGGAGACCTCAACGATGCGGCCGGTTCCGATGTGCTTGCGCAGCAGCATGCAGAAGTTCGGTGCGGTCAGGGGACTTGGTTTGTTCGTCTCTGTAAAATAGACCAGCGGCAGACTTGCGCTGGCGGAAATGGAGAGACGCAGGGTTTCCTTATTATTTTTTACCGTGAACAAAAGCTCATCTTTTTCCGGCTGGGCGATCTTGTTGATCTTGCCGCCCTCCAGTTTGTTGCGGATATCATGAACCAGGTTCGCGATTACGATTCCATCAAATGCCATATTAAATATAAAACTCCTTTCCATATAAAATGGAACTTGCCCTGTGCCGAAAACAGGGGCAGTTACGATTCTTCCAATTATACAGGAAGAAAACGAAATTTACAAGTTAGCGTTCAAAGACAGAGATTTTCAATTCAGAACCCCAAATTTCTGGGCACGCATGCGGGAACACCAGCTTTACAAGAACGTGGAAGTGGGGTGAAAAATTACAAATTGAGGTATTTCAGGCAGCATGATATAATCGAAAAAATGAAAGAAAAGATCCGAAAAATACAAAAATCTGGATTTATGATATATTTGTGAGTATGGAGGAAGGATAATGGAAAAATACGATTTCAAATATGAAACGAATGGGCAGACACGTATACAGCTCAGCGTAATAAAAGGCAGTTCTTATCGTTATCTGTGGCATGAAGAATTGGAACTTATGGCGGTTCTTTCCGGTGAACTGGAATATTTTGCCAGTCAGAAATCATACCATTTAAAGGCTGGTGACATGCTCTTTTTTCCTTACAATTGCGGACATTCTATCATTTCCAGGGAAGCGGAAAACCGGACGCTCAGTCTGAAACTTCATCCCAGAGTGCTTACGGAGTGGGGCGTTTACGGAGTGGGGCGTTTACGGTACATCAGAAACGCAGGCTATTTACATACCGGCAGAAACATCAGACTGCCTTATGAGGTACCGGGAGTGGATCGTGGACATCTATGAATGTTTCAAAAAACAAACTCCTGTCCGGTATAAAATGGCAGAATCCCTGGCGTGCCTTTTATTTGTTGATCTTTTGGAGCGACACGGACGGCTGGAAACAGAAAAAGCAGCAGATGTGGGAGGCGGAAACAGGAATCAGTATATGCCCCAGATCGATGCCTATATCCGGGAACATCTGACGGAAAACATTTCGTTGACCCAGCTGGCTGCACATGTGGGATATAACAAAACATATCTCAGCGGACAGTTTCGGCAATGGTTCGGCTTCCGGCTGTCTGATTATGTGAAACAAATGCGGCTTCAAAAAGCAATTCCGCTTCTGGAAGAACAGAAAAAGACCATTCTTGAGATTGCACTTGCGTTCTGGGAAACAGCAGTGATGCTGCCATGTCAGAAATCAATTTTGGAGATCATATCGTTGGAATGTTTACCGTAAGCGACTTTCCGGATCTTCTCTCCAGAAGTCATGTGCTCCCGCTGATCATCTTTGCGGTATTTCTTGGAAGTACGGTTTCCGCAATGGGGGATGAGGGAAAGCCAATTGCGGAAGGTCTTACTAAGATTGCATCCGTATTTTACAAAATGATCGGCATTCTGATGAAAGCAGCTCCGATTGGTTTGGCTGCGTATTTTGCAGATTTAACCGGTACCTATGGATCTTCTCTTATGGGAACCTATTTCCATGCGATCATCATGTATTACCCGACGTTGTTTTTGTATATGCTGGTGTTCTTTACGCTGTATACGTTTTTTGCAGGTGGAACGAAGGGGGGAAAAGCGTATTTTAAAAACATTCTGACTCCGGCTTTAACTGCACTGGGAACCAGAAGTTCTGCAGCAGCGATTCCGGGGCAGATGGAGGCATGCGACCGGATCGGAGTTCCGCGGGAAGTCAGCTCGGTTGTGATCCCGATGGGGGCAACCTGCCATATGGATGGTTCCTGCATGAGCAGTATTTTCAAAATTACGGTAATGTGCTATGTGTTTAACCGTCCACTGAATGGAATTTCAGATATTGCATTTGCATTTTTTGTGGCAGTATGCAGTTCCGTAGCCATGTCTTCCGTACCGGGAGGCGGAGCCATTGCGGAAACCATGATCATTTCCCTGTTTGGATTTCTGGCAGAAGGGTTACCGATCTGTATCATGCTGTCACAGCTGTGCGATGCGGCAACCACACTGGTAAACTCCAGTGGAGATACAGCAGCTTCCATGGTGGTTACCAGACTGCTGTACGGAAAAGACTGGTTGGAACAAAATTTATCTGGAAAACAGGAATGATGTATGGTATTCTAAATAGGATTTTTGTTTTAGTAAGATGAATCAATTACTAGGAAGAAAGAGGAAGTCAGCATGCATATCGGAGGATTGCTCGTTGGAATTTTTACATTTCTGATCATTGGAGCGTTTCACGGAGTTGTCGTGAAGACGGAATATTATTTCAGTAAGCGGGTATGGCCGGTTTTTCTGATACTTGGAATCTTTTTTCTGGTACTTTCCCTGCGGATTGCAAATACAGCAGCAGGAAGTATTGTGGCAGTACTTGGCGTGACGTTTCTCTGGAGTATTAAGGAGCTTTTCGAGCAGGAGGAGCGGGTGAAGAAAGGATGGTTCCCGGCAAATCCGAAACGGAAACAGAAAGATACCGATGCGTTTTGAGAGATTCCGGTATCAGTATCATAGGAAAAAGGTTTTTGAACCTAGCAGCATAACAGGAAAAAAGAAAAATGTCTTCTGACCAGATATGGAACAGATATCTGGCTTGAAGGCATTTTTTGATGTTCCATGCGGTCAAAAGGATGTCAAAACGAATTTCCGAATTTGAAATGCGAAGCCGTTGACTTGTTTTTCCATTTGAATTATAATGTAAGTTATCTATGGCAAAGGAGCAGACCACATCATGATAAAAAGCATGACCGGATTTGGTCGCTGCGAGATCGTTACCGCGGAATATAAAATCTCCGTAGAGATCAAGGCAGTCAACCACCGTTATCTTGACTTAAGCATCAAGCTGCCGAAAAAGTTCAACTATTTTGAGGCAGGCATCCGCAATCTGCTGAAGACTTACATTCAGCGTGGAAAAGTGGATGTATTTATCAACTACGAAGACTACACAGAAGAGAAAATGTGCTTAAAGTACAACAGTTCCCTTGCTGCAGAATATATGAACTGCTTCAAACAGATGGAAGAGCAGTTTGGCATCAAAAACGACATCACCGTGTCCGGACTTGCCCGCATGCCGGAGGTTCTGGTTATGGATCAGGTTGCGGAAGATGAGGACAAGATCTGGCAGGAACTTTCCGAGGCTGTGGAGGAGGCTGCAAAGAAATTTGTAGATTCCCGTGTTCAGGAAGGCGAAAAGTTAAAGACTGACCTGCTTGGCAAACTTGACTACATGGGCAGCCTTGTTGCTTTTATCGAGGAGCGTTCTCCGGTTATTTTAACAGAGTACCGCCAGAAACTGGAAGACAAGGTGAAGGAGCTTCTTGGCAGCACCCCGCTAGACGAGGGGCGCATTGCAACAGAGGTTACCATCTACGCGGACAAGATCTGTGTCGATGAGGAGATGGTCCGTCTTCACAGCCACATCGATGCGACCAGAAAGGAACTGGAAGCAGGCGGAAGCGTGGGAAGAAAACTGGACTTTATCGCCCAGGAGATGAACCGTGAGGCCAATACCACACTTTCCAAATCGAGTGATCTGGAAATCTGTGACAAGGCAATCGCCTTAAAGACAGAGATTGAAAAAGTCAGAGAGCAGATTCAGAATATTGAATGATATCAGGACCAAAAGGATTGTGAGAGCATGCAGTGTGAAACAATCTGGTATCATCCATCATGGAATAAGATAAGAATCGAGGATTGAGTATGAGCCGTAAGGGAATTTTAGCGGTTGTTTCCGGCTTTTCGGGAGCAGGAAAAGGAACTTTGATGAAAGCACTGCTTTCAGGGTATGCAGACCAGTATGCTTTATCCATTTCCGCGACCACACGCGGACCGCGTGAGGGCGAAGTGGACGGCAGAGAGTATTTCTTCAAGACAAAAGAGCAGTTTGAGCAGATGATCGCAGAAGACGCGCTGATCGAACATGCCTGCTATGTGGGAAACTACTACGGAACCCCGAAGAGCTATGTCATGGAGCAGCTGGAAGCCGGTAAAAATGTTATTTTGGAGATTGAAATCCAGGGTGCGCTTGCAGTCAAAGAGAAATTCCCGGACACTCTGCTTTTGTTTGTGACTCCGCCAAGTGCTGCGGAACTGGAGCACAGACTGCGCGGCCGCGGAACTGAGACCGAAGAGGTGATTAAAAACCGCTTAAAACGTGCCGTGGAAGAAGCTGAGTACATGGACCGTTACGATTACATTCTGGTAAATGACGATCTGGAAACCTGCGTAAAGGAAATGCATGAGCTGATCCAGGCACAGCGTCACAAAACCTCCCAGAATCAGGAGTTCATCGCAGAAATGAAAGAGGATTTAAAGCAGTTTTAATCAGTGAAAACTGTTTTTATCATAGAGTTTTACCGTTTCTATCCGGTAAAAATTTTAAAAGAAAACAAGATATCCCCCAGAAAGGAGTTTTATTATGTTACATCCATCTTATACAGATTTGATCAATGCAGTAAACAGCGAGGTTGAGCCGGGCGAGCAGCCAGTGGTACAGAGCCGTTATTCTATCGTGCTGGCAACTTCCAAGCGTGCAAGACAGATCATCGGAGGCGCTGAGCCGCTGATCGCAAAATCCGCAGGCAAGAAGCCGCTTTCCATCGCTGTGCAGGAGCTTTACGAGGGTAAGGTAAAGATCCTTGGTGAGAACGACGAGGATGAAGATGAGGTAAAAGCAGTAGAAGCTGCACCGGCAGAGGCAGTAGAAGCTGCAGAAAGTACCGAAGAGTAAGAATTTTGTCTGGAGACATTTTCCTCCGGAAAGCAGAAACAATGGCAGAAAACGGAAAACGAATTTTGCCGCGTAATACACAAAAAGAAAGGAGAAAGCCGTCTCATCGCACATGGAGATGGCTTTTTCCATAAAAACAGGAGTTATGAATTTATGAAAATATTATGTGTTTCCCTTGGCTGTGACAAAAACCTGGTCGATACCGAGATGATGCTCGGTCTTTTAAACCGGGATGGCCATACCTTCACGGACGATGAAAACGAGGCAGATATCATTGTGGTCAATACCTGCTGCTTCATCAATGATGCGAAGGAAGAGAGTGTCAATACCATTCTGGAGATGGCAGAGCTGAAAAAGACTGGAAAGTGCAAGGCACTGATCGTGACGGGATGCATGGCACAGCGTTACAAACAGGAAATCCTCGACGAGATCCCGGAGGTGGATGGTATTCTTGGTACTTCTACTTACGATGAAATTTCAAACGTATTAAAGCAGGCACTTGGCGGGGAAGAGCATATAAGCTGTTTCCACGATTTAAACGTACTTCCGGAGGTTGAGACCGAGCGTGTCATTACGACTGGCGGACATTATGCGTTTTTAAAGATCGCAGAGGGCTGCGACAAGCACTGCACTTACTGCATCATCCCGAGCCTGCGCGGCAATTACCGCAGTGTGCCGATGGAGCGTCTGTTAAAAGAGGCAAACCAGCTGGCTGACCAGGGCGTACGGGAACTGATCCTGGTGGCTCAGGAGACAACTCTTTACGGTGTTGATCTTTATGGAAAGAAAATGCTTCCGGAGCTGCTTCACAAGCTGGCAGAGATTCCGGGCATCTACTGGATCCGCATTCAGTACTGCTATCCGGAGGAGATCACCGATGAGCTGATCGAGGCGATCCGCACCGAAGAAAAGGTCTGCCATTACCTGGATGTCCCGATCCAGCATGCGAGCGACCGCATCTTAAAGCGCATGGGACGCCGCACCAACCAGGCACAGCTTCGCGAGATCATTGGAAAGCTTCGCGCGGCAGTTCCGGATATCGCACTCCGCACCACGATGATCGCTGGTTTCCCGGGTGAGACCCAGGAAGACCATGAAGAGGTTATGCGATTTGTCGATGAGATGGAGTTTGAGCGTCTGGGTGTATTTACCTATTCTGCGGAAGAGGATACTCCGGCAGCTACCTTCCCGGACCAGATCCCGAAGAAAGTGAAAGAGGAGCGCCGTGACGAGATCATGGAACTGCAGCAGGAGATTGCCTTTGAAAAATCCGAGTCTATGGTTGGACGTGTCCTGGATGTCATGATCGAGGGCAAGGTGGCCGATGAAGCTGCTTATGTGGGAAGAACCTACATGGATGCCCCGAATGTAGATGGATATATCTTTGTTAACAGTGGTGAACTTTTCATGTCCGGCGATTTTGTCCGGGTGAAGGTAACCGGTTCCAACGATTACGATCTGATTGGGGAGGTATACGATGAATCTGCCGAATAAACTGACGGTCATGCGGGTCATCATGATCCCGTTTTTTGTGATCAGCCTTCTTGCCTTTCATGGGGAAGTGCGTTTGCTCCGCAATCTTGCAGCGGCGATTTTTATCGTTGCGAGTCTGACCGATATGCTGGACGGAAAAATTGCCCGCAAGTACAATCTTGTTACGAACTTTGGAAAATTTATGGATCCGTTAGCGGATAAGCTGCTGGTCTGCTCTGCACTGATCTGTCTCATTGAACTGGGACAGCTTCCGGCGTGGATGGTCATCATCATCGTCAGCCGTGAATTTATCATCAGTGGGTTCCGCCTGATCGCGGCAGAGCAGGGCATTGTGATCGCTGCCAGCTACTGGGGCAAGTTTAAGACCACATTCCAGATGATCGCAGTCATTTTGATGATCGTGAATCTTCCGGTCCTGTATTTCTTAACGGTGATCTGCACCTGGGTTGCACTGGTGCTGACTGTCGTGTCGCTGGTTGATTATATTGCAAAGAATCATAAAGTGCTTACAGAGGGGGCAATCTAAATGGTAGTGGAACTGATTTCAGTCGGTACAGAGCTTTTACTTGGAAACATTGTAAATACCAATACCCAGTTTCTGGCAGAAAAATGTGCGCTTCTTGGCCTGACCATGTACCATCAGGTGACGGTGGGAGATAACCATGACCGTCTGGCGGAGGTGATCCGGACTGCGTTAAAGCGCTCGGATGTCATCATCCTGACCGGAGGCCTTGGACCAACGGAAGATGACCTGACCAAAGAGGTCTGCGCGGAGGTTATGGGATTTCCATTAGTGGAGGATCCGCACACCAGGGAGCGGATCGAGGAGTATTTCAAAAATAATATTTATAAGGTGATTTCAGAAAACAACTGGAAACAGGCGATCATTCCGGCCGGATGCATCGTCCTGGACAATGACAATGGAACGGCTCCCGGTCTGATCCTGGAGAAATACGGCAAGTCTGCGATCCTGCTTCCGGGACCGCCGAATGAGCTGTATCCGCTGTTTATGAATCAGGTTTATCCGTATTTACAGAAGCTTCAGCCGGAGGTGATCCGTTCCCAGATGGTAAAAATCTGCGGAGTCGGTGAGAGTCAGGTAGAAGATAAACTGCTGGATCTGATCGATAAGCAGCAGAATCCGACCATTGCAACCTATGCAAAGACTGGAGAGGTCCACATCCGCGTTACCGCAAAGGCAGTAAATGAGGAAGATGCCAAGAAATTGGTAAAACCGGTTGTAAAAGAAATCAAAAACCGTTTTGGTGACTGCGTTTACTCAACCAAGGAAGAAGAGACGCTGGAGCAGGCAGTAGTAAAGTTACTGAAAAAGTATGAACTGACCGTGACGACAGCAGAATCCTGCACCGGTGGACTGCTTGCAGGCCGCATCATCAATGTGCCGGGCGCATCTGAGGTGTATAACGAAGGCTTTATCACTTACTCAAACAAAGCAAAACGCAAATATCTGGATGTCAGCAAGAGCACGCTCAAAAAATATGGTGCAGTCAGCGAACAGACAGCACGGGAGATGGCAACCGGTGGTGTGTTTGCAACCGATTCCGATGCCTGTGTAGCCGTAACTGGTCTGGCAGGTCCGGATGGCGGAACCGAGGAAAAACCGGTTGGTCTGGTTTACATTGCGACCTACATGAAAGACAAAGTCAGCGTCGAGAAATACCAGTTTAAGGGCAACCGGGAGAAAATCCGGGAACAGGCGGTTGTAAAAGGACTGGATCTGTTACGCCGTTCCATTCTGGATAATTACCGGTAATATGTTAGCGCCGGACAGGAAATGACAGCCTGTTTCTTCGGAACACAGATGTGCAAACAAATCGTGCGGACGCGGAAACAGCGCAGTGCAGGAGGGATGCTATGCAGTGGTACGATCATTTATATGTGGGGAAGAAGGCACGCCGGCATCGCTATGCGATCATCCAGGGAATCCGGGAGGAAAAGCTGCAACCGGAGGTTTATGTGATTACATCCCCGCAAAATGGAGAAAATCTCTGTGATATCTATCCTTCTGCGATACTTCTTACCCCGGCAGAAAAGAAAAAAGAGCGCAAGATCCTGGGCATTGCCGTTACATACTGGGAAGCGCTGGAGGTAGTCCGCAGGATGGTAGATGATCTGTATCAGAAAACAGGAGAGGTATCGGCGGCATCCTTTGCCCGCTTTACAGGAAATGATGTATGATAGCGATTGTACTGGGAATCTTAAAACTGATCGGCATTCTGATTCTGATCGTACTGGGTCTGGTCCTGGCAGTCATTTTCAGCGTGCTGTTTGTGCCGGTCCGGTACCGGGCAGAGGGAAGCTGTCATGAATCCCTGAAAGGGAAGGCTTCCATAAGCTGGTTTCTTCACCTTATTTCGTTGACGGCTTCCTATGACGGAGACCTGCATGTGGATTTTCGGATCCTTTGGTTTCATCCGGGCCGGGAAAAGCCAGAGAAAGAAACGGCGGGAGAAATGCTGGAAGAAAACTCCCCACAAATTCCAGAAGAAAATTCAGAAAAAACTCTGGAAGAGAACGTGGCTTCTGCGAATACGAATCCGGAAGAACAAAAAAAGGATTCCGGGCAGGAATTGAAAGAACGGGTAGAGGCTGCGGAAGTGACGAAAACAGAACCGGATTTGCCGGATGTCCCAAAAGAAAACGAAACAGCATATTCTACGGAGAATGCTGGGAAAACAACGGAGCCCGAACAGAAAACAAAAGAGCATAAGTCGCGTCTGTCCATTCTGATGGAACGATTCCGCCGCTTCTGGATTAGCTGGAAAAAACGAATTTGCAGCATCCCCAGGAAGCTGCAAAGATTTGTGAAAAAGTTGAAACAAGGCAAACAACAGTGGGATGCCATCTGGAACTTTCTTCAGGACGAAGAAAATAAAGCGGCGTTTTGCCTGGCAAAGAAACAGATCTTTGGAATCATCCGGCATGTTTTGCCGCGGAAGATGGCAGGAAAACTTCGGTTCGGCTTCGGGGATCCGTATAGGACCGGACAGGTCCTTACCTGGATCAGTCCGTTTTACCCTCTGTATGGCCGGACAGTTCAGGTGACACCGGATTTTCTGGAAATCTGTCTGGAGGGAGAATTGAAACTGAAAGGATGTATCCGGCTTGCGACGCTTTTGTTTTTTGTATTCCGGATGCTTCAGAATAAAAATATCCGTTTATGGATTAAAAAATGGCGGGAGGCGTAAAGAAACAGCGCGCATTCCAAAAAGGAGGACAATACGATGGCAGAGAATCAATTTGTTTCAACAGTAGAAGCCCTGTTTAAGGGAATGGATCAGTTTGTGACAACCAAGACGGTGGTGGGAGATGCTGTAAAAGTAGATGATGCCATTATTCTGCCGTTAGTCGATGTGACCTGCGGTATGGCAGCGGGTTCTTTTGCGGATAACGCAAAGCACAATGGCGGAGGAGGCATGAGTGCCAAGATGAGCCCCAGCGCTGTCCTTGTGATCCAGAACGGTGTGACCAAGCTGGTCAACATCAAACAGCAGGATGCGGTGACCAAGGTTCTGGATATGGTTCCGGATTTTGTGAATAAATTTGTCGGTGGAAAACAGGAAACACCGGAGGTGTCAGAAAAGGCGATGGAGACTGCCAATGAGATGGCAGCTGCACAGGAAACTTCTGCCAAAGAGGAAGAAAATAAAAATGAAGTTCAGGCGGAGTAAAAATCAGGAGAGAACAGCCCTGCTGTCTGAAAATGTCTGTCGGAATTTCGTGTAAAAGACAATATGATAAGCCCTGGTTCATACCTTATGGAATCTGGCATATACTGATAAGGAAGAGCGGTTACTGTCTGCAAGGCATAGTTGCTGTTTGCACAATGCGTGTACAGCAGCCATATTTGCTGTGCAGACGGCAGCTATATCTTATCAGGAGGCCGCCATGAGGCGTGTTCTGGGGCTTATGCTTTTTTGTTTTGGAATCGGAATGACGCTTCTTTTGTTCATTCCGGAGACACTGTCGACGCTGATTTTTATTATCGGGTGTCTGACTTTGGGATATTATCTGTTCTGTTGCTAGATTGCAAAGGAAAACTACAAAAAGAACCGTTTTCGGAAGATGTATGTACAGAAGAGGGGGAAAAGAAAAAGCTGACAGAATGAACAACGAAAAAGAGGACATGTCAAACGACATGTCCTCAGCATTCAGTTCCAATTATGCTCTTTCAACTAAGCCAGAACGTAAGCAAGAAGTACATACATACATCTTCTTAGCTCCTCCATTAACTTTAACCTTAACGGATTTAACGTTTGCTTTCCAGATCGCGTTGGATCTTCTATGGGAGTGGCTCACGTTATTTCCGAAGTGAGCAGCCTTTTCACAGATTGCACATTTAGCCATGATTGCACCTCCTTAACCGGTACTTGGTCCCGTAAGGAACCACAACATAAAATATGATAGCAGAAAGTCATGGTTTTGGCAAGTGAAATTTTACATTTTTTGAGAAAATATTTTTTTATTTGTTCGATTTTCTGTTTTCGAGAAAACTCGTCATGGACAGCGGGAAAGATATATGGTATGATTAATTAGTTAAATCATGCCCTTTTTTATCCGGGCATTCAGAAAAATCATGTTGCCGGGCACGTATGTGTGAACAGCAACCATAAATTCAGATAGATATGGAGGGGTTTCTATGAAAGGACGCATCAATAACAAACTGGGCGAGATTCAGATTAGCTCCGATGTGATCGCCATGTATGCAGGCATGACGGCGGTAGAGTGTTTTGGTATTGTTGGTATGGCAGCTGTCAGCATGAAAGACGGTCTGGTTAAGTTGTTAAAGCGTGAGAGTCTGACTCACGGAATTACCGTAGAGGTGAAGGACAACCATATTTCCATCGATTTCCATGTGATCGTGGCTTATGGTGTCAGCATCTGCGCAGTATCTGACAATCTGATCGCAAGCGTAAAATACAAAGTAGAAGAATTCACCGGCATGGAAGTTGACAAGATCAACATTTATGTAGAAGGTGTACGAGTTATCGATTAAGGAGGACCTGACGGTGAGTGTAAAGGTAATTGACGCCCGTCTGATGCAGAAGGCATTTTTAGCCGGAGCAAAGGGATTAGAAGCAAAAAAAGAGTGGATCAACGAGTTAAACGTATTTCCGGTACCGGACGGCGACACCGGAACCAACATGACCATGACGATCATGTCCGCTGCAAGGGAAGTGGCAGCTGTACAGGAGCCGACCATGGATTCCCTGGCAAAAGCGATTTCTTCCGGTTCCCTGCGTGGTGCGAGAGGAAACTCTGGTGTTATCTTATCCCAGCTGTTCCGTGGATTTACCAAAGAGATCAAAGGAAAAGATGTAGTCGATGTAAAAACACTGGCCCAGGCATTTGTCCATGCAACGGAGACTGCCTATAAGGCAGTTATGAAGCCGAAAGAGGGTACCATCCTTACGGTGGCCAAGGGCATGGCAGATAAGGCTGTGGAAGTAGCAGAAGAGACAGAAGATGTTCTGGAATTTGGTGAGAAGGTTATCGAGCATGGTGACTATGTACTCAGCCAGACTCCGGAGATGCTTCCGGTCTTGAAGCAGGCTGGTGTGGTAGATTCCGGCGGACAGGGTCTGATGCAAGTATTGAAGGGCGCATTTGATGGTCTGAGCGGCAAAGAGGTCGATATCACCGTTCCGGGCGCAAAGGCAGCTGTGAACGTGCAGACAGAAGCGAAAGGCGCAGCAGCAACCGATATCGATACCGCACACATTAAGTATGGCTATTGTACGGAGTTTATCATCAATCTGGAAAAACATTACGACGAAAACAGCGAGCATGAGTTCAAGGCATATCTGGAATCCATTGGCGACTCCATCGTAGTCGTTTCTGACGATGATATCGTAAAGGTTCACGTTCACACGAACGATCCGGGTCTTGCAATCCAGAAAGCACTGACCTTTGGTTCCCTTTCCCGCATGAAGATCGACAACATGCGCGAAGAGCACCAGGAGCGTGTCATTCAGGATGCTGAGCGCAAGGCAGCAGAGCAGAAAGCGGAGGAAGAACAGAAAGAGACTGCAAAAGCTGAGCCGAGAAAACCGTATGGTTTCATTGCCGTATCCGTAGGCGAGGGTCTGGGCGAGATCTTTAAGGGCATTGGTGCAGATTACCTGATCGAGGGCGGTCAGACCATGAACCCGAGCACCGAGGACATGGTGAATGCCATCGAGCATGTAAATGCTGACACGGTTTATATTCTGCCGAATAACAAGAATATCATTCTGGCTGCAGAACAGGCAAAATATCTGGTAGCGGACAAGCAGATCATTGTGGTTCCGTCCAAGACGGTTCCGCAGGGAATCACGGCCCTCATCAACTTCATCCCGGACCAGACTCCGGAAGAAAATCTGGAGACCATGGTAGAGGAGATGGGGCGTGTGAAGACCGGTCAGATCACCTACGCCGTACGCAATACCGTGATCGATGACATGGAGATCCACGAGGGTGATATCATGGGAATCGGTGATCATGGCATGCTGGCAGTTGGTACCGATCTGGAGAAGACGACCGAGGATACTTTAAAGGCGATGCTGGATGAGGATTCTGAGCTGGTTACCGTTTACTATGGAAGTGATGTCACTGCAGAGGACGCAGAGGCTCTGATCGAAAAACTTCAGGCAAGCTGCCCGGATGTGGAGATTGAGCTTCAGGAGGGCGGTCAGCCGATCTATTATTATCTGATTTCCGTTGAGTAGTCAGAACAGGAACAACGCACAGCCGGAAGGAAAATCTAGGGTGTAAAGCGAATCTATAAGGGGAGTTGTCTTTGCGGATAACTCTCCTTTTATTTCAGAAATTAGGATCACAGAATGAGGAGAAGTGAACCATGAATCAGCAGCCGATTACAAGTCTGAAAGGAATCGGAGAAAAAACAGCAAAATTATTTTCCAAACTGGGTGTGGAAACAGTAGAAGAACTTTTGCATGACTATCCGCGTGCCTATGATGCCTATGAAGAGCCGGTTCCGATCGGAAACCTCCGGGAAAAAGGCGTGTTTGCGGTATCTGGGCAGCTGATGAAAACACCATCCGTGCGCCGCTTTAAAAATATTCAGGTCATCATTACGGATGTGCGGGATATGACGGGAACCCTGCAGTTGACCTGGTATAACATGGCGTATCTGCACAATGTCCTGCAGATGGGGCAGATTCTGGTATTTCGTGGCCGTGTGGTCAAAAAAAACGGGCGGCTGACCATGGAACAGCCGGAAGTATTCACACCGGAGCAGTACCGGGGCGTCATGCATTCCATGCAGCCGGTGTATGGACAGACAAAAGGGCTGGGCAATAAGGCAATCACCCGTGCGGTGCAGCAGGCTCTTTTGCAGCGGCAGATGGAGCGTGAGTATCTTCCGGAAGAACTTCGCAGCCGCTATGAACTGGCGGAATATAATTATGCCATTGAGCATATTCATTTTCCGGCAGATAAAAAAGAATTGCTGCATGCCAGAAAGCGCCTGGTGTTTGATGAGTTTTTGTTCTTCCTGCTTTCGGTGCGCCGGTTAAAGGAAAAGCGTCAGGATCTAAAGAGCCGTTATATCATCCCAAAATCACCGGAGGTTGACCGCCTTCTGGCAGCCTTGCCTTATGAACTGACCGGTGCCCAGAAAAAAGTGCTGGAAGAAGTGCGGAAGGATCTGGAGAGCGGTCTGGTCATGAACCGACTGGTCCAGGGTGACGTGGGATCTGGAAAGACCATTGTGGCGGTGCTGGCATTATTAGAGACTGCCATGAACGGATGCCAGGGAGCCATGATGGCACCGACTGAGGTGCTGGCAAAGCAGCATTACGAATCAGTCACGGAACTGTTTGAAATGTATGGCATTGGGAAACAGGTGGTTCTGGTCACCGGGTCCATGACGGCAAAGGAAAAACGTCTGGCCTACGAGAAAATTGCGTCTCATGAGGCGGATATCATCGTGGGGACCCATGCACTGATCCAGGAGAAAGTTCATTACGACCGTCTTGCCCTGGTCATTACCGACGAGCAGCACCGGTTTGGTGTGGGCCAGCGGGAAGCTTTGGGAAACAAGGGGAGTGAAACGGACCCGGAGCTGACACCTCATGTACTGGTCATGAGTGCGACCCCGATTCCACGGACACTTGCCATCATTCTTTATGGAGATCTGGACATTTCCATCATCGATGAGATGCCTGCGGAGCGTCTGCCCATCAAAAACTGTGTGGTAGATACCGGCTACCGGGACAAGGCTTACAAGTTTATTGCCCGCGAGGTGGCAGCCGGACGCCAGGCGTATGTGATCTGTCCGATGGTAGAGGAGAGCGAACTGATCGAGGCGGAAAATGTACTAGATTACACAAAAATTTTGCGGGAAAAGCTTCCGGCTGGCATTACCGTAGAGTATCTGCACGGCAAAATGAAAGGCAAAGAAAAGAATCAGATCATGGAGCGGTTTGCGTCTGGTGAGATTCAGGTGCTGGTTTCCACCACGGTTGTGGAGGTCGGTGTGAACGTGCCAAACGCAACGGTCATGATGATTGAAAATGCGGAACGTTTTGGACTGGCACAGCTTCACCAGCTGCGCGGACGCGTGGGCCGGGGCGCCCACCAGTCTTACTGTATCATGGTCAACTGCTCGGACCAGGACGGAACGCAGGAACGCCTGGATATTTTAAACCGCTCCAACGACGGCTTTTATATCGCTTCCGAGGATCTAAAGCTGCGCGGTCCCGGCGATTTTTTTGGCGTGCGTCAGAGCGGTGACATGGAATTTAAAATTGCGGATATCTTTACGGATGCAAATTTATTAAAAACCGTATCCGAAGAAGTAAATCGTATCCTGAAACAGGATCCAAATCTGGAGAGCGAAGAATATCAGCCACTGAAAGAACGGTTGGATATTTATCTGAGTAAGAGCTACGACAAACTAAATCTATAGCGTAGCCAGTAGCGTAGACTGTTGCAGGCTGGTCCCCGTCGGACTGTATTGTCAGAAAAAAGTAGTTGACAAATCTGAATTCGCGCATTATGATAAGTAGCAACAAAGACAAACCGATGAGAAAGAGGAGTAAGCACTTCGCTGATATCACAGAGAGCTGCAGGCGGTGGGATTGCAGTATGGAAGGGATTGCTGAATGGACTTTCGAGGGCAGATCTGAAACCGGGAAAACACGAAAACATTCGTAGCCATGGGAGTAGGAACTGACGGAAACCGCAACCGTTACCTGGCGGCGTATATGTTAGTATACGGGTGAGTGGGTGCAAACCAATTTGAGTGGTACCGCGGATTAAGTGATTCGTCTCAAATACAGAATGAAATCTGTATTTGGGACTTTTTTATTTTCCGGAAAGTGCGTCCTATGAAACTTTCAGGAAATACGATCCGGGAAAACACTTAGCAGGAACAGGCATCCGGCCTAAGGGTTGTCCTTGTAAAAAACAATGAAAAACCAGAACAGGCAAGGAGGATTTGATTATGAAAAAAAGTGTGAAAGTTATGGCAGCAGCAATGGCAGCAATGATGGCACTGGCAGGATGCGGCAGCAAGACCGCTGAGACAACTGCAGCAGATACCAAGGCAGCAGAAACCACGACACAGGCAGCAGAGGAAAGCAGTGCGGATGCAGCAGAGGCACCGGAAGTTGCAGAGGGTGAGTATACCGTAGGTATCGGACAGTTCGCGGAGCATGGTTCCCTGGATAACTGCCGCACCGGCTTTTTACAGGGCCTTGCAGATGAGGGAATCGTAGAGGGCAAGAACCTGACCGTCCTGTATGAAAACGCACAGGCAGACGGCGGAACCGCAAGCCAGATCATGAACAACTTTATTTCCAAGAAAGCCGATCTGATCTGTGCCATTGCAACCCCGATCGCGCAGAGTGCATACAGCGCAGCAAAAGATGCAGACATCCCGGTTATCTATACCGCAGTAACGGATCCGGTACTGGCAGAGCTTGCCAATGCAGATGGAACCCCGGTTGGTGAGATCACCGGTACCAGCGATAAACTTCCGGTAGAGAGCCAGTTAAAGATGATCCGCACCATGCTTCCGGATGCAAAGACCATCGGTATCATGTACAGCACCAGCGAGATCAATTCCGTTTCCGCAATTGAGGAATACAAGAAAGCAGCTCCGGAGTATGGCTTTGAGATCGTAGAGAGCGGCATTTCTTCCACGGCAGACATTCCGCTGGCAGCAGATGCACTGGTTGAGAAGGTTGACTGCATCAACAACTTAACCGATAACACCGTAGTCAGCTCCCTTCCGGTCATCCTGGATAAGGCTGCAAAGAAGAACATCCCGGTATTCGGAAGCGAGATCGAGCAGGTTAAGATTGGCTGTCTGGCAGCCGTCGGACTGGATTACGTCAGCCTTGGCGAGCAGACCGGCAAGATGGCAGCAAAGGTATTAAAGGGCGAGAAGAAAGCAAGCGAGATGAACTTTGAAGTCATTGAAGAGGCTGCTTTCTACGGCAACAACAAGGTGGCTGAAAACCTTGGCATCACCATTCCGGCAGAGCTTTCTGATAATGCGGCAGCACTGTTCGATGAAATCACAACAAACTAGGATGCAGAACATAACGGGGCAGACTCATCATCACACAAAGCAGGGCTGCCCCGTCCTGTGCGTTTAGAAATTCGGAGGAAACACATGTCTATCATCATTGGCGTCATTGAGGAGGGTCTGATCTACGCGATCATGGCACTCGGCTTATACATTACTTATAAAATCCTGGATTTTCCGGATCTGTCTGTGGACGGAACTTTCCCGATGGGAGCGGCTGTCACAGCGATGCTGATCCTAAAGGGCGTGCATCCGGTGCTTACACTTTTGATCAGCTTTGCGGCAGGACTCTTAGCCGGATGCATCACCGGCCTGATCCATGTAAAGCTGAAGGTGCGGGATCTTCTCTCAGGCATCATTATGATGACGGCACTGTATTCCATCAACTTAAGGATCGCGGGAAAGGCAAACCTGCCGATCTTCAGCAAGGAAACGATTTTTGAAAATGCATTTCTGGAAGCGGTTGTTTCGAAAGCCCTGGATCCGTATCTGGTCTGCATTATCCTGTTTGTGATCGTTCTGGTCTGCAAGGTTTTACTGGATCTGTTTTTAAAAACCCGCGCCGGGTATCTGCTCCGGGCGGTCGGCGATAATGAGGTGCTGGTTACTTCTCTTGCGAAAGATAAGGGAATGGTCAAGATTCTTGGCCTGGCCCTTGCAAATGGCTTTGTTGCCCTGGCTGGTTGTGTATACTGCCAGCAGAAAGGCTTTTTTGAGGTCAGCACCGGTACCGGAACCATGGTCATCGGCCTGGCGAGTGTGATCATCGGTACGAAGTTGCTGAAGCGCTTCCGTAGCGTGCAAGCAACGACGGCAGTTATTTTCGGTTCTATCGTGTACAAAGCCTGCGTATCCCTGGCAATCGCCCTGGGCATGGCAGCGTCGGATTTAAAGTTGATCACGGCAGTTCTGTTTTTGATCATTCTGGTTGCGAGCAACCGGAAAGAAAGGAAGGTAAAGGCACATGCTTGAGTTAAGCCATATCCACAAATACTATAACGCGGGCACGGTCAACGAGATGTGCCTTTTCCATGATTTTTCCCTCTCCATCGAGGATGGACAGTTTGTGTCGGTGGTGGGTTCCAATGGATCCGGCAAGACTTCCATGCTGAACCTGATCTGCGGCAGCATCCCATTGGATGATGGTCAGATCAGGATCGGCGGTCAGGACATCACCAATATGCCGGAGTTTAAGCGGCAGAGACGGATCGGCCGTGTGTACCAGAACCCGGCAATGGGAACCTGCCCGTCCATGACGATCCTGGAAAATATGGCACTGGCTGACAACAAGGGAAAACCGTTTAACTTACGCCCTGGCACGAACCGCCAGCGCATTGAATTTTACCGGGAACAGCTCCACATGCTGGGACTTGGCCTGGAAGATAAGATGGATGTGAAGGTCGGAGTGCTTTCCGGCGGCCAGCGTCAGGCTATGGCACTTTTAATGTCCACCATGACACCGATCGAGTTTCTGATTTTGGATGAGCACACGGCAGCGCTGGATCCGAAAACCGCAGACATCATTATGGAACTGACAGACAAGGTCGTAAAAGAAAAGCATCTGACAACCATCATGGTCACCCACAACCTGCGCTATGCGGTTGAGTACGGCAACCGCCTGCTGATGATGCATCAGGGCCATGTGATCATCGACAAGGCAGGAGAAGAAAAGAAACAGATTCAGATCGATCACATTCTGGAGAAGTTTAACGAGATCAGCATTGAATGCGGAAACTAACTGGATGTGTTGTGGAAGCTGCAATGTTGCGGTCCATGCGTTGCGTAAACGATCATAAATAATTGTTGGAAAATTTAGAATAGTTTTATAAACGGAATACACCTCTTTATGGTATACTGATACCAGTAGAAAGAGGTGTATTTTTATGAAATTAAAAACGCGTCTTGCCATTGCATTTGTCACGTTCAGTGTACTGCCTATTTTGTTTGTGGGGCTGATGCTGTCTGTGGGACGTCTGTTCATGGTTTACCGGATGGATCAGTTTGGTCCGGAGGTCAAGAGTATGATCGCCCAGCTTATGATCACAGCGGTACTCATGCTGATGTTTATCTGCGGTTCCCTGACAATCTGGGTTTACCGTTCTGTCCTGCGTCCGTTAAGTAAATTGCAGGAAGCGACCCGGAAAATCCGGGACGGCAATCTGGACTTTACCCTGGATATCGAGGAAGATGATGAAATTGGCGAGCTTTGCCAGGATTTTGAGGAGATGCGCATCCGGTTAAAGGAGAGTGCCGAGCAGAAAATCCAGTATGACAATGAAAATAAAGAGCTGATCAGTAACATTTCCCATGATCTGAAGACGCCGATCACGGCGATCAAGGGGTACGTGGAAGGCATTTTAGATGGTGTGGCATCGTCACCGGAAAAGCTGGACAAATACATCCGGACCATCTACAACAAGGCCAATGATATGGACCGTTTGATCGATGAGCTGACCTTTTATTCCAAGATCGATACCAATAAGATCCCGTACACCTTTTCCCGGATCAATGTAAATGGCTATTTTCGTGACTGCGCGGAAGAAGTCGGGCTGGATATGGAATCCCGGGGGATTGAGCTGGGATATTTCAACTATGTAAATGAAGACGTAGAGGTGATCGCGGATGCGGAGCAGATGAAGCGCGTCATCAATAACATCATCAGCAATTCGGTGAAATATTTAGATAAACCAAAGGGAATCATCAATATCCGCATCAAGGATGTGGGTGATTTTATCCAGGTTGAAATCGAAGATAATGGTAAGGGGATTGCGGCAAAGGATCTGCCGTATATTTTCGACCGGTTTTACCGCACGGATTCATCCCGGAATTCGTCCAAGGGTGGAAGCGGGATCGGACTTTCCATTGTCAAAAAGATCATTGAAGATCATGGCGGCCGCATCTGGGCGACCAGCAAAGAAGGAATCGGCACAGAGATGCATTTTGTGCTGAGAAAATATCAGGAGGTAATACAGAATGAGCAGCAGAATTCTGATCATTGAAGATGAAACCAGCATCGCAGAACTTGAGAAGGACTATCTGGAGTTAAGCGGATTTGAAGTAGAACTGGAGGAGCAGGGAGATGTAGGACTGGAGCGTGCCTTAAACGAAGATTTTGATCTTCTGATCCTGGATCTGATGCTTCCGGGCATGGACGGATTTGAAATCTGCAGACGGTTCCGCCAGGTGAAAAATACGCCGATTATCATGATTTCCGCAAAAAAAGACGACATCGACAAGATCCGTGGACTTGGACTTGGAGCCGATGATTACATGACCAAGCCATTTAGCCCGAGTGAGATGGTAGCGCGTGTAAAGGCGCATCTGGCCCGCTATGAGCGCCTGATCGGAAGTGGCAACCCGGGAAATGAGATTATTGAGATCCGTGGATTAAAGATCGATAAGACCGCCCGCAGAGTCTGGGTGAACGGAGAAGAGAAAAACTTTACTACAAAAGAATTTGATCTTTTAACCTTCCTTGCGCAGAATCCAAATCATGTATATACGAAGGAAGAGCTGTTCCGGGAAATCTGGGATATGGATTCCATCGGTGACATTGCTACGGTGACCGTGCACATTAAGAAGATCCGCGAGAAGATTGAGTTCAATACCGCAAAGCCGCAGTACATTGAGACGATCTGGGGCGTCGGGTATCGGTTTAAAGTATAAAAAGCGATATGTTATAACGATAGATCTATGGATTATGGATATAGAAGAAAAGCAGATATCGTTTTGGAAAAAAGGTATCTGAAAAAGAATGCAGAAGTACAGATGGAGGAAGAAACATGGGAATCCATGCGGGAATTTATATGGCTGCAGCCCTTTTGTCTGCGCCGGTTTTAACGGCAGGAAGTGGAGCAAACGCAGCAACAGGCACTATGCAGACTTCGGAAATGGCAGAACAGACTGATCATGAAGCAACGAAATTCGTGCAGGTAAGTTTTGACGCACCGGGCGGAAAAGAAAGCGGGGAGGCAGGAAATCAGATGGAAAATGAGACAGGTAGAAAAGCAGTGACCGTAGAAACTTCTGTTTCTGTGGGTGCGCAGGCAGCAGCTTCTGTCATGGCAGGAACAGCGGATGTATCCCGCTTCGTACTCCCGGAAGAAGCCCGGGTACTGGTCGTCGTGGAAGGAACCGGTGCTTCCAATTGCGATGTCTACGCATTTGAGCGGAGCAGCACAGCTGCGAACTGGGAAAAACGGGTGGAGACCACCGGTCATCTTGGCATGAACGGAATGAGCAATCACCGCCAGTCCGGCGATAAAACCACGCCGATCGGTGTGTTCAAAATGAACACGCCGTTTGGCCAGGCAAAGGCGGAAGCAGGCTTTCCGTCCGACTACATTCAGGTGGACACCTCCTATGTATGGGAAGACGATTCCAACCGTCTGATAAAAGGAAGCACGAAAGAGGGCGAACAGGTCGGAACCTCCGGTTATGCCGGATATTATGATTATGCCATTGACGCAGGCTTTAATCCAAATGGAATCAAAAACCATGGTTCCGCTTTGTTTTTACATTGCTCCGGAGAATTCAAGGATTCCACCTCAGGCTGTGTGGCCATTGACCGGGAACAGATGAAGCAGATCATGCAGCTTTATGGAAAATACGGCAGCGGCGCATCGTTCATTGCACAGGCACCAAAGGGAACGTTTGAGCAGATTTATAATACATACGGAGTGAATCAGGGGCTTTCACCGGAAGGGAACTTCTAGATTGCACGCGAAAAGAAAATTGACATTCCAATTTCCGTATGTTAGAATACAAAATTGTGCTGAAGAAGATTCAGAAACCATACTGAATCTTCTTTTTTTATGGAAATCGTATGCAAAAATCTGTCGGAGGCAGGTGGTTGCATGCCTGAGAACGCAGGATTCTCCCACAGGAATTGATCTGCGTGTTCCCCCCCCTGAAAACAGATTAGAATAGAATGAGGAAAATGAATGGAAACAGTAAAATTTGAAGAGTTACAGTTAGACGACCGCATCCTGCGTGCAGTGACCGATATGGGATTTGAGGAGGCTTCCCCGATTCAGGCAAAAGCCATCCCGGTAGAGATGGAAGGCCACGATATCATTGGACAGGCACAGACAGGAACCGGTAAGACAGCTGCGTTTGGTATCCCGCTTCTGCAGAAGATCGACCCGAAAAAGAAAAAACTGCAGGCGATCGCCCTTTGCCCGACCCGTGAGCTGGCTATCCAGGTGGCAGATGAGATCCGTAATCTTGCAAAATACATGCATGGAATCAAGATTCTTCCAATTTATGGAGGACAGGATATCGTGCGTCAGATCCGCGGTTTAAAGGACGGTACCCAGATCATCATCGGTACTCCGGGCCGTGTGATGGACCATATGCGCCGCAAGACCGTGAAATTTGACCAGGTACATACCGTTGTTCTGGATGAGGCAGATGAGATGCTGAACATGGGCTTCTTAGAGGACATGGAGACCATCTTAAGCCAGCTTCCGGAGGAGCGCCAGACGGTCATGTTTTCCGCTACCATGCCGGCAGCCATCCAGAAGATCGCGGAGAATTTCCAGAAGGATCCGCAGATTGTCAAGGTGGTAAAGAAAGAGCTTACCGTGCCGAAGGTAACCCAGTATTATTATGAAGTAAAACCGAAGACCAAAGTTGAGGTTATGTGCCGTCTGCTCGATATGTACGCTCCGAAGCTTTCCGTAGCATTCTGCAATACGAAGAAGCAGGTCGATGAGCTGGTGACTGAGCTGCAGGGACGTGGTTATTTTGCAGAGGGACTGCATGGAGACTTGAAGCAGGTACAGCGTGACCGTGTTATGAACAGCTTCCGCAACGGACGCACCGAGATCCTGGTTGCAACCGATGTGGCTGCCCGCGGTATCGATGTCGATGATGTTGAGGCGGTATTCAACTACGATATCCCGCAGGATGACGAGTACTATGTACATCGTATCGGACGTACCGGACGTGCAGGTCGCGAGGGTATCGCGTTTAACTTTGTGGTAGGCCGCGAGGTGTATAAGCTGCGCGATATCCAGCGTTACTGCAAGACCAAGATCATTCCGCAGGCAATCCCGTCTCTGGATGATATCACCGAGATCAAGGCAGAAAAGATCCTGGATCAGGCAAAGGAAGTCCTGACCGATATGGATTTAAGCCGTATTTCCCATATTCTGGAGAAAAAGCTGCTGGAGGAGGATTACACCTCGTTAGAGCTGGCTGCAGCACTGCTGCGTATGAACATGGGCGAAGAAAATGAAGACATCATTTTCGATAACCGTCCGGCAAGATCCTTAGATGATCTGGATTCCAGACGTGACCGCGGTGACCGTGGAAACGGACGCGGCAGAAGAGATGGTAAGGGCAAAGATGGAAGAAACAGCCGTGGCGGCAGAGGAAAGAATCAGGATGCCGATATGGCCCGTCTGTTTATCAACATTGGTAAGGATCAGAAAGTAAAACCGGGCGACATTCTGGGTGCCATTGCAGGCGAATCCGGTATTTCCGGACGTCTGGTAGGCAGCATCGATATGTATGATAAGTACACCTTTGTGGAAGTTCCGCAGGACTGCGCAGAGGAAGTGTTGGAGTGCATGAAGAATGCCCGCATCAAAGGAAAATCCATTCACATGGAACCGGCAAACGGCAGATAAAATTTCTGATATGGAATATAGAAACCGGATATTGACAAAGGCGCGTATGGAAAGTACGCGCCTTTTGTGGTAAAATATAACGAGCGCAAGAGAGCCAGGAACGTGCTTGCACGGTCATGGCGAACGGCGAGGCAAGCGAGTGACGTAAGTCACGAGAACGAGCGCAAGAGAGCCAGGAACGTGCTTGCACGGTCATGGCGAACGGCGAGGCAAGCGAGTGACGTAAGTCACGAGAACGAGCGCAAGAGAGCCAGGAACGTGCTTGCACGGTCATGGCGAACGGCGAGGCAAGCGAGTGACGTAAGTCACGAGAACGAGCGCAAGAGAGCCAGGAACGTGCTTGCACGGTCATGGCGAACGGCGAGGCAAGCGAGTGACGCAAGTCACGAGAACGACAGACAGGAGGAACGGACATGAAGCAGTTTGGATTTATCGGTATGGGCAACATGGGATACGCAATCTTAAAGGGACTTTTAAAGACAGTAGAGCCGGATCAACTTATCTTTTCCGCGCGGAACAAAGAGCATATGGAGCGTGTGTCTGCAGAAACGGGAGTTTCTTATGCAAAGGATAACGTAAGCTGCGCGAAAGAAAGTACCTGTCTGATCCTGGCGGTAAAACCGCAGCAGTTCGATCCTGTGATCGGCGAAATCCGCGATGTAGTCACTGAAAACCAGATCATCATTTCGATCGCACCGGGCATTTCTATTGCAAATCTCCAGGAGCGGTTTGGAAAAGCCTGCCGGATCGTTCGTGCCATGCCGAATACTCCGGCGTTGGTCGGGGAAGGCATGACGGGAGTCTGCTATGATAAAGCATTGTTTTCTGAAAAAGAGCAGCAGATGATTGAGACCCTGTTTACCTCTTTTGGGCGCATGACGGTTGTGGATGAAAAACTGATGGATGCTGTAGTCTGCGCCAGTGGCAGTTCTCCGGCTTATGTATACATGTTCATCGAGGCGCTGGCAGACAGTGCCGTAAAGTATGGGATCCCGCGTGCTGACGCATATAAACTGGTGGCGCAGACGGTGCTTGGCAGTGCAAAAATGGTTTTGGAGACCGGAGAACATCCGGGACTTTTGAAAGACAAGGTATGCTCACCGGGCGGAACGACCATTGCGGGTGTGGCAGCGCTGGAAGAATATGGTCTTCGAAATGCCCTGATGAAGGCAACGGATGCCTGCTATGCAAAGTGCAAGGGAATCCAGTAACCTGGAAGATCGGTGCAGATCGTGACACGGAACATAGAAAGATGACAGGAACCTGCTGAAAATGGCATGGAAAGGCTGAAAACAAAACTAGAAAAGAAAACAGGAAACAGAATCAGAAAAGACAATCAGATAACGAGAAGGAACGGAGGAAATCAGTATGAGCATGGATGAAAATAAGAGTCAGAATGCAGGACAGTCAAAAAATCAGGGAAAGATCGAACCAGTTATCCGTAAAGACCGCCAGCTGAAATATACCGGAACGATCTTAAAGATTTATGAGGATACGGTGATCGCGAACGGGCATGAAGCCCATTGGGATTTCATTCATCATGACGGGGCTGCTGCGGTAGTCGCAGTGGCAGATGACGGACAGCTTCTTATGGTTCGTCAGTACCGCAATGCGCTGGATCGGGAAACGCTGGAGATTCCGGCGGGCAAGCTGGATGCTCCGGATGAGCCAAAGATAGAGTGTGCTTACCGGGAACTGGAAGAAGAAACCGGATACCGCTGCGAAAACCTGGAATATCTGATGAGTTTGAATACAACGGTTGCGTTTTGCGATGAAGCAATCGATGTATTTGTAGCGCGAAACCTGATCCCGTCGAAACAGCATCTGGATGAGGATGAGGTGATCAATGTGGAACGCTGGAGTGTGGAAGATCTGCAGGAGCTTATTTATACAGGCAAGATGACGGATGCCAAAACTGTGGCAGCCATTATGGCGTATGCAGCAAAATATGGGAAGCAGGGAAAATAAGAATATTTGTAGCTGGGCACGCATGTGTGAACAGTAACGAATATTTTGTTCCCGTCTATGCATAGGTATAGAAAAAACAACGCAGCCCGGATGTTTCGAAGCAGATGGGCTGCATAGAAAAATGGTGGTGCCGCGGATGCGGACAGATCGTTCTGGAAGGATGTTTGCAGCGGCTGTGTTTTTTGGATGGCTGTTTGCTGTACTGTCATGCAATGGATTCTTTTATAAAAATATCATCAATTATGAGATACTATACAGGGGAATTACCGATTACTGGAGGCATGCGTCTATGCGCAACAGGACAGACCGGATTGTTCTGCTCCTGCTGCGTTTTCTGGAGATGACCGCTGTGTTTGCTGTTACCCAATGCCGTCATCGCAAAGCAGGAAGTCTGCTGCTTGCCGCGTTGTTCAGTTTTGCCGGTGGAATGAATTTTGTCATTTTCATCTGGAGCTGCGGATTGGCAGGAGGAATTTTGTTTCTGGTTTCCGGGTTTCCGCAGAATCTGGCATATCTGGTCTGCCTGTTTTTCCTTTTGTTCAGCGGATGGTCAGACCGGCCGGTGAAAAAAGACCGCCTGATCAGTATGACCGTGTTTTTGCTGGCTGTTGGAATCTGGATGGAACTTTATGTGAATCCTCTGCTGGTAAAATATCTGTAGGAGCCAGATGCCATTCCATTTGCAAATTGTTCAAAAAAAATACAAAGATTCGTTTACAACATGTTGAGATGAAAAAAATGCGTTCTCCAACATGTTGTATTTTTATGTTAATCTCATGAAAACAGGCAAAAATGTTGAAAATATGTGTTTGATTTTATAGGAAAATGCGGATATAATGATATTCATCATTTGGGGGAAATTGGGGTTTTAAGAACATGACGACAGAAATTGAGGCTTTTATCCATTATCTTGAGGATGTAAAACAGTCATCCAGAAATACGGTAGTATCTTACCAGAGAGACTTAAGACAGCTTAGGGAATATCTGGAACGGCAGGGAATCGAAGAACCATCCAGGGTGACGAAAACCAGCCTGAATTCCTATATTTCATACTTGCAGCGCAAGGGAAAGGCCACCACGACGATCTCCCGCATCCTTGCATCGACCAAGGCATTTTTCCATTATGAACTCATGGAAGGAAATATTCGCAGAGATCCGGCAGAACTCTTAAAGACACCCAAAATTGAAAAAAAAATTCCGGTGATCCTTTCGGTAGAAGAGGTAAACCGTTTGCTGGAGCAGCCGGAGGGATCGGGCGCAAAAGAAGTACGTGACAAGGCGATGCTGGAGCTTCTTTATGCAACGGGGATCCGGGTTTCTGAACTGATCGGCTTAAAACTCCAGGATGTGAATCTGTCTGTTGGATTCCTCACCTGCCGGGATGAGGAGAAGGAACGTGTGATTCCCTTTGACAGAAAGGTAAATCAGTATCTGCAGGCTTATCTTGACCGGGCAAGACCGGAACTTTTAAAGGGAAATGAGTCTTCCTGGCTTTTTACAAACTGTAGCGGAAAACAGATGTCCAGACAGGGATTTTGGAAAATTATAAAATATTATGGCGATAAGGCCGGTATTCAGGCAGATATCACCCCCCATACGCTGCGCCATTCTTTTGCTGCGCATTTGATCAGCAGCGGGGCAGATATCCAGGCGGTGCAGATCATGCTGGGGCATGCTGATCTGGCAACTACACTGGCTTATCAGAATTATATTCAGAAACAGCATTAAGCAATAATCAGTTACGGGCGCCGCGGATTGCGTGCGCCTGTTCTTGTTGCATTGCATATCGAGGAAGCGCCAGTGGCGCGTCTGCTGATTACATAGAAAGGAATCCTGATTTTATGGGAAAATCATTATATATCGCGGAAAAACCAAGTGTAGCCCAGCAGTTTGCGGATGCACTCAAGATTTCTGCGCGACGGTCGGACGGTTATATTGAGTCCGATACTGCGATTGTAACCTGGTGTGTGGGACATCTGGTTACAATGAGCTATCCGGAGGCTTATGACCCGGCGCTGAAACGGTGGAGTCTGCAGACACTGCCATTTTTGCCAAAGGAGTTTAAATATCAGGTGATCGATGGTGTGTCCAAACAGTTTTCAATCGTCAGCCGTCTGTTAAACCGGCCGGATGTGGATACCATTTATATCTGTACGGACTCTGGACGGGAAGGAGAGTACATTTACCGCCTGGTGGATCAGATGGCCGGTGTAAAGGGAAAAACCCGCAAACGCGTCTGGATCGATTCCCAGACAGAAGAGGAAATCCTGCGCGGCATTCGTGAGGCAAAGGATTGGAGCGAGTATGACAATCTGGCGGCTTCGGCGTATCTCCGTGCAAAGGAAGATTATCTGATGGGAATTAATTTTTCCCGCCTGCTGACGTTAAAGTATGGTCCGTCGATCTCTTCCTTTTTAAAGGCAGACCGGACGGTGCTTTCCGTCGGGCGTGTTATGACCTGTGTGCTTGGTATGGTGGTGCGCCGGGAACGGGAAATCCGGGACTTTGTCAAGACTCCATTTTACCGGGTGATCGGGACATTTTTGTCCCAGGATATGAAGTTTGATGCAGAGTGGAGAAGCGTGGATGGTTCCCGCTATTTTCAGTCTCCAAAGCTTTATAAGGAAAACGGATTCAAAAAGAGAGAGGATGCGGAATGCCTGATCGGTCAGTTGAAAGCAAACGATCCTCTTGTTGGCGTGTTAAGTAAAGTAGAGCGGAAGAAGGAGACCAAGAATCCGCCGCTTCTTTATAACCTGGCAGAGCTTCAGAACGACTGCTCCAAAATGTTTAAGATCAGTCCGGATGAGACGTTAAAGGTTGTGCAGGAGCTGTATGAGAAAAAACTGGTGACTTATCCGAGAACCGATGCCCGTGTCCTTTCTACCGCAGTGGCAAAGGAAATCACAAAAAACATCGGAGGACTGCGCAATTTTGAACCGGTAAAAGCCTTTGCCCAGGAAATTCTGGATCAGGGTTCTTATCAGGGAATTGCAAAGACACGTTATGTCAATGATAAACAGATCACAGACCATTATGCGATCGTGCCGACCGGACAGGGGTTTGGCGCTATGCGCAGCCTGTCTCCGTTGCCTCTGAAAATTTATGAAGTCATTGCGCGAAGATTTTTAAGTGTGTTTTATCCGGCGGCTGTTTACCAGAAATACGCGCTGGAGCTGACCTGCGGACAGGAACACTTTTTTACCAGCTTCCGGGTACTTACGGAACCAGGGTATTTGAAAGTGGCTGAGGTGGCAAAGCGGAAGAAGGCAGACGATACCTCTATATCGTCTGGTCAGAGTCCGGAAGGGGAAGGCGATGACAAAGAGGAATCCGAAACCAACAAAAAAGATCTGGAGAATCCGGCATTCATTGCTATGCTGGCATCCTTAAAGAAGGGGATGACACTCCCGGTAGAAGGATTTGCCATCAAGGAGGGAGAAACATCCCCGCCCAAGCGTTATTCTTCCGGATCCATGATTCTGGCGATGGAAAATGCAGGTCAGCTCATCGAAGATGAAGACCTCCGGGCGCAGATTAAGGGAAGCGGTATCGGCACCAGTGCGACCCGTGCGGAAATCCTGAAGAAACTGGTCAATATCAAATATCTGACTCTGAATGGGAAAACCCAGATCATTACCCCTACGCTTCTTGGCGAGCTGGTTTTTGATGTGGTAAGTGCATCCATTCGCCAGTTGTTAAATCCGGAACTGACGGCTAGCTGGGAAAAAGGTCTGACTTATGTGGCAGAAGGCTCGATTACGCCGGATGAATATATGGAAAAACTGGAACGCTTTGTGGCTGGCCGGACATACGGCGTGCTGCGTTTAAATAACCAGTATCAGCTGCGGGAATACTTTGAAGCAGCCGGGCAGAATTACAAAAAGAAGTAAAAAACGGAATTTTCCGTTCAGAAAATTTCTGTCTGCATGCAGGAACAAACAATCATCTTCCCTTACGGGGACAGGTGAAGATATATTAATAAAGAAAAGAGGAAATGATCATGAAAAAAGAAGAAATGAAGATCCGCGATCTGTATAGCCTGGAGAACACAATGGCAAGCGAATTGCTGGAACAGTTCACGTATCCATGGGAAGCTCTGGCGCATATTGGTGATTTTGTGGAACGTCTGGGCGCAACGCTGCCGAAAGAAGAGTATGCAAATCCGGCAGAGGGAATCTGGATCCACAAATCCGCTCACATTGCACCGACTGCAGGAATCATCGCTCCGACTATCATCGGACCGGAGGCAGAAGTACGTCACTGTGCATTTATCCGCGGTAAAGTTATTGTTGGTAAGGGTGCAGTCGTAGGAAACTCTACCGAGCTGAAAAATGTCATCCTGTTTGACGGTGTACAGGTACCGCATTACAATTACGTAGGGGATTCTATTTTAGGATATAAGGCGCATATGGGTGCCGGCTCCATTACCTCCAATGTCCGCTCTGACAAAGCTCTGGTGAAAGTACATGCCGAGGACGGTGACATCGAGACCGGTTTGAAGAAATTTGGTGCAATGATCGGTGACCATGTTGAGATCGGCTGCGGTTCCGTTCTGAATCCTGGAACCGTGATCGGAAAGAACAGCAGCGTTTACCCGCTTTCCAGCGTACGTATTGCAGTTGACGCAGATTCCATCTACAAACAGCAGGGTGAAGTTGCGAAAAGACAGTAAATAACAATATAAGTATATGACAAGGGCCGTGCGAGTTGCCGAAAGGCAACTCACACGGCCCTATTAAAGTGAATCAAATGGTTATTTGGTTCCGAAAATCCGGTCTCCGGCATCGCCGAGACCCGGGCAGATGTACGCGTTTTCATTTAAGCAGCGGTCTAAGTGTCCAACATAGATCTGAATATCCGGATGCGCTTCATGCAGGCGTTTTAATCCTTCCGGAGCTGCAATGACCGCCATGAATTTGATGTGTTTTCCTCCGTGTTGTTTGATGAAATCGACAGCAGCAACAGCGGAACCGCCGGTTGCCAGCATCGGGTCAGTGACAACGATCGTTCTCTGGTCGATCGGGGTTGGAAGCTTGCAGTAATATTCGTGAGGCTCGTGGGTTTCCTCGTCGCGGTAAAGACCGATGTGTCCGACTTTCGCGCTTGGAACCAGTGCCAGAATGCCGTTTACCATACCGAGACCGGCGCGGAGAATCGGGACAATTGCCAGTTTCTTTCCGGCAATCATAGGAGTCATGCAGGTTTCAATCGGTGTTTCGACTTCGACCTCTTCAGTAGGAAGATCGCGCAAGGCTTCGTAGCCCATGAGCATGGCAATTTCCTCAATAAGGGCGCGGAATTCGTTGGTTCCGGTGTTTTTATTCCGCAGAATTGAAATTTTGTGCTGGATCAGCGGGTGGGTAAAGATGGTTACGTTTTCCATAAGATAAAATCCTCGTCTTTCTTTTATTTATTTTCCGGGGTGTAAACCGCCAGAATATAATCTCCGATTGCATGGGCAACTGGAAGGGAGACATAGACAGAACCTTCAAACTCGTAACTGAAACATTCCGGGAATGTGCCGCTGTATGGGAAATCTGCATGCTGGAACAGATCGGTATAATAGGCCTGATCCATGGATGCAAGGAATTCTTTTGCGGCAGCTGCTATTTCAGCGTCTGCTTCCGGAAACGTACAGTCATCGGACAGAACGTAGGCAGCCAGAGTAGACGGATCGACCAGCTGGGACAGACCGATATCGGCGCCGGAAGACAGATTTACGGTATTGGTGTAGAATACGGCGGTTGGGTGCATACTGTCCGGACCTGCGCAGTCGCCTTCATAGCGGACCGTGATCCGGTTTTTGGTTGCGGAGAGAATTTTGCAGGTGATCGTTACGGTATCTTTGGTTTCATCGATTTCATAGGCTTTCAGGATGGAAAGCGCATTTTCTTTTAAGTGTGCGTTGATCTCTGCGTTTACCGAGGAGTCAGAAATGACCGGATATTGAATGGAGACATTTCCGTTCTGGTAGGTTTCTGTTTTGACTGACAGGGAAGAAGCTGTGGCCGAACCACCAGCCGAAGTTCCCTGGGACTGACCGGCGGCATGTTCGATTGCCGGTTCAATGGTGATTTCCTGTGCTGTTTGATTTTCACTGCTGTTCTCTTCGGAAGCAGTGGTGGCTGCAGGAGCAGTCTGTACGGTGGATTCTGCCGCCTGACTGCCTGACAGATCGATTTTATCGTGTTTCTTTTTACACCCGGTAGCCAGGCAAGCAGTGCCAAGAGCCAGAAGGGTGATGGTCATGGTGTATTTTAATTTCTTTGGTATCATAAGTCCTCCATTTTAGAAATGGATTCGCAGTCGTCGTGCGAGTCCTGTTTTTGTTTTATAGCAGAATGTACAGCAGACCGGACATTCTTCCATTCATTATAACGCAAAGTGGAGCGGAAATACAGGAGAAAAAAAGAAATAAGAATATTGTAAGAAGACGACAGGAAAATCAGCAGAAGAATTGCTGGCAGGTCTGGATATAAAAAGAAATAAAAAAGAAAGAGCCCTGAACAACTGAAAATCAACTGTTCAAAGCTCTTTGCCCCTGCCAAGGATGCCGGCAGCCGGACTCGAACCGGCACGAGGTCGCCCCCGTCAGATTTTGAGTCTGATGCGTCTGCCATTCCGCCACGCCGGCTTACTTACGCAAAAAATATTGTAGCATAAGTGCCGGAGCTTTGCAAGGGATTTTTAAAAATTTGTTGTTATTGGATATACAATTTAAATAAATAGCAATGCTTTCGCAGCTTTCCGATTAAAATAAATGTTCGAAACGTTTCATGGCTTCGATGGTGTTTTCATGATTGTTGAATGAAGTGAGGCGGAAGTAATGTTTGCCGTTTTCGCCAAAGCCTGCACCCGGGGTTCCGACTACCTGTGCATTTTCCAATAAGTAGTCAAAAAACTGCCAGGATTCCATACCATCCGGGCATTCAAACCAGATGTATGGGGAATGGATACCGCCAAAGAAACGGATATTTTTACGCTTTAAGGTATCTGCGATAATGAGTGCATTTTCCTGGTAATAGGCGATGTTTTCGCGGCACTGTGCCATGCCTTCTTCCGTGAAGACGGCAGCGGCGCCTTTCTGGATGATATAGGAGGTACCGTTAAATTTTGTGGACTGTCTGCGGTTCCACATAGCATGCAGGGACATCTCTTTTCCATTGGAAGCCGGGAAGACCAGTTCTCTCGGGACTACGGTGTAGCCGCAGCGGGTTCCGGTAAAGCCTGCAGTCTTGGACAGGGAGCAGAACTCAATCGCGCATTTTTTTGCACCTTCGATCGCATAGATGCTGCGTGGCAGCTCCGGGTCGGAGATGAATGCCTCGTATGCAGAGTCAAAGAGGATGACAGCGTTGTTAGCCAGGGCATAATCTACCCATTTCTTTAACTGTTCCTTATTGTATACAGCGCCGGTTGGGTTATTCGGGGAGCAGAGGTAGATGATATCTGCATGGACAGCCGGATCTGGCATTGGGAGAAAGTTGTTTTCTGCATTGCCGGATAAATAGGTAACTTTTTTTCCGTTCATGATGTTGGAATCCACGTAAACCGGGTAGACCGGATCCGGAATCAGAATCACGTTGTCGTTGTCAAACAATTCGGAAATGTTTCCGGTATCACTCTTGGCACCATCGGAAATGAAGATGTCAGCGGCATCGACAGAAACACCGTTACGGGCATAGTAAGCAGAAATCGCATCGCGCAGAAATTCGTAGCCCTGCTCCGGACCATAGCCTTTAAAGGTTTTGGCGGAAGCCATGGCATCGACTCCTTCATGAAGCCCTTTGATGGCAAGACTTCCAAGCGGAAGCGTAACATCGCCGATACCAAGGCGGATGATCTTTTTGTCTGGATGTGCTGCCTCGTAAGCAGCGACACGGTGAGCGATTTCCGCGAAGAGATAGCTTTCTTTTAAGTCCTGATAATGTTCATTTAATTTAGGCATGTGGGAACCTTCCTTTCGTATGACCGGCTGTATGTGGGGCATGCTCCTGCACGGCAATACGAAATTAGCAGCGGCAAACCGGTCTTCATAATGAAAGTAATTTTAACAAAGAATAAAAATCAAGTCAATCGGACGGAAAATAAATAGAGGAAGAAATTGAAAAATTAAGCGGAGTATTGTATGATGGTATGTATTCACAGGAACGAAAGTGAAGAAAATATGGTGGAATGCGGAAACAATGCATGAAATAGTATGGACTGGCGAAAACGTGCAGAACACCCAAAGGAAGAACAACAAAAACGATGGCAGGAGGTGACAGAATGTATTCATGCAGGGAAGCAGAAAAAATGGTCATGCCTTATATCAACCATCAGCTCGACGAGACGCAGCTGGAGCAGTTTTTGAAGCATGTAAAAAGTTGTCCGGCCTGCCGGGAAGAACTGGAAATCTATTATACGGTTTCCGTAGGCTTAAAGCAGCTGGATGAGGGAACCGGGGTTTACGACATTCCGGGTCTGCTGGAAGAAAGCATGGAGAATGCCTGGATTACAGTACGTACCGCGCGCTTGAGAAAGGTGATCTGTTATGCGGCGAATACGCTGAATGCAGCTTCTGTCCTGGTCATTTTACTGATGCAGCTTCGAATCTGGATTCAGCACTGAATTCGTTCTATATAAGGGAAAGGAAAAATCCATGGGAAAACTGGTTTTAATAGACGGGCACAGCATTTTAAACCGTGCGTTTTATGGTGTGCCGGAGCTGACAAATTCTGAGGGACTTCATACCAATGCGGTGTATGGGTTCCTCAATATTATGTTTAAGATACTGGAAGAGGAAAAAGCGGACCATCTCGCAGTGGCTTTTGACTTAAAAGAGCCGACCTTCCGCCACAAGATGTATGCAGATTACAAGGGCACCAGAAAGCCGATGCCGGAGGAATTAAGAGAACAGGTTCCGCTGATGAAAGAGGTACTGACGGCAATGGGAGTTCCGATTCTGACCATGGCCGGTTATGAGGCCGACGATATCCTGGGAACTGTGGCAAAGCGCTGCCAGGCAGAAGGTGAGGAGGTTTCCGTGGTATCAGGAGACCGTGATCTCTTACAGCTGGCCGATGCGCATATCAAGATCCGGATTCCGAAGACCAGCCGCGGTACCACGGAGATTCATGACTATTATCCGGAAGATGTAAAACGGGAGTATCAGGTAACCCCGATTGAATTTATCGATGTCAAAGCGCTTATGGGTGATACTTCCGACAATATCCCGGGTGTACCTTCAATCGGAGAAAAGACCGCCACGAATCTGATCGTGGCATATGGAAGCATTGAGAATGCGTACGCACATTTGGAAGAAGTAAAGCCGCCGCGTGCAAAAAAAGCACTGGAAGAGCATTTTGACATGGCGGTCATGAGCAAAAAACTGGCAGAGATCTGCATCACCTGCCCAATTGCCTTTGATTATGAGGATGCAAAACTGGAAAATCTGTATACGCCGGAAGCATACCAGTATATGAAGCGTCTGGAGTTTAAGTCTATTCTGGCGCGGTTCGATGTGCAGGAGATGGAAGGCAATTCGGTCGAAGAGCATTTCTGGAGTATAGAAGATCTATCCGGGGCAGAGCAGATTTTTGAAAAAGCTTTGACTGCAAAACAGGTGGGATGCCAGCTGATCCTTTCCGAAAGCGGAGTAGCAGGTCTTGCCATCTGCACGGGTGAGGAGGAGATCTATACCATTCCGGCAGCTGGCTTTTTAACCGGGAATTATCTGTGTGATCATGTGGAAACATTGATCGTAAACCGGGATCCGTCTTTGGAACCGGTAGCTGTGCTGGATTTAAAATCCCAGCTTCCGTATCTGAATCTGGATTATGGCAGTGCGGTTGTGGACATGGGTGTGGCAGGCTACTTATTAAATCCGTTAAAAGATACGTATGAGTACGATGATCTTGCGAGAGATTACCTTGGCATGACGGTGCCGTCCAGGGCAGACCTGCTTGGAAAGAAAACACTGGCAGCAGCGCTTGGGGAAGAACTGCCGGAGGCAGTGATCTGTGGCTGCTATATGGCTTATGTGGCATACAAAGCGTCCGGTGTTTTGCGGGACCGTCTGGAACAGGAGGGCATGTTAAAACTCTACCGGGAGATGGAGATGCCGCTGATCTACAGTCTGTATCATATGGAACAGGCCGGAGTCCGCGTGGACAAGGAACAGCTAAAGCAATACGGCGAGCAGCTGGAAGGGAAAATTGCCACGCTGGAGCAGGAAGTATATGAACTGGCCGGGGAGAAATTTAATATCAATTCCCCAAAACAGCTCGGGGAAATTCTTTTTGAGCGCATGCAGCTGCCGCATGGCAAGAAGACAAAAACCGGATATTCCACAGCGGCAGATGTGCTGGAAAAGCTGGCACCGGATTACCCGGTGGTACAGAAAATCCTGGAATACCGTCAGCTCACCAAGCTGAATTCGACTTATGCGCAGGGGCTGGCTGGTTTTATCCGGGAAGACGGCCGGATCCACGGGAAGTTTAATCAGACAATCACTGCAACGGGACGCATCAGCAGCACCGAGCCGAACCTTCAGAACATCCCGGTCCGTATGGAACTTGGACGTGCCATCCGCAAAGTATTTGTGCCGGAAGATGGATATGTGTTCGTGGATGCCGATTATTCCCAGATCGAACTTCGCATTCTGGCGCACATGTCGGGCGATGAACGTCTGATCAACGCCTACCGCGATGCCCAGGACATCCATGCCATCACGGCTTCCGAAGTATTCCATACACCGCTTGCTGAGGTAACGCCGCTTCAGCGCCGCAACGCGAAAGCAGTAAACTTTGGCATTGTATATGGAATCAGTGCATTCGGATTGAGCGAAGATTTAAGCATCAGCCGGAAAGAGGCGCTGGAATATATCAACAAGTATTTTGAGACGTATCCGGGCGTGAAAACATTTCTGGATGACCAGGTCAAACTTGGCAAAGAACAGGGATATGTCACCACCATGTATGGAAGAAAACGACCAATCCCGGAACTGAAATCCGGCAATTTCATGCAGCGTTCCTTTGGGGAGCGTGTTGCCATGAATTCCCCAATCCAGGGAACTGCCGCGGATATCATGAAACTGGCGATGATCGCGGTAGACCGGGAACTTCGGGAGAAGCATCTGCGTTCCCGCATTGTCCTGCAGGTCCACGATGAGCTTCTGGTAGAAGCCCATCAGGAAGAAGTGGAGCAGGTGGTACAGATTTTGACGGATAAAATGAAACATGCCGCGGACCTGAAGGTTTCCCTTGAGGTAGAAGCTCATGAAGGAAATAACTGGCTGGATGCAAAATAACGGGCAGTCTGGATCAGATGGCGGATACCGGCATTCTGCGGCTGACTGGTATTCCAGATCAGGTAAGTCTGAATCTGGGGCAGATCCGAAACCGGAATTTTTACAATGTCAGAATCCTCTTTTAAAACATGGTCGAATAAAAAAGAGCCTGCCGTTTTAAGACTAATTAGCTGGCGGATTGCTGCCAGCTGGTTTGTGTGGAGCAGTACATCGGGCGTTATTTGTTTTTTGGAAAACATTTTGTATAAAAACGTCGTGAGAAAAGAATCTTCTGCCAGCAGTGCAAGCGGAATTCCGGTGGTATCTGCCAGGGTTAGCGACGCCCGGTCCCTTAACGGATGGGTGGAAGAAAGATAAAGACAGATATGGACCGGAAGCAGTGGGCAGCTTCCATAAACAGAGGAAGGCGGCGAATCGGATGCAATGATCGCAGCATCGAGCATGCCATCCAAAACCATGGATTTGTTGGTTACAGAACCATTTTCAACCATCTGAATCCGGGCATCCGGGTACGCCTGATGGAACGATTGAACTAAAGCAGGAAAAAGCAGGATGGAAAGCATGGGGGAAACTCCGAGCCGGATATCCTGCTTTTTTGTACCCATTGCCATCATTTTTTCAGAAAAAAGGTCAGCGTGTTCCATCAGTGCAGCAGCTCCTTTTCGAAAAATTTCCCCTTCTTCGGTCAGAATCAGACCGCGGCTCTGGCGATGAAACAAGGTGATGCCGAATTCCTGCTCCAGGGATTTCATGGCAGCCGTGAGGCTGGGCTGGGAAACATGGAGTTTGCCGGCAGCCCGGGATATATTGCTGTATTCACATATGGTTAAAAAGTATTTCAGCTGAAGAAGTTTCATGGCAATTCTCCTTTTGATCATAACAAAAGTATAGTATACCGCGGTGGTGATTGCAAGATATGAAAAGATAAGATATAGAAAAAAACTATATCATGCAAAGATAAGGGTATTGGATTTTTTGGTACGCCTTGCCTACAATAAAGGCAGAAAACGAAAAGAAAAAGGGGGATGCGTAATGAGTGAAAAGAAAAAAGACAAGAGGATGCTCTGGACACTGTTTAAAACGTGTTTTCTGATCAGTGCCTGTACCTTTGGCGGCGGCATGGTCATTATCTCCATGCTCCAGAAAAAATTTGTGGAAGAACTGCATTGGATCAGCGAAGAAGAGGCAATGGACATGGTTGCGATCGCACAGTCCAGTCCGGGTGTTATGGCAGTCAATACTTCTATTATTATCGGGTATCATGTGGCAGGACTTACCGGCGCCATTTTGACTGTTTTTGGAACGGTACTGCCTCCAATGGTGATTCTGACCATTTTGTCAGCCTGCTATGTTCAGTTCCGCAGCAATTATCTGGTTGCACTGATCTTAAAAGGAATGCAGGCAGGCGTTGTCGCTGTTATGATGAATGTTTCCATCAGCATGCTGAAAAATGTGGTAAAGGATAAAAAAATGACATCCTGGATCATGCTGATCGGCGCAGCCATTGCAGCTGTCTGGTTCAAGGTGGATATCATTCTGATCATTCTGATATGCGGAGTTGCCGGAGGACTGCTTTCTTGGTGGGAATACCGGAATGTGACAAAAGAGGCATAAAGGAGGGGCGATATGTTATATTATAAACTGTTTGAAACATTTTTTCTGATTGGCTTGTTTAGTTTTGGAGGCGGCTATGCCTCCATGGAACTGATCCGCAGCCGTGTGGTTACCATGCAGCACTGGCTGACTGATACAGAATTTACCGATATCATTTCGATTGCCGAGATGACACCGGGACCGCTTGGAATCAACATTGCCTCGTTTGTGGGAACAAGAACGGCCGGGATTCCCGGAACCCTGATCGCGACACTTTCTTACGTTTTCCCTGCCATGGTGATTGTAATTCTGCTTGCGATCCTTTACGATAAATACCGCAGCTTAAGATATGTAAAAGGGGTTTTAAAAGGATTGCATCCGGCAGTAGCAGCTATGGTACTTGCGGCAGCTATTCGTCTTGCCGTCAATGCCTGGCTTGGCGGAGTACAGGCGCTGACCCGTGAGAATACCAACGTAGTTGCGGTCATTCTTTCCCTGATTTTTCTGTGCCTGCTGCAAAAGAAAAAACTTGGACCAATCCAGACAATTTTAGGCAGTGGAGTTGTCGGAGCAGTTATTTATGGATTACTGGGATCGGCTGTGTAAACAGCCGGTCTTTTTTCTTTGCGGGAAAAATGTTATGGAACACTCCCCAAAAGTATGCTATAATGTGACGAGCGCAAGAGAGCCATAAACGTGCGAGTACGTTGCCGGGCACGCTTGCGTGGACAGTAACGCACTCGCACGTTTATGGCGAACGGCGAGGAAATGAGAGACGAAGTCTCGAGGACGAGCGCAAGAGAGCCATTATAATTAAGAGAGGTTTTTTATATGAATAATACAAATCAGAATTCTGAAAATGTCAAGAATCCAAAGCTGGTAGCAGCACTCCAGGAAGTCTTAAAACACGACGATTTCCTGACCCGCAGCCATATGGCTGCAGCCTTAATGGAAGCACATCTGCTTTCTCCAATCCAGAAGCAGACGATCCTGACGGAGAAAAAAGGTCCGTCTACCTGGATCCGTTTTGAGGAGATCACGAATACACAGGGAGATAAATACTATCTTGCATTTACCGATATGGATGAATATTCCAAGTGGAATGAGGATGGCAGCCATGATCAGGCACTGATCATGACCATGGAAGATTTCGGAAATATCCTGATCCGCCAGGTGAATGATCTGAAGGGTTTTGTCATCAACCCGTATGGCGAAAATATCAGTATTTCCAAACAGCTTCTGTTATCCCTTCTGCAGCAGCATGAAACCAAAATGAGAGAGAAGATGGGCAACTAATATGATGGTACTTGGCCTCACCGGCGGAGTAGGAGCCGGAAAAAGCCGGATCCTTGAGCTGTTTTCCGAAGATTACGGCGCGCAGGTGATCCAGGCAGATCTTGTGGCGCGGGAACTGGAAGAACCCGGTCAACCCGGACTTACCGGACTGGTAAGTCTGTTTGGAAAAGAAATCTTAAATCCGGATGGGACGCTGGATAGGAAACGCTTTGCGGACCGGATCTTCGGAAATCCAGAAGCCTTAAAGCGGGTGAATGCCCTGATCCATCCGCTGACTTGGAACGAGATCCGGTGTCGGATCCGGGAAAGTCATGCAGATCTGGTAGTGGTTGAGGCAGCATTGTTCGATGAACGCAGCCGCAACATCTGCCAGTATCTTGTATACGTAGACACGGAGGACGAAGTCCGTATCCGGCGTCTGATGGAAAACCGCGGTTATTCCCGGAAAAAATGCCTGGATATCATGAAAAACCAGGCAGACCGGAGCCGCTTTGGAAAACTGGCAGATTTCGTGATCGACAACAGTGGGCCAATCGATGATGCCAGAAAACAGATCAGTCAGATGTTTGACCAGATCAAACAACAGGGAAAACAGATGCCGCCGGATGCCGCGGCAGAAAGATAAGGAAACATACCAATGAGATTAGTAAGTATTGCCAGCGGCAGCAGCGGAAACTGCATTTATGTGGGTTCTGAGAACACGCATATCCTGGTTGACGCAGGAATCAGCAACAAGCGTATTGAGCAGGGCTTAAATGAGATTGGCCTTAAGGGCTCCGAACTGAACGGCGTTGTGATCACGCATGAGCATTCCGACCACATTAAGGGACTTGGGGTGCTTGCACGGAAACATCATGTGCCGATCTATGGAACAGAAGAAACACTCAGAGAGGTAGCTGCCAATACCAAATTAGGGGAATATCCGAAGGAACTTCTGCATCCGGTCCTGCCAGATGCAGATTTTGAGATCGGTGACCTGACACTGGAACCGTTTTCCATCCACCACGATGCGGCAAATCCGGTAGCTTACCGGGTGAGCCATGAGAAAAAAAACGTGGCGGTGGCAACCGATATCGGACATTTTGACCAGTATACCATCGACCATTTAAAGGATCTGGATGTGCTTCTTTTAGAAGCCAACCACGATGTGAACATGCTGGAAACAGGGCCTTATCCATACTATTTAAAGCGCCGTATTTTGGGGGATCATGGGCACCTGTCCAATGAGAATGCGGGAAGGCTTTTGAACTATATTCTAAATGATAAATTAAAACATATTTTGCTTGGTCATTTAAGCAAGGAAAACAATTATGAGGCGCTCGCCTATGAGACGGTGCGCTTTGAAATTGATCAGGGGGATACTCCATACAAGGCGAAGGATTTTCCAATCGAGGTTGCAAAACGCGATGAAATGTCGCAGATTATCAATCTGTAGATCATAAATACTTTTATACAAACGGAGGATAGCCACATGAGCAAGGTAATTATCACAGTTGTAGGAAAAGACACCGTAGGAATCATTGCAAGAGTATGTACGTATCTGGCAGAAAAACAGGTCAATATCCTGGATATTTCCCAGACGATCGTACAGGATTATTTTAACATGATGATGATCGCAGATATGGAGCATGCAACAGGCTCTTTTGACGAGATTGCTTCAGAACTGGAAAAAGTCGGTGAGAAGATCGGCGTAGCCATCAAGTGCCAGCGCGAAGAAATCTTTACCAAGATGCACCGTATTTAATGAAATGCGGACAGTACCGGATGGATGTCAACAGAGCATCCCGGTGATTCCAAGACGGAAGAAAAGAGGATACAGCCATGCTGAATATGTTTGAAGTAATCGAAACCAACAATATGATCGAGCATGAGAAACTGGATGTTCGGACCATTACCATGGGAATCAGCCTGTTAGACTGCTGTGACGATGATCTGCAGGCTCTGAATGAGAAAATCTACAAGAAAATTACCACCTACGCGAAAAATCTGGTTTCTACCGGAGAAGAGATTGCGCGGGATTTCGGTGTACCGATCGTAAATAAGCGCATCTCGGTAACACCGATCGCTCTGGTTGGCGGCTGCGCCTGCAAAAAGCCGGAGGATTTTGTGACCATTGCAAAAACACTGGATAAAGCGGCAAAAGAAGTCGGCGTCAACTTTATCGGCGGCTACTCTGCACTGGTTTCCAAAGGTATGACCCCGGCTGAGGAAAACCTGATCCGCTCCATTCCGCAGGCACTGGCGCAGACAGAGCGCGTGTGCAGCTCCATTAATGTCGGCTCGACCAAGACTGGCTTAAACATGGATGCAGTGCGCCTGATGGGTGAGATCGTAAAAGAAACGGCCGAGGCAACCAGGGAAGATGACTCCCTGGGCTGCGCAAAGCTGGTCGTATTCTGCAATGCGCCAGACGATAACCCGTTCATGGCTGGCGCATTCCACGGTGTGACCGAGGCTGATGCGATCATCAACGTCGGCGTCAGCGGTCCTGGTGTTGTAAAAGTAGCACTGGAAAAGGCACGTGGCGAGAACTTTGAAGTGCTCTGTGAGACCATCAAAAAGACGGCATTTAAGATTACCCGTGTCGGGCAGCTGGTTGCACAGGAAGCTTCCAAGCGTCTTGGTGTTCCGTTTGGCATCATCGACCTTTCCCTGGCTCCGACCCCGGCGGTTGGTGACAGCGTTGCGGAAATCCTGGAGGAAATCGGTCTGGAGCGTGTAGGCGCACCGGGAACCACAGCAGCACTGGCGATGTTAAACGACCAGGTGAAAAAGGGCGGTGTCATGGCATCCTCCTATGTGGGAGGCTTAAGCGGTGCGTTTATCCCGGTCAGTGAGGACCAGGGCATGATCGATGCCGTATCCTTAGGTGCTTTAACGATTGAAAAGCTGGAGGCGATGACCTGTGTCTGCTCCGTAGGTCTTGACATGATCGCGATTCCGGGTGATACCCCGGCAACGACCATTGCAGGAATTATTGCAGATGAAGCAGCCATCGGCATGATCAACCAGAAGACTACTGCAGTCCGCCTGATCCCGGTCATCGGAAAGACCGTGGGCGATACGGTAGAGTTTGGCGGTCTTTTGGGCTATGCTCCGGTTATGCCGGTAAACAAATATTCCTGCGAGAAATTTGTAACCCGCGGCGGCCGTATCCCGGCTCCGATCCACAGCTTTAAGAACTAATAACAGAACCTGTCTATACCTGCAGGTGATTGACCTTGTGTGTGAGCAGCATTGGCTGCAGAAACACGGAATGATTTTAAATTATGGCAAAAGAAACGTTAACGTCCATGCTGGACTATTTTATCAATGAGCGGCTGAACCAGCTTGTCTTAAGCAATCCGGCCGAAAAAGATCATCTGCAGAAAGTAAAAGTGCGCCCTATGCTCATCAAGGGCGCACTGGTCTTTCAGGCAGAAGAATTTACAAAAACCCAGGCATTTCACAAAAATCTGGGTGCACAAGAACTGAAAAGCTATTTAGGCGACATGCTTTCCGGCACCTTTAAACAGGCGGAAGTTTTGTCGGAACTGGGAAGCGCCACGGTACTGGTCAGCAAAAAGGGCGCCATGACTGTGAAAACCAGAAAAAATCCTCCGGTAAAGATGCAGGCAGGAGAAACAAAGCTGCAGGCAGAAAAGGCGACGCTGCAGTCCGGAGAACGGAAGATACAGGCTGGAGAGGCGAACGGCAAGCCGGAAGCGGGGAAGGCCAAACCGGAAAATGCCAAGACCAAGCCGTCAGCTGCGAGCCTTCCGCCCGAACTGCTTGAAAAACTGCAGCACAACCGCCAGAAACGCTATGTGATCCCGGAGGGACATCCGGTGCCGTTTCTAGTCGATCTTGGTGTGCAGACGCAGGATGGAAAGATCGTAAAAAGCCGTTACGACAAATTCCGCCAGATCAACCGGTTCCTGGAGTTTATCGAGGATATCCTGCCAAAGCTGGATAAGACCAGGGAAAATGTCATCATCGATTTTGGATGCGGAAAGTCGTATCTGACCTTTGCCATGTATTACTATCTGCATGAGATGAAGGGCTATCCGATCCGCATCATCGGTCTGGATTTGAAAAAAGATGTCATCAGCCACTGCGGGAAGCTGGCCGAGCATTATGGGTATGACAATCTGAAGTTTTACCATGGCGACATTGCTTCCTATGAAGGAGTGGACCATGTTGATATGGTTGTGACTCTGCATGCGTGTGACACTGCGACTGATTATGCACTGGAGAAGGCCGTGCGCTGGGGCGCAAAGGTGATCCTGTCGGTGCCGTGTTGCCAGCACGAACTGAATAAGCAGATGAAAAACGATCTGATGGAGCCGGTGCTGCATTACGGGCTCATCAAAGAGCGGATGGCTGCACTCTATACCGATGCACTCCGTGCCGAACTGCTGGAGCAGCAGGGCTACCGGACGCAGATTCTGGAATTTATCGATATGGAGCACACGCCGAAGAATATCCTTCTGCGGGCCGTGTATGAGGGAAAACCAAAGCACAACGAAAAGGAAATTCAGCAGATTCTGGAGTTTTTGCAGATTGAACCGACGTTGTATCAAATTCTTGGCAAGTATAAGGACGAAAAGGCTGATGAAAGCTAAAAATAAACGATAACAATAAAGTGAAAAATCCGCTGCGGTTATGGGACTGCGGCGGATTTTTCATTTTACACGATAATCACCGATTTCGTGTATTCGTTGCGGATCTGACGCCCTTTACCAGCCAGTATTGCCTGATAGAGATGAGATGCAAAAAAGTCCGTTTCTAAAATGGCCAGGGCATCCGGTGTGAGAAGCTTTCCTGCATCGGCAGTTTTGGTGATCAGCGGAATCTGGCTCTTTTCACGCAGGTGGGACAGAAGCAAAGCAGAGGACTTTTGGAACCCCAGAATGCGGGCATACGGTGCATAATCCAGCGCACGTGCATGCGAAATCTGTTCACTGGTAATGCCAAGGAACAGATGCAGCAGCGCCCGGCTGATACGGGTGTAGGTGTAGCCTTTGGTTTTTAGGTGGTCGATTCGTTCTGTATAGGAACGAAACTGCAACACCTGCTTTGTGAGACGCGAAGCCAGCTCCGGGGACAGATCGGAAAATGTGCTGAACCCTTTTTGCTCCTGCGTCAGGGAAAGAAGACGGAAATTCAAAAGCGTTGTCAGATCGTCCGGAAAGACCGGGGCGTCCAGTGCGCCTTCGGAAATGAGGGCAGAGAGGGCGGCAGCAGGGATCTGGGAACGGAGCTTCTCTGTGATGGCGTCTGAATCAAAGTCGTTGTTCTGGATCAGACTTCGGATGGCAGAGGCAGATGCGAAAAAATGCGTGTCTGCCGGCGTTGCATCATTTTGTCTTGCTTTGGATATAGGAATCCGGTGAGAAGCAGAATCAGATGTGGAACTTTCTGGTGCGCTGCGGCGTGGTTCATCCTGCTCCAATTGTACGTCATGATATCCTGCTCCCTGTCTTTGTATGGTGACTGGTGTAACCAAACTGTTTCGTTTTTTCAACGCCTTTAAATACTCGATCGCGAGGATATTATTGGGGGAGGAAAGAAGCGCGGCAAGCTCCGGGTCTTTGGTGTATTCGGTTGTGGCAAGACTGCGAGCTGTGGGGTAGGTTTCTCCTTTTTTTAGATGCTCTTTGAAAAGCATTTTCCATGCCTCCGGCTCCTCAACCAGAATTTCCGCAGCATTCTGCAGCTTGTTTAAATTGCCGGATTCGCTTCCAAAACAAAGCAGATCGACGCCAAGTTTCTCTAACAGTGCCACGCCGCAGGAGGAAAAATCCTCCGCGCTGGAGGTGGCAAACAGGACCGGCAGTTCCACGACTAAGTCTGCGCCGCCGCATAAAGCCATGCGGGTACGGGTATATTTATCAAAGATGGCAGGTTCTCCCCGCTGGACAAAATCTCCGCTCATGGCAACGACCACGTAGTCTGCACCGGTCAGGCGGCGAAGCTCCTGAATCTGGTAATGGTGACCGTTGTGGAATGGGTTATATTCGGCAATGATGCCTGCGACTTTGACTGGAAACATGACTTCAGGATCCTTTCTGTTTTTTGGAGAAATTTTTCTACCGGTTAATACAAGCAATCATATCATAAGGCACTCTGATCTGCAACGGATGCAGATTCAGGTTTTTGAGAAGGACTTTGGAAAAATCCCCTTTCATTGTTTTACAAAAAGTGCAAAAAAATACAAAATACAGCTTGTCTTTTGCTTTTTAATCCGTATATAATAAGACTATATGCATTAAATCATGAAAGGGGTATTATTATGGGATTTATTGATGTAATCAAAGCCAAAGCAAAGGCAGATAAAAAAACAATTGTACTGCCTGAGTCCATGGACCGCAGAACCTGGGTCGCTGCAGAGAAGATTCTGAAAGAGGGTCTTGCAAACCTTGTTATCATCGGTACTCCGGAGGATATCGGCGCTCACAGCGAGGGACTGGATGTATCCGGTGCTACGATCATCAATCCGCAGACTTACGAGAAGACACAGGAGTATATCGACCTGTTCGTTGAGCTGAGAAAGTCCAAAGGCATGACTCCTGAGAAAGCAAAAGAGACCATCTTAAGCGACTACGCTTACTATGGCTGCCTTATGATCAAGAATGGCGATGCTGACGGTATGGTTTCCGGTGCCTGCCACTCTACCGCAAACACCCTTCGTCCGTGCCTGCAGGTGATCAAGACCAAACCGGGCACCAAGCTGGTATCCGCATTCTTCTTAATGGAAGTTCCGGACTGCGATCTTGGCAGCAACGGTACTTTCGTATTCGCAGACTGTGGTCTGAACCAGAATCCGAATCCGGAAGAGTTAGCAGCAATCGCAGTATCTTCTGCAGAGAGCTTCAAGATGCTGACCGGCGAGGAGCCGAAGGTTGCTATGCTGTCCCATTCTTCCAAGGGTTCCGCAAAGCATGCAGATGTTGACAAAGTTGTAGAGGCTACCAAGCTGGCTAAGGAGATGGCTCCGGAGCTTGCACTGGACGGCGAGCTTCAGCTTGATGCAGCAATCGTTCCGGAAGTTGGCGCTTCCAAAGCTCCAGACAGCAAGGTTGCAGGTCATGCAAACGTTCTGGTATTCCCGGATCTGGATGCAGGAAACATTGGTTACAAGCTGGTTCAGAGACTTGGCAAGGCAGAGGCTTATGGCCCGATGTGCCAGGGTATTGCAAAGCCGGTTAACGATCTGTCCAGAGGCTGCTCTGCTGACGATATCGTAGGCGTTGTTGCAATCACTGCAGTACAGTGCCAGAACCAGTAATTTAAGTTAAGTATTATAGGAGAATATCACATTATGAAGATTTTAGTTATCAACTGCGGAAGCTCTTCCTTAAAGTACCAGCTGATCGACATGACCGATGAGAGCGTAATCGCAAAAGGTCTGTGCGAGAGAATCGGTATCGAGGGCTCCAAGCTTACCCATCAGCCGGCTGGCAAGGACAAATATGTCGTAGAGAAAGACATGCCGACCCACACCGTTGCAATCGAGATGGTTATGGAAGCTCTTCAGGATGCCGAGCACGGCGTAATCAAGAGCACCGATGAGATCGCAGCAATCGGTCACCGCGTACTGCACGCTGGTACCAAGTACAGCGAGTCCATCGTTGTAAACGATGACGTTAAGAAAGTAATCCGTGAGTGCTTTGATCTTGGACCGCTGCACAACCCGGCTAACTTAATGGGTATCGAGGCAGCTGAGGCAGCTATGCCGGGCAAGCCAAACGTAGCAGTATGGGATACCGGTTTTGGTATGGCTATGCCGGAAAAGGCTTATCTGTACGCAATCCCGCACGAGTACTATGAGAAATACAGCATCCGTCGTTACGGCTTCCACGGCACCAGCCATATGTTCGTATCTGGCGAGGCTATCAAGTTCGGCGGACTGGATCCGAAGAATGCAAAGGTTATCGTTTGCCACTTAGGAAACGGCGCAAGCGTATCTGCTTCCATCGGCGGCAAGTGCGTAGATACCAGTATGGGTCTTACTCCTCTTGAGGGTCTGATCATGGGTACCAGAAGTGGTGACATCGATCCGGCTGTTGTACAGTTCATCTGCAACAAAGAGGGCAAGGACGTCAACGAGGTATTAAACATCCTCAACAAGAAGTCTGGTGTACTTGGCATGAGCGGCGGCATCTCCAGCGACTTCCGTGATATCGAGAAGGCAAAGGAAGAGGGCAACCACTTAGCAGCAGTGGCTTTGGATGCATTCGTTTATCGTGTAGCAAAATACATCGGTGCTTACACCGCAGCAATGAACGGCGTAGATGCAATCGCATTCACCGCAGGTGTTGGCGAGAACGATAAGGCAGGCAGAAAGGCTATCTGCGAGTACTTAGGCTACCTTGGCGTGAAGATCGATGACCAGGCTAACGATGTAAGAGGAAAGAACGCTGTTATTTCCGCAGCAGATTCCAAAGTCAAAGTAATGCTGATCCCGACCAACGAAGAGCTTGCAATCGCAAGAGAGACCAAGAGACTGGTAGAGGCATAATTTGGTTTTTGAAAAAATTAAAATATTTGTTGACAAAGCCGGCGCACCTGTGTATAATTACACAGGTGCGTATTAGGAGACTAATATGCTTATTAATTTGACAGAGCTGTTTTCCGTAGACGGAAAAGAGAAAGACTATACGTGCGATATCGATATAAACCAGCTTTGCACCAGCAAGGATGCATACGACATCGTATCCCGCAGTCCGGTTCAGCTGCATATCCGCAATCTTGGTGATAAGAAGCTTCTTCTCACCGGCAACGCGCAGGTAACCCTGCAGATGCCATGTGACAGATGCTTGGAGCCGGTCGACATTCTTTTTGAACTGGAATTCGACGAAGAACTGGATATGGCGAAGACCGAAAGCGAGCGTACAGAAGATCTCGATGAACAGCCCTATGTAAGCGGCTATAATCTGGATGTAGACCGGTTGCTCAGTAACGAACTATTGCTTAATCTGCCTATGAAGGTATTATGCAGGGAAGACTGCAAAGGAATTTGCAATAGATGTGGTGCGAACCTTAATCACACGGAATGTTCCTGTGACCGGAGTTCGCCTGACCCAAGAATGTCAGTAATCCAGGATTTATTTCAAAAGTTTAAGGAGGTGTAAACCATGTCTATCTGCCCAAAGAATAAATCTTCCAAAGCAAGACGTGACAAACGTAGAGCTAACTGGAAAATGAGCGCTATGAATTTAGTAAAGTGCAGCAAGTGCGGCGCTCTGATGATGCCTCACAGAGTCTGCAAGGCTTGTGGTTCTTACAACAAGAAAGAGATCGTTTCTGTAGAGAACTAATTAGAAATGGCTTAGAATCAAGGATTGAACAGTTTTGTTCAGTCCTTTTTTCATTTTTTAGGGGATTTGTAATCCAATCGTAACCCAATTCAAATGGGGATATGTGAATTGGAAGGTATGATATTGCAGGAAAGGGGAATCGTAATGTAATTATGATGTCAGAAGAAGCATATAATCGACTCATGAGAATTTGTGTTCTAAAATCGATAAATGCCGATTTGATGACGGCTGAAGAATTGCATGCAAAGCTTCAAAAAGGTTACGATGATGCGTTGGCGGGAAGAACACAGGATGCGGCAAGTGCATTTAGCAGATTCAGAGAAACTCAAGCTGAAAATAAATAATTTTTAAGAAAGAAAAGCATCAACAGAGACGATTTGTTGGTGCTTTTTCCTCGCATTTTTATATGGAATTTCGAGTAATGAAATATAGAATCACAGCAACCCCCGAATCCGGATCATAAGCCCCTGGTAAATTCCAACGGGTATATCGGAATCAAAGGAATACAAACACGGGTCGCTGTCGTGATCGTAGCAATATACAACAACCTTTTCTTTAGCTGGATCTACAATCCAGTATTCGCGGACACCAGACTGTGCGTAGATGACATTTTTGATTCCATAATCCAGTTTGCGGCTGGATGGGGACACAATTTCAAAAATCAGGTCTGGTGCACCGCAGCAGCCGCGGTCGGTCAGCTTATCTGGATCACAAATAACTGATATATCCACATGCGAAGAGTAATGAAAAATCATATTGATTTATAGAATGGAATCTAGTATATTTAATTACGAAATCAGTTTTTTAGCTGATGAAAAAAGGAGAAGTCATATGATTCATGTAGCTGTGGATGCTATGGGCGGTGACAATGCCCCGGGCGAGATCGTAAAAGGAGCCGTTCAGGCTGTCAATAAACGAAGCGACATTCATGTTCTTTTGGTCGGACAGGAAGAAGCGGTAAAAAAAGAGCTTGCTTCCCATACCTACCCGAAGGAGCAGATCACTCTGGTACAGGCTTCGGAAGTGATCGAGACGGAGGAGCCGCCGGTTAATGCAATTCGAAAAAAGAAGGATTCTTCCATTGTTGTTGGAATGAACCTGGTGAAGAACGGAGAGGCAGACGCGTTTGTATCAGCGGGCAGTTCCGGTGCCGTTCTGGTAGGCGGTCAGGTGCTGGTAGGCCGTATCAAGGGTGTGGAGCGTCCGCCGTTTGGTGCGCTGATTCCGACGGAAAAGGGTGTGTCCCTGCTGCTTGACTGCGGCGCGAACGTCGATTCCAGACCATCCCATCTGGTTCAGTTTGCACGTATGGGTTCTATTTATATGGAGCATGTAATAGGTATTAGCAAGCCGAGAGTCGGCATTGTCAATATCGGTGCGGAAGAGGAAAAGGGCAATGCCCTGGTAAAGGAAACCTTCCCGCTTTTAAAGGAGTGCAAGGACATCAACTTTACCGGAAGTATCGAGGCGCGGGAAATCCCGCATGGCGGAGCTGATGTCATCGTTTGCGAGGCCTTTACGGGCAATGTTATTTTGAAGCTTTATGAAGGAACCGGAGCAGCGCTGATTTCTATGGTTAAGAAGGGCATGATGAGCAGCCTGCGCAGCAAGATTGGTGCGCTGTTAGTAAAACCGGCGCTGAAGGAAACTCTGAAAGCGTTTGATGCAAGCCAGTATGGCGGTGCACCGATGCTTGGACTGAAAGGTCTGGTAGTTAAGACGCACGGAAGCTCCAAGGCAACCGAGGTCTGCAATTCGATCATTCAGTGTGTGACCTTCAAAGAGCAGCAGATCAACGAAAAGATCAAGGAATGTCTGGACCGCGAGGCACAGAGCGAGAAAAATGCAGAAGCGTAAAAATAAAGCAGCGCTGTCATGACAGAAACAAATTCAGTAAGTAAACAGTCCGGGCTTCGGGCAGTTACAATAAAAATTAAGAAAAGTTAGGAGAGGAATTATGGAGTTTGAGAAGTTACAGAACATCATTGCAGAGGTATTAAACATTGAGCCGGATGAGATTACCATGGATACTACATTCGTAGAGGATCTTGGTGCCGATTCTCTGGATATCTTCCAGATCATCATGGGTATCGAGGAAGAGTTTGACATCGAGATCCCGACTGAGGTTGCAGAGCAGATCGTCAGCGTTTCCGATGCGATCGAGCAGATTAAAAACGCACTGAATTAATTAATATAATAAAATGAAGGATGAAAGGGGCTGTGCATTCCTTGCGCGCCCCTTTCCCATAAATTTGCTCAAGGTATGGACCGCAGCAGATTGCGGTTACCATGGGCAGCAATATCAGACAAGGAGAAGCACATATGAATCGCGATCTAAACGAACTGGAGCAACGGTGCGGTTACACCTTTAAGGACAAAAACCTGTTTCACCGTGCCCTGACCCACAGCTCCTATGCCAATGAGCATAAAAAGGACAAGGCAGTCTGCAATGAGCGGCTGGAGTTTTTGGGAGATGCAGTGCTGGAAGTGGTTTCCAGTGATTTTCTGTATCACAAGTACCCGGAGAAGCCGGAGGGAGAACTTTCCAAGATCCGTGCGAGCCTGGTTTGTGAGCCGACGCTGGCTTACTGTGCGGCTGATCTGGAGCTGGGCAGCTACCTGCTCTTAGGAAAAGGTGAGGAAGCGACTGGCGGCAGAGAACGCAATTCCGTGGTTTCCGATGCTATGGAGGCGCTGATCGGTTCCATTTATCTGGATGGTGGTTTTGCTAATGCAAAAGAGTTCATTCACCGTTTCATTCTGAATGACATTGAGCACAAACAGCTCTTTTACGATAGCAAGACTATTCTGCAGGAGATGATCCAGGCCACTGCAGGGGCACATCTGGAATATGAGATTTTGCGTGAAGAGGGACCGGATCATCACAAGGTCTTTGAGGTGCGCGCACTGTCCGGCGGCGAAGAACTTGGCCGCGGAACCGGCCCGACCAAAAAGGCTGCGGAGGCTGTGGCCGCATACCACGGCATTTTGAAACTGAGAGGGAAAGCATGTATTTAAAGAGCATTGAGATACAGGGGTTTAAATCCTTTGCCAATAAGATCCTCTTTGAGTTCCACAACGGCATTACCGGCATTGTGGGACCGAACGGAAGTGGAAAGAGCAATGTTGCGGATGCGGTGCGCTGGGTTTTGGGTGAACAGCGTGCAAAGCAGCTGCGCGGCGGTTCCATGCAGGATGTCATCTTTGCCGGAACGGAAATCCGCAAGCCGCAGGGGTTCGCATACGTTGCCATCACGCTGGATAACTCCGACCACCAGCTTGCCATCGACTATGACGAGGTCACGGTTTCGAGACGTCTGTACCGTTCCGGTGAGAGTGAGTACAAGATCAACGGAAGTACCTGCCGTCTGAAAGATATCAGTGAGCTTTTCTATGATACCGGTATCGGCAAGGAGGGTTACTCCATCATCGGACAGGGTCAGATTGATAAGATCTTAAGCGGCAAGCCGGAGGAGCGCCGGGAACTGTTTGATGAGGCGGCTGGAATTGTAAAATTCAAGCGCCGCAAAGCCATTGCCCAGAAAAAACTGGAGGATGAAAAACAGAATCTGGTCCGGGTGAGCGATATTTTGTCGGAACTGGAAAAGCAGGTCGGGCCTCTGGCAAGACAGTCCGAGACGGCAAAAAAATATCTGTCGTTCAAAGAAGAGTTAAAGACGTATGATGTGAACCTGTTTTTGCTGGAGTCTGAGGAAAATGGAAAGCAGCTTCAGGAAATCAGCAAAAAGGAAGAAATCGTTTCCGGAGACTTGGAGGATGCGAATGCGCAGTCTGATCATCTGAAGGAAGCGTATGAACAGCTGGAGCAGGAGATTGCAGCATTAGACCAGGCGCTGACGGAGCAGAGAAACCAGGAAAACCAGGCGCAGATGTTAAAGGGAAATCTGGAGGGTCAGATCAACGTCTTAAAAGAGCAGATCAATACCGAGAAGATGAATGCGGAACATATCCGCTCCCGTATCGAAGCCATTGAGGCTTCCCTGGAAGAAAAAGAGAAGCAGATCCGGCAGTATCAGGAGGATAATGCCGGCATCACCGGGGCGGAGGAAAGCAGCAGGGAACAACAGGAGGCTGCGGAAACCGAGCTTCGCAATCTCGATGAATCCATGATGCTCATGGAGCAGCAGATCGAGGATGCCAGAACCCGTGTGATGAACGGCATGAATGAGAGTGCTTCGATCCATGCAAAGGACCAGCGTTTTGAGGCGATGTTAGAGCAGGTGCAGGTGCGCCGCTCTGAGGTATGCCAGAAGCTTTTGAAATTTAAGAGCGATGAGTCCGTGCAGGATGAACAGCTTGAGACAGAGCGTAAAAAGCTGTCTGAGACCATGGCGCACCTGGAAGAGCTGGAGCTGGCACAGACAGAGTGTGAGGGTCAGCTTACCCAGTGTGAAGAGGAGGTACGCCGGATTACGCGTTCCTTAAATGAAACACAGCAGGAGTACCGGACCGCTTACACAAAGCTGGAGTCGTTAAAGAACCTGGCAGAGCGCTACGAGGGTTACGGCGGCAGTATCCGCCGGGTCATGGAGGTTCGGGACCGGGTGCGCGGCATCCGCGGCGTTGTGGCTGACCTGATCACGACGGAGAAAAAGTATGAGACCGCGATCGAGACGGCTCTGGGCGGAAGCATCCAGAATGTGGTAACGGATTCCGAGCAGACAGCCAAGCAGCTCATTGAGTATTTAAAGAAGAACCGCTATGGACGTGTGACATTTCTTCCGTTGACCAGTATCGGCCAGAATGGCGGCTTTTCCAAACCGGAGGCATTGAAAGAGCCGGGCGTGATCGGTCTGGCGAGTGAACTGGTCCATGTGGAAAAAGAGTATCAGGTCCTTGCGAAATATCTGCTGGGGCGCGTGGTGGTGGCAGATACCATCGACCATGCCATTGCCCTGGCACGGAAATTCAAATATACCCTGCGTATTGTAACGCTGGAAGGCGAGCTTCTTAGCGCCGGCGGTTCCATGACAGGTGGTGCGTTCAAGAATTCCAGCAATCTTCTGGGACGCAAGAGAGAACTGGAAGAACTGGAAGCAGCATGCCAGAAGGCATTAAAGGCTTCGGACAAGCTGCAGCAGGAACTTGGCATGAATGAGGCACTCCTTGCGCAGAAGAAGGAAGATCTGGAAAGCTTAAAGACAGAGCACCATACCGTATCCCTCCAGGCAAACACCAGGCAGATGAATGTGAACCAGCTTGAGGATAAGCGGGAGGAAATCCGGGAATCCTATCAGGATCTGGCGCTGGAAAACAGCCAACTGGAAAGCCAGATCAGTGAGATCGAGGCAGGCAGAAAGAAGCTGGCGGTAGAAACTGAGTTTCTGAAAAAAGACAGCGAGCAGGAAAATGCCCGCATGGAAACGGTCACTGCAAAGCTGGAAGAACAAAAGAAGGTCCGCGAAGAAAAAGCGAAGGCGTTGGAGACGATCCGTCTGGAAACGGCGAACTTAAAGCAGCGCGTGGACTTCGTAAAAGAAAATATCGCGCGCGTGGAGCAGGAAATGAAGGTTCTCCAGGAAGAGCAGGCAGAGCTTCTGTCCCACGATACCGATTCCGGTTCTGTTGTGGAGGAAAAGAACCGGGAAATTGCAAAGCTGCAGGAACTGATTCTTCACACGGAGGAAGAAAAGCAGAAGCTGGCAGAGCAGGTTCAGGCCCAGGCAGCCTTGAAAGAGGAAAAAACAGGAAAACAGAAAGCGTTCTTTGGACAGCGGGAGGAATTATCCGGACGCATCGGGCGGCTGGATAAGGATCTGTTCCGTCTGCAGAGCCAGCGGGAAAAGCTGGAAGAGCGCCGGGAAAGCCAGATCAGCTACCTGTGGAATGAATACGAGCTGACGCCTGGAGCGGCAAAGGAGCTTCGCAGCACAGAGCCCGTTTCTCTTTCTGAGGTGAAAAAGCGCATTGAGGAATTGAAGAATTCGATCCGTGCCCTTGGCAGTGTCAATGTCAATGCGATCGAGGATTATAAAGAAATTTCGGAGCGCTATGAGTTCATGAAAACCCAGCACGATGACCTGGTAGAGGCCGAGGCAACGCTGCAGGGCATCATCGAAGAGCTGGATACCGGCATGCGCCGTCAGTTTGAGGAAAAGTTCCAGGAGATCCGCAAGGAATTTGACCGGGTATTCAAGGAACTGTTCGGCGGCGGACACGGAACCTTGTCCTTGCAGGAGGATGAGGACATTCTGGAGGCGGGCATTCAGATCATCGCCCAGCCGCCTGGAAAGAAGCTGCAGAATATGATGCAGTTATCCGGTGGCGAGAAAGCACTGACGGCAATCTCACTGCTGTTTGCGATCCAGAACTTAAAACCGTCCCCGTTCTGTCTGTTAGATGAGATCGAGGCGGCGCTGGATGACTCGAACGTAGACCGCTATGCGAATTACTTACATAAATTGACGAAAAACACGCAGTTTATTGTCATTACGCACCGGCGTGGTACCATGGTGGCATCGGACCGCCTGTATGGTATCACCATGCAGGAAAAGGGCGTGTCAACCCTGGTGTCGGTCAATCTGATCGAAGACCAGCTGGATGCGTAAGGGGCTATATTCCTAAGTATCGAAGCAAAAGGATGCGAGGAACATGTGCAAAAGGAAAAACATCGAAAGATTTGTTTCCTGAATATAAAAGAAGCAAGGAGGAGTGCGCGTGGAAGAAAAGAAGAAGGGCTTTTTCAGCCGTCTGGTTGAAGGCTTAAACAAAACACGTGAGAATATCGTTTCCGGCATGGATTCCATTTTCAGTGGCTTTTCCGCCATTGATGAGGATTTCTATGAGGAGCTGGAGGAAACCCTGATCATGGGCGATCTGGGAATCCAGACCACCATGTCCGTGCTGGATGATTTAAGAAAAAAGGTAAAGGAGCAGCACATCAAGGAACCGGCAGAGTGCAAGCAGCTTTTGATCGATTCCATCCGGGAGCAGATGGATTTGGGCGAGAATGCCTACGAGTTTGAAAACCGCAAATCCGTTGTCCTGGTCATTGGTGTCAATGGAGTTGGTAAGACAACCTCTGTTGGTAAGCTGGCAGGCCAGTTAAAGGATGAGGGCAAGAAGGTCATCCTTGCGGCAGCCGATACCTTCCGTGCGGCAGCGATCGAGCAGCTCACGGAGTGGGCAAACCGCGCCGGCGTAGAGATCATTGCCCAGCAGGAGGGTTCTGACCCGGCAGCCGTCATTTACGATGCCGTTGCAGCGGCGAAGTCCCGCCAGGCAGATGTGCTGATCTGCGACACTGCAGGCCGTCTTCACAACAAAAAGAACCTGATGGAGGAGTTAAAAAAGATCAACCGTATCATCGACAAGGAATACCCGGATGCATACCGCGAGACGCTGGTCGTGCTGGACGGAACTACCGGTCAGAATGCCATGGCCCAGGCAAAGCAGTTTATGGAGGTTGCGGACATCACCGGCATCATCCTGACCAAATTGGACGGTACAGCGAAGGGCGGCATTGCAGTTGCGATCCAGTCCGAACTGGGCATCCCGGTAAAATACGTGGGAGTGGGCGAGAAGATCGACGATCTCCAGAAGTTCAATTCCCAGGATTTTGTGACAGCACTGTTTGATGTAAAGAAAGAAGATTAAACGCAAACAGGAAGCAATACCGTTGCCATAAGAAACAAAAAAGCAATACAGGATTTTGATACCACACCAGACGAAAAGGAGATTACAGACGTGGAAAACGAAAAGGTATTAGAAGAGCAGAAGGAAGAGGACTTAACCCTCGAAAAATTTGAGGAGGCTTCTGAGGAAGTCAAGAAAGTGACCCAGGAGACCAAACTGGTTTACAGTGAGTATTTCTCCGCAGCAACCGGAAACAAGGTTTACTTCAAACCGGAGAACATGCAGTATACCGGTGCTTATAAGGTGCGCGGCGCATATTACAAGATCAGCACCCTTACGGAGGAGGAGAAGCAGCGCGGCCTGATCACCGCATCTGCAGGAAACCATGCACAGGGTGTTGCATACGCAGCAAAGCTGGCTGGCATTCCGGCAACCATTGTGATGCCGACCACCACACCGCTTATGAAGGTAAACCGCACCAGAAGCTACGGCGCAGATGTTGTCCTTTACGGAGATGTGTTCGATGAGGCATGCGACCACGCTTACGAGCTGGCAGCAGAGCACGGCTACACCTTCGTGCATCCGTTCAATGACCTGGATGTGGCAACCGGACAGGGAACCATCGCCATGGAAATCATCAAGGAGCTGCCGACCGTAGATTACATTCTGGTTCCGATTGGCGGAGGCGGTCTGTGCACCGGTGTTTCCACCCTTGCAAAATTATTAAATCCGAAGATTAAAGTCATCGGCGTGGAGCCGGCTGGCGCAAACTGCATGCAGGAGTCCTTAAAGGCAGGCCATGTCCTGACCCTTCCGACCGTAAACACCATCGCAGACGGTACCGCTGTGAAGCGCCCGGGCGAGAAGCTGTTCCCGTACATCCAGAAAAATGTGGATGACATCATCACCGTGGAAGATTCCGAGCTGATCGTAGCTTTCCTCGATATGGTGGAGAACCATAAAATGATCGTCGAGAACTCCGGCCTCTTAACCGTAGCAGCCCTGAAGCACTTAAACGTACAGAAAAAGAAGATCGTTTCTATTTTGAGCGGCGGCAACATGGATGTCATCACCATGTCTTCTGTAGTACAGCATGGCCTGATCCAGAGAGACCGTATCTTCACCGTATCCGTTCTGCTTCCAGACAAGCCAGGCGAGCTGGCAAAGGTTTCTTCCCTGCTTGCAGAGCAGCGCGGCAATGTCATCAAGCTGGAGCATAACCAGTTCATCAGCATCAACCGCAATGCGGCTGTAGAGCTGCGCATTACCCTGGAGGCTGAGGGAACCGATCATAAGAACCGTATCGTGCAGGCATTAAACGATGCCGGATACCGTCCGAAGCTGGTGAAGTCCAAGGGCACCTACAGCGACTGAGTGGTGAACGATTATGACAGAACATACAAATGAGACAATTCAGGCACTCCGTCAGAATATACGTTATTTTTTGAAATGGACCTTTATTTCTGCAATTTCCGGTGTGACGATCGGTCTGGCCGGAACCCTGTTTGGCCTTGGTATCCAGAAAGCAACTGCTTTCTGGAAGAGCCACAGCTGGACGTTGTATCTGCTTCCGCTTGTCGGACTCCTGATCGTATGGCTGTACCGGTTTGCACATGAAGAAAAAAACCGCGGTACGGATATGGTCCTGGATTCTATTTCCTCTACAGAGGAGGTTACGCCGGCAACTGCTCCGCTGATCTTTATTTCAACTCTGCTGAGCCATCTGGCAACGGCTTCCGTCGGCCGGGAGGGAGCAGCACTGCAGCTTGGCGGAAGCCTGGGAAACCTGATCGGTAAGGCTTTTCGACTGGATGAGAAGGACAGAAAGATTGCCATTATGTGCGGCATGAGTGCCGGGTTCTCCGCTATCTTCGGAACTCCGCTTGCGGCAGCCGTGTTTGCCATGGAGGTCATCAGCATTGGCGTTATGTACTATGCGGCTCTGGTTCCATGCGTTTTTTCGGCGTTTGTCGGTGTGTCAGTGGCAAAATTCCTGGGTCTGGCTCCGGAGCATTATGAGATCGGCCTGGTGCCGGAGTTTGGCGCCTCATCTGCGCTTCTGACAGTGCTCATCGGAATTTTGTGTGCCTGTGTCGGAATCTTCCTTTGTGTCAGCCTGCATCAGTGTGGTCATGCTTACCGGAAGGTTTTTCCGAATCCCTATATCCGCGTGCTGGCGGGATCCGCGATCTTTATTGTCCTGACCCTCCTGTTTCCGGCGCGGCTTTACAACGGAAGTGGTGCTCAGATCATCGAAATGGTATTTGAAGGTGAAAGAATTCCGGTTTATGCATTTTTGATGAAGATCCTGTTTACCGGAGTAGCGCTTGGCGCAGGCTTTAAGGGCGGAGAGATCGTGCCGACGCTGACGGTCGGCGCCGCGTTTGGCTACTTGATGAGCCTGGTGACCGGACTGCCGGTCGGACTGTGCGCATCGGTTGGAATGGCATGCCTGTTCGTAAGCGTAACAAACTGTCCGGTGTCCACGATGTTCATGGCATTTGAACTTTTTGGATTTGCCGCAATGCCATATTATGCCATTGCCGTGGCAGTGTGCTTTACCCTGTCTGGATATTATGGGCTCTACCACAGCCAGAAGTTCGTTTATTCCAAGATCCGGACAGAATTCATTAACCGAAAATCAAACGAGTAAATATTGCAGGTGCCAGTATGCATCGGAACGATACCGGCACCTGTTCCTGCAATAGTGAGGTTCATCCTATGACAAAAAAACAGAAGACCCTGGAAATTATCCAAAGACTGAAGGAAGCCTACCCGGATGCAGACTGTACGCTGGATTATGAAGAGGCGTGGAAGCTTTTAGTGAGTGTGCGTCTGGCAGCACAGTGTACCGATGAGCGGGTAAATAAAGTCGTTCCGGCTCTTTACGAGAAATTTCCGGATGTAAACGCACTCGCGGACGCACCGGTGGAAGAGATCGAAGAGATCGTAAAGCCGTGCGGACTGGGAAAGAGCAAAGCCCGCGACATCAGCGCCTGCATGAAAATGCTGCGCGATGAGTACGGCGGAAAGGTCCCGGAGGATTTTGACGCGCTGTTAAAGCTTCCGGGCGTGGGAAGAAAGAGCGCCAACCTCATTATGGGCGATGTGTTTCACAAACCGGCGATCGTTACCGATACCCACTGCATCCGCCTGGTGAACCGCATGGGACTGGTGGACGGCATCAAAGAGCCAAAAAAAGTAGAAATGGCACTTTGGAAGCTGGTTCCGCCGGAAGAGGGGAGCGATTTCTGCCACCGTCTGGTGTGGCACGGACGCGAGGTCTGCACGGCCCGCACAAAGCCGTACTGCGACCGGTGCTGCTTAAACGACATCTGCCCGAAAAACGGGGTATAGAAAAGTTATAGAAAATTTTTTTGCGGTGTCAAGAAAAAATACTTGACAGCAACATCACTTTCGTGTATGATAGCCAAGGTGATGTTATGGAAAGCATTGTAAAACAAAGTTTACTTTATGATTTTTATGGAGAACTGCTCACAGATCATCAGCGCAGCATCTACGAGGATGTGGTATACAATGACATGTCCTTGAGCGAGATCGCAGAAGAGAACGGGATCAGCCGTCAGGGAGTTCACGACCTCATCAAGCGCTGTGACAAAACTTTGAGCGCGTATGAAGAAAAGCTGCATCTGATCAGCAAATTCCAGACTACACGCCGCATGGTAGAGGAAATCCATAAGAAGACCCGGATTTTCAAAGAAACAAAAGATGAAAATCTGATCGACGAGATTGAACAGATTTCCAACGACATCATGGAACTTTGATTTCGGCAGACGCCGTGATCGGTTCTGAACAGGAGGTTACCTATGGCGTTTGAAAGCTTATCCGATAAACTGCAGAACGTGTTTAAAAACCTGCGCGGCAAAGGCCGTTTAAGCGAAGCGGATGTAAAGACTGCTCTTAAGGAAGTAAAAATGGCTCTCTTAGAGGCAGACGTAAGCTTCAAGGTTGTAAAACAGTTCATAAGCTCCGTTCAGGAACGCGCCGTTGGCGAAGAAGTGCTTGGTTCCTTACAGCCGGGCCAGATGGTGATCAAGATCGTTAACGAAGAACTGATCCGCCTCATGGGCTCCGAGACAACGGAAATCGCATTAAAGCCTGGCAATGAGATTACCGTCATCATGATGGCAGGTCTTCAGGGTGCAGGTAAAACGACAACGACAGCGAAGATCGCAGGAAAGCTGAAGGCGAAGGGCCGCAAGCCGGTTCTGGTTGCCTGTGACGTATACCGTCCGGCAGCAATCCAGCAGCTCCAGATCAACGGAGACAAACAGGGTGTTCCGGTCTTCTCCATGGGAGAGAATCAGAACCCGGTCAACATTGCAAAGGCCGCTATGGAGCACGCGGCAAAGAATGGCTACAATGTGGTGATCTTAGATACCGCCGGACGTCTTCACGTCGATGAAGGCATGATGGAGGAACTTCAGAACATCAAAGAGGCTGTGAACGTAGACCAGACGATTTTGGTAGTAGACGCCATGACCGGTCAGGACGCAGTCAATGTAGCATCCAATTTCCAGGATAAAGTCGGTATCGACGGAGTCATCCTCACCAAACTGGATGGCGATACCCGAGGCGGTGCAGCCCTTTCCATCCGGGCCGTAACCGGAAAGCCGATTTTATATATAGGTATGGGCGAAAAACTTTCCGATCTGGAACAGTTTTACCCGGACCGCATGGCATCCCGTATTCTGGGCATGGGAGATATCCTCACCCTGATCGAGAAAGCCGAGATGGAGGTTGACGAGGAAAAGGCAAAGGAAATGAGCCAGAAGCTGCGCAAAGCAGAGTTTGACTACAACGATTTCCTGGACCAGATGCGTCAGATCAAAAAAATGGGCGGACTGACCAGTATCATGAGCATGATGCCGGGCATGTCACAGATGAAAGGCGGAATCCCGGAGGTGGACGAAAAGTCCATGGACCGCGTGGAGGCCATCATCCTGTCCATGACAAAAGAAGAGCGCGCGAATCCGGGCCTCTTAAATCCTTCCCGCAAACAGCGTATCGCAAAGGGCGCAGGAGTGGATATCAGCGAGGTAAACCGCATTGCCAAGCAGTTTGATCAGATGAAAAAGATGATGAAGCAGCTTCCTGGCATGATGGGCGGCAAGCGTGGACGCGGCGGACTGGGCGGTATGCTCGGAAAGCTGAAAATGCCTTTCTAATCTAAGGCAGCTTACATGGTGACAGTACAGAGCATTTCTGTATTTGTTGATAAATGAACAGTATAATTTTAAGGAGGTGAAATTGACATGGCAGTAAAGATGAGATTAAGAAGAATGGGTGCTAAGAAGAAACCTTTCTATAGAGTCATCGTTGCAGATTCCAGATCCCCAAGAGATGGCAGATTCATCGCTGAGGTTGGTACTTACGATCCGAACCAGGAGCCGAGCGTTATCAAGTTTGACGAGGAGGCTACCAAGGAGTGGTTAGCAAACGGCGCACAGCCGACCGACCGTGTAGCAAAGCTTCTGAAGACCGCTGGTATTCAGTAATCTGAGAGGTGATCGCTATGAAAGAACTGGTTGAGGTTATTGCAAAAGCATTAGTTGACAATCCGGACGAGGTGGTTGTTACCGAGACCGAAAAGGAAAGCGGCACTTTTATTGAGTTAAAGGTTGCCCCATCTGATATGGGAAAGGTGATTGGCAAACAGGGACGCATCGCGAAAGCAATCCGCTCCGTTGTCAAGGCAGCCGCTTCCAAAGAAGAAAAAAAGGTTGTTGTAGATATACAGTAACCATTAGAAACTGTCGTCGGGTTTTCCTGCGGCAGTTTTTCTTTTTGTATAGGAGGAACAAAATGATGGAGGATACCTTAAGAGTTGGTGTGATCTCATCCACCCACGGTGTACGCGGTGAGGTCAAAGTGTACCCTACAACCGACGATGTGAATCGTTTTAAAAAATTGAAAACAGTCATCCTTGATACTGGCAGAGAGCAGATGACATTATCCATCGAGAGCGTAAAGTTCTTTAAAAACATGGTCATCTTAAAGTTCAAGGAGTTTCATAATATCAACGACATCGAGAAATACAAAGGAAAGGATCTGTTGATCCGCCGCGACCAGGCAGTCAAACTGGCTCCGAACGAAAACTTTATCACGGATCTGATCGGCTTGAAGGTCGTGACCGATGAGGGAGAGGAGTTTGGTACCTTGACCGATGTCCTGCAGACCGGCGCAAACGATGTCTACGTGATCAAGAGCCTGGAAGGCAAGGAATATCTGTTCCCGGCTATTCCGCAGTGCATTCTGGACGTCAATCTGGAGACCCAGACCGTTACCGTTCACATTTTAGATGGTCTTCTGGATCTGTAAGAAACTGGCAGGAGGAAACCAGAACGATGAATTATCATATTTTAACCCTGTTCCCGGAGATGGTGTTAAATGGTCTGAACACCAGCATCATCGGCCGGGCAGCCGGAAAAGGCCTGCTCTCCATTGAGGCAGTCAATATCCGGGATTATACAAAAGAAAAGCACGGTCATGTGGACGATACCCCATACGGCGGCGGTGCAGGCATGGTCATGCAGGCTGCACCGGTCTGCGATGCTTATGAGGCGTTGTGTGAGCGCATCGGCAAGCGGCCGCGTGTGCTTTACATGACCCCGCAGGGCCAGACCTTCAACCAGAAGATCGCGGAAGAACTGGCGCAGGAAGAAGACCTGGTATTTTTATGCGGACATTATGAAGGCATCGACGAACGCGCCCTGGAACTGATCGTAACCGATTATCTGTCCGTGGGCGATTATGTGCTGACCGGCGGCGAGCTTCCGGCCATGGTTATGATCGACTGCATTTCCCGCCTGGTGCCAGGTGTCTTAAACAACGATGTATCCGCAGAGATCGAGTCCTTCCACGACAATCTGTTAGAGTACCCGCAGTACACCCGCCCGGAGGTTTATGAGGGCATGCGCGTGCCGGAGGTGCTTCTTTCCGGACACCACAAGAATATCGAGACCTGGAGACGGCAGCAGTCCATCAAGCGGACGCTGGAACGCCGACCGGATCTTCTGGAAAACGCCAATCTGTCGAAGAAAGAGCGGCAGTATCTGGCGGAGCTGATGGCGGAGAAGGAAGAAAATCCTTCCTGCTAAATTAGAACTTCGCCAAAACCAGCACATCTCCTTCATACACGATGGTATTCCCTGTGGGTATCATCGTTTCTTTTTGCCGTGAAACCATGACGACCAGAGTCCCTTCCGGCATTGGAATGTGACTTAAGGATTTTCCATTCCACTTGTGCTTTTTGTCTACGGTGATTTCCCGAAGTGTCATATTTTTCCTGTCGCGGAATTCTTCTGCTGCCGCAACCATGAGGTCTCCGGCTTTCAGGCAGGTGTCTCCGTTAGGAACCAAAATTTCATTCCCGCGGATCAGGACCACGACGAGCAGCTTAGGCGGCAGCGTGATTTCTTTTAAGCATTTCCCAACGTAGGGATGCTGGGAAAGCAGATGAAATTTCACGAAGCTGATGTTTTCTTCTTCTTGATAATCATTGAAGGTACGGCGCACGTCGGCATGTTCATCGATCATGCGGAGTTTTTTTGACATCCAGGGAAGAAGGGTACCCTGAATGGAAATCGATAACAGCACAATGCAAAAGACCAGGTTGAACAGGTTATAGCCGAGCGGCACCTGGCGCAAAACGACATAGATGGCAAACACAATGGATGCGACGCCCCGCAAGCCGGCCCAGGATACCAATCCGATCTGCCCGAATGAAGATTTGAAACCAGATAAAAGTATCGCTGCAGATAACGGACGTCCGATCAGTGTTAAGAATGCCATGATCACAAAAGAGGGCAGGATCACCTGCGGCAGCTGGCTTGGTGTGACGAGCAGTCCCAACAGGAAAAAGATCATCATCTGCGCAACGCCGGTCAGAACATCGAAAAACCGCACCATATCCCGCTTGTGGGGAAGATAGGAATTCCCCAGAATGATCCCGCACAGGTACACGCTCAAATATCCGTTCCCGCCGATCAGATCAGGAATGGTGTAGGCGAGTATGGCTGCTGCAAAGACAAGGATCGTCTTGCCCTGGGCAATATCGAATTCTGCTTTATTTAAGAGAAGGGCAGTGAGTTTTCCAATGCACACGCCGCAGCCTATGCCGAATGCAACCTGGAAAAACAGCATGGATGGCACGTGAACCGAATGTCCGGTAAGGATGGAGGTTAAGATCACCGTCAGCATATAGGAGACAGGATCGTTGGATCCCGACTCAATTTCCAGGAGAGAAGCAGTGTTGTCTTTTAAGTTCAGGCTCTTGGAACGCAGGATATTGAATACAGAGGCAGCATCGGTAGAGCCGATGACAGAGGCCACCAGAAAGCTTTCCAGAAGCGGGCGTTTGAATGCCAGGTGGATAAACAGGCCTGTAATTCCGGCTGTGAGCAGAACTCCTATTGTGGAAAGCAGAATAGCCTGGGGAATGACCGGCTTTGCCTCTTTGATGTTGCTGCCGAAGCCGCCGTAAAACATGATGAAAATAAGGCTGACGGAACAGATCAGCTCACTGAACTGATAATCATCGAAGGATATTTTAAAGATACCGTCCACTCCAAAGCACATGCCCAACAGGATAAACGCAAGAAGGGAAGGGACGCCCAGTTTATCGATGAGACGGCCGGATAAAATGCAGATTACGATCACAATTCCGGTGAGCAGCAGGATCTGGTTCATAAAGCGCTCCTTTCCAGCGGTAATGCAAAGAGTTGCATGACGTGTTGTGTATTTTTATAAGTAGAGATGTAAGGTATTATAACGATGAAAAAAGTAGTTCGTCAAACCATTTTCGGATGTGTGCTTGCTTTTTAACAGGATCTTTATGGCATTGAAATTTTGGCTTCCTGTCAGATAGCTGGTTAGTTCTGGTCTGGGTCGAATCCAGGATAAATGCAAGCCGGATTCAATCCAAATTCGCAAAAATAGTGCTTGCAATTTATCTGGCTATATGCTATCATAGCACTGTTGTGACGAGAAAAAGAGATGTTCCTCTGTTGCGGAAGAAGCATTAAAGAACATCAAACATATGAAGGAGGATCACACAAATGAACGAAATTATTAAGAACATTGAAGCAGCACAGTTAAAGGCTTCCGTACCGGAGTTTTCCGTAGGCGATACCGTTAAGGTCTACAACAAGATCAAAGAGGGTAACCGTGAGAGAATCCAGGTATTCGAGGGTACCGTAATCAAGAGACAGAACGGCGGCGCAAGAGAGACTTTCACCGTTCGTAAGAACTCCAACGGCATCGGCGTTGAGAAGACCTGGCCAGTTCATTCCCCATTCGTAGACAACATCGAGGTTGTTAGAAGAGGTAAAGTAAGACGTGCAAAACTGAACTACTTAAGAGACAGAGTAGGTAAAGCTGCTAAGGTTAAAGAGTTAGTAAAATAATTTTGCGTGGATGAGGGGGACAATGAAAATTGTCCCTTTCTGCGTAGTTGTGCATGGAAAAACTGGAAAGACCCGGCTTTTCTTTGCGTAATTGGAAAAGGGGAGGTTGCTTGCAACTTCCTATTTTTTTACACGCATATCGTAAAGGAGCTGTTACGTGGATTTTTATCAGAATGAAGAACAGAATCTGATCCGGAAAATATGTGGTTGGATTGTGGATGTGGTAGTCGTGCTGGCGTTTGCCTGGTTCTGCCTGGTATTTTTCGGAACGCAGGTTACCGTAAATGGCCAGTCCATGCATCCGCTTTTAAGCTCCAGCGACATTGTTTTGATGAACCGCCTGACCTACGAGATTGGAAAACCGGATCGTATGGATGTGGTGGTGTTTGAGCGGGAAGACCAGAAGACGAATGTAAAGCGCGTGGTCGGAATTCCGGGAGACGAGATTCAGATCATAGATGGGGAACTCTATGTGAACCAGGAAAAGGTTGCACTCCCGGAAGACCGCAAGATTTCCCTTGCCGGACTGGCAGAAAAACCGGTTAAATTGGAAGAACAGGAATATTTTCTTCTCGGGGATAACCCGGACAGCAGTGAAGACAGCCGCTTCGCAAACATCGGCAATGTGCGGGAGGACCAGATCATCGGAAAGGTGTGGCTGCGTTTGTTCCCGCTGATCCGGATCGGCCTGATCCGGTCCTGACGGAAAACAGAAAGCCGTTTGAAAAAGTGGAAAAACGGAAATGGAAATTGTCTTTGTGCGGGAACAGGAAAGCTGCAAAAAAGAACACAGCAGAGACACACAGAATATGAAACAGAATAGAAAACAGATTATACAGGAGGAAAATCCGTGAATATACAGTGGTATCCAGGGCACATGACCAAAGCAAAACGTGCCATGAAAGAAGACATCAAACTCATTGACCTGATCATTGAAGTGGTGGACGCCCGTGTGCCGTTAGCCAGCCGCAATCCGGATATTGATGAACTTGGAAAGGGCAAGGCAAGACTGATCCTTTTAAATAAGTCCGATCTGTCCAGCGAGCGCTATAACGAGGCCTGGACTGCATGGTTCAAGGAAAAGGGTTACTATGTGGTGAAGATCAATTCCCGCAGCGGGGCAGGATTAAAACAGATTCATGGTGTCGTACAGGAAGCGTGCAAAGAGAAGATTGAACGCGACCGCCGCAGAGGCATCATGAACCGACCAATCCGTGCCATGGTAGTGGGAATCCCGAATGTAGGAAAATCTACCTTTATCAATTCCTTTGCCGGAAAAGCCTGCGCGAAGACTGGGAATAAGCCTGGTGTGACCAAAGGCAACCAGTGGATCCGTTTGAACAAGACACTGGAACTTTTAGACACTCCTGGGATTCTCTGGCCGAAGTTTGAGGATCAGAGAGTGGGACTGCTGCTGGCGTTCATCGGTTCCATCAACGATGAAATCTTAAACAAAGATGAGCTGGCTCTGGAACTTTTAAAACTGCTTCAGAAACATTATCCGGATGTCTTAAAAGACCGTTATAAGATTGATGAATCTTCCGACGAAAACCTGCTGATTCAGGTGGCCAAGGTACGCGGATGCCTGGCAAAGGGCGGCGAGCCGGATTACAGCCGTGCGGCAGCGCTGGTAATTGACGATTACCGCAGCGGAAAACTGGGACGCATTACCCTGGAGTTCCCGCCGGTGAAGAAGGCAGAGGAGGCGTAACCATGGCACTTCGGACATTAAAGGGAGAAAAGCTGGAGGCAGAGCGTGCCCGTCTGGCCCTGATGCGGGAGTACGAGGACACTTATGCAGCCTGCAGCGCAATCTGTGGGATCGATGAGGCAGGACGTGGACCATTGGCAGGCCCGGTGGTAGCCGGTGCGGCAATCCTGCCGGTGGATTGTGAAATCCTGTTTTTGAATGATTCCAAAAAGCTTTCCGAGAAGCGCAGGGAAGTGCTGTTTGAGGAAATCAAGGAAAAGGCCGTTGCGTGGAGTGTCGGCATTGTGGGGCCGGATGTGATCGATGAGATCAACATTCTGCAGGCAACCTACGAGGCGATGCGTCAGGCCATTGCCGGACTTGTGGTACAGCCGGATCTGCTATTGAATGATGCCGTGACGATCCCGGGCGTGGCAATCAATCAGGTGCCGATCATCAAGGGTGACGCCAAGAGCGTTTCCATTGCGGCAGCCAGCATCCTGGCCAAAGTGACCAGGGACCATATGATGCTGGAGTACGACACCTTATTCCCGGAATATGGATTTGCCAAGCATAAGGGATACGGAACCGCCGCGCATATTGCGGCGCTGAAGGAATTTGGACCGACGCCGATTCACCGCAGGAGCTTTATTAAGAATTTTGTGCAGTGAGGAAAAAATTCCGGGGAATATGAATGGAAAACAAAGAAAATAAACGGGAGACCGGAAGCATCAAGGAGAATCTGGCGGCACAGTATCTGACGCGTCAGGGTGTGAAGATTCTGGAACACAATTTCCGCTGCCGTCAGGGAGAGATTGATCTGATTGGGCGGGACGGGCGTTATCTGGTGTTTTTTGAGGTAAAGTACCGGAAAACAGCCCGGAATGGAATGCCTGCAGAGGCAGTTGGTTATGCCAAACAGCAGAAAATCCGCTATACAGCGCAGTTTTATCTGTACAGTCGCCGTTACCGGGAAAACATGCCATGCCGCTTTGATGTTGTGAGTATTCTGGGAGATCAGATTAGCTGGATCCGGGATGCATTTGAATGAAAGAATACGATATAGGAGATGAGAAGATGGAACAGCAAGCGTGGATCCGTAAGCGGAACAGCAACCATCCGGAAATCGAAATCCGTGAGAAAAACGGCGTCACCTATCTGGCATTTCCTGCTCTGGACGAAACCGGTCTGGTGAGTCATGCTTTTTCTACCCGTCATGGCGGTGTCAGCGAAGGCGTTTTCTCCACAATGAATTTTAGCTTCACCCGGAACGATGACCCCGCGTATGTGATGGAAAATTACCGCCGCATGGCATCGATTCTGGGTACCGATGTGGATCGTATGGTACTTTCCTATCAGACACATACGACAAACGTGCGGACCGTGACAGAAGCAGACGCAGGAAAAGGCATCGGGAAAGAGCGGGATTACCAGGATGTGGACGGACTGATCACCAACATTCCGGGTATTACGCTGGTGACGTTTTATGCGGACTGTGTCCCGCTGTACTTTGTGGACCCGGTTCATAAGGCAATCGGCCTGTCCCATTCCGGCTGGCGCGGAACCGTGCACCGCATGGGAAAAGCGACCCTGGAGGCCATGAACCGTGAGTACGGAACGGATCCTGTGGATGTGGTCGCATGCATCGGGCCAAGCATCTGCCAGGACTGCTTTGAGGTAGGACCGGAGGTGGCTGAGGAATTTGCAGGAAACTTCGCAAAGAAATATCATGCAGAATTGTTTTACCGGAAAGAAAATGGAAAATACCAGGTGGATCTGTGGCGGGCAAACCAGATCATATTAAACGAGGCAGGAATCCCCAAAGACCAGATTCACACGACGGACATATGCACGCGCTGCAATCCGGAACATCTCTTTTCCCACCGGATCATGGGAACGGAGCGGGGAAATCTGGCAGCTTTTCTGGTACTCAAAGAGTGAGCGCCAGGAACCATTACTATTTTCTAAAAAAAGAACTTCACACAGCAGATGGTATACTGTGTAAAGTTCTTTTTTCATGCTTAAAGTATTTTGCTTAAAGTATTTTGGTGTCTGCCAGTCTACTCCAGAGGAAAAACCGGACAGGGCGGATCTGATTCCACGTAAATTTACTGGATCGTTTGGAAGTAATCGTAGCCATCGTTGTGATACCGCTTTATCAGCTTCTGGATCTTCTCGGTCGGGGAAAGTGCAGCGCCGATGGAAACGTCGTGGTTGAAGGAGTTGATGATGGCTGCAAGATACTTGCTCATATCAGCTTCCAGATACCACTCGCGGTCTAACAGCTCTTTCGGGCGGTAGTTTAAGTTGGTGGTGATGACGTAGTCAATGTAGCCGTTCTGGTAATACTGGTCAAATTTCTCCAGTCCGCTGGTGAACAGACCGAAGGTGCAGCAGATGATGACCTTTTCTGCCTTGCGGTCCTTCAATTCCCTTGCGGTATCCAGCATGCTCTCACCGGATGCGATCATATCATCGATGATGAGAACGGTCTTGCCTTCTACGGAAGTACCCAGGAACTCATGAGCCACGATCGGGTTGCGGCCGTTGATGACTCTGGAATAGTCACGGCGCTTGTAGAACATACCCATGTCAACGCCCAGGTTGTTAGCCAGGTAAACGGCACGGTTCATGGCGCCCTCATCCGGGCTGATGATCATCAGATGGTCTTTGTCGATTTTTAAGGATTTGTCATGGCTGAACAGGGCTTTTACGAACTGGTAAGTCGGCATGAAGTTATCAAAGCCGCTAAGCGGGATTGCGTTCTGGACACGCGGGTCGTGGGCGTCAAAGGTGATGATGTTGGAGACACCCATGGAGATCAGCTCTTCGAGCGCCATAGCGCAGTCTAAGGATTCACGTTTGGTGCGCTTGTGCTGGCGTCCTTCATATAAAAATGGCATAACAACGTTGACACGGTGTGCGGTGGCAACAGAAGCACCGATCAGTCGTTTCAGATCCTGGAAATGGTCATCCGGGGACATATGGTTGGTGTAACCGCAGACACTGTACGGGATGCTGTAGTTGGTGACATCCACCATGGCGAAAAGGTCAACGCCGCGGACCGATTCATTGATGACAGCTTTCGCCTCGCCGGAACCAAAACGCGGACATTTGTAGTCCAGAAGATAGGAATCGACATCGTAGCCGCGGTAGTTTAAGTCCTGCTTTCGGCGAAGCAGTTCCTCGGTGTCGTTGCGGCGGAAGGTAACAATGTGGTCGTTTACCTTGGTTGCCAGATCCTTACAGCTTTCCAGGGCAGCGAGCTTTAACGGCGCTACCGGCAGAATGTCATTAAACACATAGTTGTTAGGCATTGGTACATACTCCTTCAGGTAGAATATTGTGGTTTTGGTTACTGTACACAGAATGCGGACAGCAACAGAATTCATCCTATTTATATCCTTAAAAAATGGGTGCGTCAAGAGTTCACGGGTATTTTATAAAAAAATACACAAAAATCCGGCGTTTGGGTGGAAGGTATGCGCGGATAGCTTTGACAAAGAACGGGAATCTTGTTATGATGAAAAGAGTGCAATACAGAAAGGATATTATATGAAGAAACAAAAAGGTCATCTGATAAAATCCGTCGATCCGGGTTCCATCGCAGAGGAGCTGGAGTTAGAGCCGGGCGACCGCCTGCTCACGATCAACGGAAATGAAGTAGAAGATATCTTTGATTATGAATATTATGTAGACAGTGAAAGCATGGTCATGTTGGTGGAAAAGGCAGACGGAGAGCAGTGGGAGCTGGAGATCGAAAATGAGTACCAGGATCTGGGTATTACCTTTGAGAATGGACTTATGAGTGATTACAAGTCCTGCAGCAACAAGTGCATTTTCTGTTTCATCGACCAAATGCCGCCGGGCATGCGGGAAACACTTTATTTCAAGGACGATGACTCCCGCCTCTCGTTCCTGCAGGGAAACTATGTGACCCTGACCAATATGAAGGAGCACGACATCCAGCGTATCATTGATTTTAAACTGGCACCGATCAACATTTCGGTCCATACGACCAATCCGAAGCTGCGCTGTGAGATGCTGCACAACCGGTTTGCCGGAGACGCGTTAAAGAAGATCGACCGCCTCTGCGAAGCCGGGATTCCCATGAACGGGCAGATCGTTTTGTGCAAGGGGGTCAATGACCGGGAAGAACTAGACCATACCATCCGGGATATGACAAAGTATCTTCCATATATGCAGAGTGCTTCGGTCGTGCCGGTCGGACTTTCCAAATACCGGGATGGGTTGTATCCGTTAAAGCCATTTGAGAAGGAAGATGCGGAGAGTGCCATTGACATCATTGAAAAATGGCAGAAGATCGTATACGAGCAGTATGGCTTCCATTTTATCCATGCCAGTGATGAGTTTTATATTCTGGCAGAGCGGGAACTCCCGGAGACAGAACGGTATGACGGATTCCCACAGCTGGAAAACGGCGTGGGTATGCTGCGGCTTCTGGACAGCGAAGTGACGGAAGCCCTGGAGGCACTTCCGGAAAACCTGCAGGTAAAGCCGGAGGTATTGTCCATTGCAACCGGACGTCTGGCTTATCCGTATCTGCGTAAACAGCTGGATAAGATCGAGGCGAAGTTCCCACAGAAAAAGGTGAATCTGTATGCGATCCGCAATGACTTTTTTGGAGAGAGCATTACCGTAGCCGGACTGATTACCGGTCAGGATCTGGAAAAACAGCTTTCTGTGGTTCCACTGGGTGAGAGACTGCTGCTTCCAATCTGTATGTTCCGGAGCGGAGAGGAAACACTCCTCGACGACCTTACCCGTACGGATGTGCAAAATGCTTTACAAGTCCCGGTGAATATTGTAAAATCAAGCGGTCAGGATCTGGTGGATGCCGTTCTTGGCCTGGAAGAAGAACAAGATACCGTTTATGACGGATATGAATTAAAGGAGATCACATATGAGTAAACCAATCGTTGCCATTGTAGGGCGCCCGAACGTGGGAAAGTCCACCCTGTTCAATGTACTGGCAGGTGAGACCATCTCCATCGTAAAGGATACCCCTGGAGTAACCCGAGACAGAATCTATGCGGACTGCACCTGGCTGAACATGAACTTTACCCTGGTTGATACCGGCGGTATTGAGCCGGACAGCCGTGACATCATTCTTGCGCAGATGCGTGAGCAGGCGCAGATCGCGATCGACACTGCAGACGTCATCATCTTCATTGTGGATGTGCGTCAGGGTCTGCAGGATTCCGACTCCAAAGTAGCGGACATGCTCCGCAAATCCGGAAAGCCGGTTGTTTTGGCAGTCAATAAAGTAGACAGCATCCAGAAATTTGGAAACGATGTCTACGAGTTCTATAACCTGGGAATCGGTGACCCGATCCCGGTATCCGCAGCTTCCCGTCTGGGAATCGGTGACCTGCTGGATGAAGTATCCAAGCACTTCACCTTAGACCAGTTAGAGGAAGAGGAGGATGAGCGCCCGCGTGTTGCCATCATCGGAAAGCCGAACGTAGGAAAATCTTCTATTATTAATAAGCTGCTTGGCGAAAACCGCGTGATCGTTTCCAACATCGCAGGAACAACCCGTGATGCAGTTGATACCGAGGTTGTCTACAACGGAACTGAGTATATCTTCATCGATACGGCAGGACTCCGCCGCAAGAGCAAGATCAAGGAGGATTTGGAGCGCTACAGCATCATCCGTACCGTATCTGCCGTAGAGCGTGCCGATGTGGTCATTCTGGTCATCGATGCGACCGAGGGTGTGACCGAGCAGGATGCGAAGATCGCCGGTATTGCCCATGACCGCGGCAAGGGCATCATCGTGGCTGTGAACAAGTGGGATGCAGTCGAGAAGAACGACAAGACCATCTACGAGTTTACCAGAAAGATCAAGGACACCCTGTCCTTCATGCAGTATGCAGAGATGGTATTCATTTCCGCAGTGACCGGACAGCGTATGAATAAGATGTTCGAGCTGATCGATATGGTCCGCGAGAACCAGACCCTGCGCATTGCGACCGGTGTGCTCAACGAGATCATGACCGAGGCCGTTGCCATGCAGCAGCCGCCGTCTGACAAGGGCAAGCGCTTAAAGCTCTACTACATGACCCAGGTAGCGGTAAAACCGCCGACCTTTGTAATTTTTGTAAACGACAAAGAACTGATGCATTTCTCCTATGTGAGATACTTGGAGAACCGGATCCGCGAATCCTTCGGATTTAAGGGTACCGCTCTGAAATTCCTGATCCGTGAAAGAAATGGAAAGGAGAACTAAATGGAACGGGCAGTCTGTCTGATCATGGGTTATGTGTTCGGTCTGTTTCAGACCGGTTATCTTTACAGCCGATCCAAACATATGGATATCCGCAACTATGGAAGCGGAAACTCCGGCAGCACCAACGTCCTTCGTGTGATGGGCAAAAAAGCGGGACTGATCGTATTCTTGGGCGATGCAGGCAAGATGATCGTTGCCTGCCTGCTAACCCGGTTTTTATTCCGCAGCCAGCCGGAAATGCTGTATGTATACTTACTTTACACCGGATTTGGTGTGATCCTGGGACACAATTTTCCGTTTTACATGGGCTTTAAGGGCGGAAAGGGCATTGCGGCATCCGCAGGTCTCCTTGCATCCACGGACTGGCGGGTTATGCTGGTCTGCCTGGCGGTATTTGTGGCGGCAGTAGCCATCACCCGCTATGTTTCCTTAGGATCGATCCTGGTGATGATCTGTTTCTTTATCGGTATGATAATCTGCGGCGCACGCGGTGACTTTGGCATTGCGGCGGCGCATTTGACAGAATTTTATGTGCTGGCAGGTCTGATTTCTGTTATGGGAATCTGGCGCCATCACGCAAACATCAAACGACTGTTAAACGGCACAGAGAATAAACTGGGTGCCAGAAAGGAATCGTGACTATGGCAAGAATCGGTGTGATCGGAGCCGGAAGCTGGGGTATCGCGTTATCGTCCCTGCTTTCTGCGAACGGACATCAGGTAACCGTATGGTCCGCTTTTGAAAAAGAGGTGGAAAGCCTGAAAGAAACCAGAGGCTTAAAAACACTTCCGGACCTGGTGCTTCCGGATGACATGGAATTTACGGCAGATTTAGCGTCAGCTATGAAAGATAAGGATCTTCTGGTGACTGCGGTTCCTTCCATCTATGTGCGGGAGACTGCAAAAAAGATGAAACCGTTTTTGGCAGAGGGACAGCTTGTGGTCAATGTGGCGAAGGGAATAGAGGAAGCAACCCTGATGACGCTGACGGACATTCTCGAAGAAGAACTTCCGGGAGCGGATGTGGCCGTCCTTTCCGGACCAAGCCATGCGGAGGAAGTAAGCCGCGGCCTTCCGACCACCTGTGTGGCAGGTGCAAAGACCCGTGAAACGGCAGAAAAGATCCAGAATATCTTTATGAGTCCGGTATTCCGTGTCTATATCAGCCCGGACATCCTGGGAATCGAGATTGGCGGTGCATTAAAGAATGTCATTGCCCTGGCAGCCGGAATCGCAGACGGCCTTGGCTATGGTGACAACACCAAGGCAGCGCTCATTACGCGCGGTGTGGCTGAGATCAGCCGTCTCGGCATCGCGATGGGCGGAAAAGCAGAGACCTTTGGCGGTCTGACCGGGATCGGCGACCTGATTGTAACCTGTGCCAGCATGCACAGCCGCAACCGTCGCGCCGGTATCCTCATCGGAAAAGGCTATACCATGAAGGAAGCCATGGATGAGGTCCAGATGGTGGTTGAAGGCGTCTATTCCGCAAAGGCGGGATTGGCCCTTGCACGTAAATACCAGGTTTCCATGCCGATCATCGAGTCGGTCAATGAAGTGCTCTTTGATGGAAAATCCGCAAAAGAAGCAGTGGCAGACCTGATGCTGCGGGATAAAACAGTGGAAAGTAAAAATATTCCGTGGTAGGAATTTTCTGAACGGAAATCCCGCAATATTTTACTTTATTTTCACTTTAACGTAAGAAAGTTCTTGACAAGTGTTTTTCGGACTACTATAATTAGTTCAACTTTAAGGGCACGGCTTCCTGAAGGTTCAGGAAGCCTGTTTTCATTAAGAGGAGGAAATATTATGAAGAAAAAACTGCTTAGTTTTGGTATGGCAGCTATGATGGCAGCATCTTTAGCAGCATGTGGCGGCAGCAAGCCGGCAGAGACTACCGCGGCAGCAGGCGATGCTGAGACCACTGCAGCAAAGGGTGCAGAGACTGAGGCAGCAGCAGAAGGCGGCACCTTAAAAGTTGGTGTCATCGGACCGTTAACCGGTGCAGGCGCAGCTTACGGTAATGCAGTAGCAAACGGCGCAGAGCTGGCAGCAAAGGAGATCAACGAGGCTGGCGGTATCAACGGTATGATGATCGAGACCAAGGCTGAGGATGACGAGAACGATCCGGAGAAATCCATCAACGCATATAACACCTTAAAAGACTGGGGTATGCAGGTATTAGACGGTCCGACCACTTCCAAACCGTGTATCGCTGTAGGTGCAGAGGCAGAGGCTGACAACATGTTCCTGATCACTCCGTCCGGTTCCGCAGTTGAGTGCGTAGCAACCGATAACGCATTCCGCGTATGCTTCGCTGACCCGGATCAGGGTACTGCTTCCGCTAAGTACATTGGCGAGAACAAGCTGGCTACCAAGATCGCGATCATCTACGACAGCTCTACCGAGTATTCTTCTGGTATCCGTGAGGCATTTGTTGCAGAGGCAGCAAACCAGGGTCTGGAGATCGTAGCTGACGAGGCATTTACCGCAGACAGCAATACCGACTTCTCCGTACAGCTCGACAAGGCAAAAGACGCTGGCGCAGAGCTGGTATTCCTTCCGATCTATTATCAGGAGGCTTCCATCATCTTAAAGCAGGCACACGACAAAGAGTTCGCTCCGATCTTCTTTGGCTGTGACGGTATGGATGGTATCCTTTCTGTAACGAACTTCGATACTTCCCTGGCAGAGGGTCTGATGCTCTTAACCCCGTTCTCCACCACTGAGGAGAGCAGTAAGGCATTCACCGAGGCTTATGTAGCAGCTTACGGCATCGAGCCGAACCAGTTCGCTGCAGATTCCTACGATGCAATTTACGCAATCAAGGCAGCAGTTGAGCAGGCTGGCGTTACCGCCGATATGAGCGCTTCCGATATTTGTGATGCATTAAAGTCAGCTATGACCGAGATCTCTATTGATGGTCTGACTGGTGTAGGCATGGTTTGGAATGCAAACGGCGAGCCGAACAAGGCACCGAAGGCTGTTAAGATCGTAAACGGCGAGTACGAGATGCAGTAATTGGCGGTTTACGCGATGTGAAAAAACAATGTGAAAAAATGAAATCACGTTGTCAGGCACGCATATGTGAACAGCAACGCAATATCCAAAAGGGGATCGTCTTACGTGGGCGGTCCTCTTTTTTGCTTTACACAGTACAAAGTCGCAAATAACATACCAACTGATTGAAGCTCAAATTTTCCTTTGTATGTCCTGACCTGCGATGTTTTGCAGGTTTGTCTTTGGTTAACGGACAAATGGTGCAGTTTCACGAACTTCTGCTTGAACTTCAAATATGACTATGTTATAATTCCAGTTATGTTTTATTCTATAGGAAAAAAGTAAAGAGGTGGTAGGTACATGAGTTTTCTGTCTTATTTGATCAATGGAATCAGCCTGGGCAGTGTCTACGCGATCATTGCGCTGGGTTATACCATGGTTTATGGTATTGCGAGAATGCTGAATTTCGCTCATGGTGATATTATTATGGTTGGTGGCTTTGTGATCTTTACCATGGTCAGCACCCTGGGACTTCCGCCGCTTGCAGGCGTGCTGGTCGCAGTTATCGCCTGCACGGTGCTTGGCGTTGTGATCGAGCGTGTGGCTTATAAACCGCTGCGCGGTGCATCTTCCCTTGCGGTCTTAATTACAGCCATCGGTGTCAGCTATCTGCTGCAGAATGTGGCACTGCTGATCTTTGGCTCCAACGCGCGCCAGTTTACATCCGTTGTGAACGTGCCAAGCTTAAAGCTGGCCGGTGGTGCGCTGTCTATTTCCGGTGTTACCATGGTTACAATCATTACCTGTATTGTCATCATGGTGGCTCTGACAACCTTTATCAACAAGACCAAGGTTGGTCAGGCTATGCTGGCGGTATCTGAGGATACCGGCGCTGCAACACTGATGGGTATCAATGTAAACAGCACCATTGCGATCACCTTTGCAATCGGTTCTGCACTGGCAGCAGTTGCAGGTGCACTGCTTTGCTCCGCATATCCGTCCCTGACTCCGTATACTGGCTCCATGCCTGGTATTAAGGCATTCGTAGCAGCTGTATTCGGTGGAATCGGTTCGATTCCGGGCGCACTCATCGGCGGCGTGCTGTTAGGTGTGATCGAGAACCTTTCCAAAGCATATATTTCTTCCCAGCTTTCCGATGCGATCGTATTTACCGTACTGATCGTGGTGCTTCTGGTACGTCCTACCGGAATCCTGGGCAAAAAGATTACGGAGAAAGTGTAGGTGAATGGAATGAGGAAGAACAGTATATTTGTCCAGAACGGCATCACCTATGCAATCGTGATCGCCTGCTGGATCCTGGTGCAGATCTTAACTGCGACCGGAAATATGACAAGTTTGTTAAAGGGACTTCTGGTTCCGCTTTGTATTTATGTGATCCTGGCTGTATCGTTAAACTTAACGGTTGGTATTCTGGGTGAGTTAAGCCTTGGACATGCAGGCTTCATGTGTGTCGGTGCGTTTACCGGCGCATTTTTCACAAAATGCATGGAAAATGTGATCCCGTCTGTGGGCATGCGTTTCTTCCTGGCACTCATCATCGGTGCAGCAGTTGCTGGCGTATTCGGAATTATCATCGGTATTCCGGTACTGCGTCTGAAGGGTGACTATCTTGCAATCGTAACGCTTGCGTTTGGCGAGATCATTAAAAACCTGATCAACGTAATGTATGTAGGACTGGATTCCAACGGATTCCATTTCTCCATCAAGGATACCACTTCCCTTGGCATGGGAGCAGATGGCGTTGTCATCATCAAGGGTGCACAGGGTATTACCGGTACCCCGAAGGCAGCAACTTTCACGGTAGGTATCATTCTGGTACTTTTGACTCTGTTTATCGTACTGAACTTGATCAATTCCCGTACCGGCCGTGCGATCATGTCCATCCGTGACAACCGCATTGCGGCAGAGTCTGTGGGAATCAATATCACCAAATATAAGCTGATGGCATTTGCAATCTCAGCAGCACTGGCTGGCGTGGCAGGTGTGTTATATGCACATAACTTATCCTCCCTGGCAGCAACCCCGAAGAACTTCGGCTACAACATGTCCATCATGATCCTGGTATTCGTGGTTCTGGGCGGACTGGGCAACATCCGCGGCTCCATGATCGCAGCGATCATTTTGACCATGCTCCCGGAGCTTTTACGCGGACTGAACGATTACCGTATGCTGATCTATGCGATCGTGCTGATCGTTATGATGATCTTTACATCCAGCCCGAAAGTAATCGAGATGCGTTCCGTATTTATGGACCGGTTTAAACATAAGAAATCTGCAAAGGAGGCTGCATAATATGGCTATGCTGGAAGTAAAAAATATCGGCATTTCATTCGGTGGCTTAAAGGCAGTCGACAATTTCAGCCTGACCATCGAAAAGGGACAGCTTTACGGCCTCATTGGACCAAACGGAGCAGGTAAGACCACAGTGTTCAACCTGCTGACCGGTGTCTATAAGGCAGATCACGGTTCTATTTTCCTGGACGGAAAAGAGCTGACTGGCAAGAATACTATCGAGATCAACCAGGCAGGAATCGCGAGAACCTTCCAGAACATCCGTCTGTTCAAGGAATTAAGTGTTCTGGACAACGTAAAGGTCGGACTGCACAACCATCATCCGTATTCCACGATCGAAGGAATCTTTCGCCTTCCGCATTACTATAAGGTAGAGAAAGAGATGAATGCCCGTGCCATGGAATTGTTAAAGGTGTTTGACCTGGACAAGGAGTGTAATTATAAAGCATCCAACCTTCCTTATGGTAAGCAGAGAAAGCTGGAGATCGCGCGTGCCCTCGCAACGGATCCGAAGCTTCTTCTTCTGGACGAGCCAGCTGCCGGCATGAACCCGAACGAGACTGCAGAGCTGATGGATACCATCCGCTTTGTGCGCGACCATTTCGATATGACGGTGCTTCTGATCGAGCATGACATGAAGCTGGTTTCTGGTATCTGCGAGAAGCTGACTGTATTAAATTTCGGCCAGGTACTGACCCAGGGCCAGACATCGGAAGTACTGAACGATAAGCGCGTCATCACGGCTTATCTTGGAGAGTAGGAGGTTGGAGCGATGGCAATACTTGAGGTAAAAGACCTGGAAGTCTACTATGGTGTGATCCAGGCAATCAAGGGAATCTCATTTGAGGTAAACCAGGGAGAGATCATCGCCCTGATCGGAGCAAACGGTGCAGGAAAGACAACGACTCTGCAGACCATTACCGGCCTGATCCCGTCGAAAGCGGGTACCATTACCTATGAGGGACAGGATATTACAAAGATTCCGGGTTACAAACTGGTTGGCATGGGAATCGCCCATGTGCCGGAGGGACGCCGCGTATTTGCAGAGCTTTCCGTACTCCAGAACTTAAAGCTGGGGGCTTATACCAGAAACGACAAAAACGAGATGGAAGAAACCCTGAAGATGATCTACGAGCGTTTTCCGCGTCTGGAAGAGCGTAAAAACCAGATGGCAGGAACCCTGTCCGGTGGTGAGCAGCAGATGCTGGCTATGGGCCGTGCGCTGATGTCCCATCCGAAGCTGATCGTTATGGACGAGCCGTCCATGGGTCTGTCCCCGCTCTATGTAAATGAAATCTTCGATATCATCCAGAAAATCAACGCAGACGGTGTGACGGTACTTCTGGTTGAGCAGAACGCGAAGAAAGCGCTTTCCATTGCGAACCGCGCATATGTTCTGGAAACCGGTAAGATTGCGCTCAGTGGAGATGCCAAAGACCTGATGAACGACGATTCCGTCAAGAAGGCATATTTAAGCGAGTAAAAGTAAAAGATTGTGCGAAACGCAACAAAAAGTGAAACAGACGAGGTAATTTGACAAAAAAAGAGAATTTGTTTCAAAATTATAAACTGTCTGAAAATAAAAGAAAAAGGAGTGAAAAGTCCTAGACTTTTCGCTCCTTTTTGTGGTATTATTGCATTACATAGCATTGGGGAAAATTTGATAAGGAGGGTTTACTATGAAGGGCAATGTAATCGTTGGACAGTCCGGAGGGCCGACTGCCGTCATCAATTCCAGTCTTGCAGGTGTTTACCGCACGGCGATCGACCGCGGTGCAAAAAAGGTATATGGAATGCTTTTCGGCATTCAGGGGCTGATGGATGAGCAGTATGTGGATCTGTCCAAATATATCCGCAGTGATCTGGACGTGGAAATCTTAAAGCGCACACCATCTGCATTTTTGGGAACGTGCCGTTACAAGCTGCCGGATATCCATGAGAATCAGGAAATCTACGTGAAGATTTTTGAAATCTTAAATAAATTGAATATCGAATGTTTTATCTATATCGGCGGAAATGATTCCATGGATACCATCAAGAAGCTTTCGGATTACGCAATCTTAACCGGGCAGTCCCAGAAGTTTGTCGGTGTTCCGAAAACCATCGACAACGATCTGGCGCTGACAGATCACACTCCGGGTTACGGAAGTGCGGCGAAGTACATTGCAACCTCCACCAAGGAAGTCATTCGGGATGGACTTGGCTTTTCCTATAAAAAGAAACAGGTGATCATCATCGAGATCATGGGCCGCAATGCAGGCTGGCTGACCGGAGCTGCAGCGCTCTCGCGTGGCGAGGACTGCGACGGACCGGACCTGATCTATCTGCCGGAGCTGACGTTCGATATTGAAAAGTTTACCGGAAGGGTAAAAAAGCTTCTGGAGAAGAAAGACGTCGTGGTTGTGGCGGTTTCCGAGGGAATCCGCATCAAAGACGGACGCTATGTCAGTGAGCTTGGAAGCGCATCCGATTATGTAGATGCTTTCGGACACAAGCAGCTGGCGGGAACGGCCACCTATCTGTCGAATGTGATCCATGCAGAGCTTGGCTGCAAGACCCGTGCGGTAGAATTTTCAACCCTGCAGCGAAGCGCAGCCCACCTGGCATCCCGCGTTGATGTAAACGAAGCCTTTATGGTAGGCGGTGCCGCAGTGAAGGCGGCAGATGAGGGCGATTCCGGAAAGATGGTAGTCATCGACCGCGTTTCGGACGACCCGTACCAGTGTGCAACCGGTATTTACGATGTCCATAAGATCGCCAATGGTGAAAAGATGGTCCCGAGAGAATGGATCACCAAGGATGGTACTTATGTGACCGAAGAATTTATCGATTATGTCAGACCGCTGATCCAGGGCGATTCCCCGTCGGTCATGGTAGACGGAATTCCGCGCCATCTTTACATGGGAAAACGGTAGTTTCTACGATAAAAGTGCATGATTCCCGGACACTCCTGCATATAGTGTTAACAACAGCAAAAAATGTTACTGCTCACAGCAACAAATAAATCTGTTTTTGGCGGGGGAGTGTCTATATGGATCAGTACAGTGTATACCGGGATATCCAGGCCAGGACCGGCGGCGAGATCTATCTTGGCGTGGTCGGACCGGTGCGGACCGGAAAATCAACGTTTATCAAGCGGTTTATGGAGCAGATGGTTTTACCGGGGATCACCGATGAACACCAGAAAAACCGCACGCGGGATGAACTGCCGCAGAGTGCGGCGGGAAAAACCATCATGACGACAGAACCGAAATTTGTGCCCAAGGAAGCAGCTAAGATTGATCTTGGGGAAGACACTCAGGTCCGTGTCCGGCTGGTGGACTGTGTAGGCTTTATGACGGATGGCGCCAGCGGACACATGGAAAACGAAAAGGAGCGCCTGGTGAAGACCCCGTGGTTTGAGGAGAGCATTCCGTTTACCATGGCTGCAGAGATCGGAACGCGGAAAGTCATCCGTGATCATTCCACGATCGGTCTCGTAATCACGACCGATGGCTCGTTTGGCGAACTGGAACGGGAAGCCTACATAAAACCAGAAGAAACGGCAATCCGGGAATTAAAAGAGATCGGAAAGCCGTTTCTGGTACTTTTAAACTCCAGCCGCCCGTATTCAGAGGAAACAAGAACGCTTGCAAAGGATATGGAAGCACAGTATGAGGTCTGTGTCATGCCAGTCAACTGCGAGCAGTTAAAAACCACGGATATTTACCAGATTTTAAAGCAGATCCTGTTTGAATTTCCGGTGACGGAGGTGGATTTCCAGATCCCGAAGTGGCTGGAAATCCTGCCATCCTCCCACTGGTTAAAGCAGCAGGCAGTAAAAGCAGCGAAAAACGCCATGAGCCACATCCGCCGGATGAAAGATTTAAAGCCATCCTGGAAAGATGAAGAGGCAGAGGCGGTAAGCGGTATGGAAACCGGGCGTATGGAACTGTCCGATGGCAAAGTCCAGGTGCGGATGCTGTTTGATGAAGGCTATTATTATCAGATTCTCAGTGATTTTTCCGGACTCCAGATCGCAGATGAATACCAGCTGATGCAGCAGCTAAAAGAGCTGGCAGCGAAGCGCACGGAGTACGATAAGATCCAGAACGCGCTGGAACAGGTGCGGGCAAGGGGCTATGGCGTGGTGACACCGGAGCGGTCAGAGATTGTTTTGGATGAACCGGCGGTGATCCGTCACGGAAACCGTTACGGCGTCAAAATGAAAGCCGAAGCGCCGTCTATCAACCTGATCCGCGCCCAGATCCAGACGGAGATCGCGCCCATTGTGGGGAGCGAGCAGCAGGCGCAGGATCTGATCGCGTATATGAAGGAAAATGCAAACCGGGAAGAAAACGGGATCTGGGAGACAAATATATTTGGAAAATCCATAGAACAGATTGTAGAAGATGGGATTCAGGCTAAAGTGAACCAGATGACGGAGGAGTGTCAGGCAAAGCTTCAGGATGCGCTCCAGAAGATCATCAACGACAGCAACGGAGGCTTGATCTGCATCATCATTTAAACATGTACCCTCGGACTCCGAGAGCACATAGATACAAAAGGAGGGTGCCATATGAGACTAGTTTTCAGCGGAGCAGCACATGAGGTAACAGGCAGCTGTCATTATCTGGAAGTGGGAACAACAAAATTTCTGGTTGACTGTGGTATGGAGCAGGGTGTTAACATTTATGAAAATGTAGAACCGCCGGTGCCGTGGTCGGATATCCAGTTCGTACTTCTGACCCATGCGCATATTGACCATGTAGGTATGCTGCCTTACATTTATGCGAGAGGATTTAAAGGCAGGGTCATCGCAACCAATGCGACCTGTGACCTGTGCAACATCATGTTAAAGGACAGTGCGCACATTCAGGAGATGGATGCGGAGTGGAAGAACCGGAAGGCAAGACGTGCCGGACGCCCGGAGGTTCCGCCGTTATATGAGATGAATGATGCGCTGGGCGTTTTGGAGCATTTTGAAGGCTATAATTATGGAGAGATTGTGGAAGTCAACGATGAGGTTTCCATCCGGTTTACGGATATCGGCCATCTTCTTGGTTCTGCCTCGATCGAGATCTGGATGAAGGAAGACGGTGTGGAGAAGAAGATTGTCTTTTCCGGTGATATTGGCAACTTCAACAAACCGCTGATCCGCGATCCGATCTACACAGCGGAAGCAGATTATGCGGTGATGGAGTCCACCTACGGGGACCGGTTCCACCAGAAAGGAAAAGACCATATTTCCGAGCTGGTGCGGATCGTCCAGGAAACGCTGGACCGCGGCGGCAATGTGGTGATTCCTGCTTTTGCGGTAGGTCGTACCCAGGAGCTGCTTTACTATTTCCGTCAGATCAAATCCCAGCATCTGATCCGGGGACACGATAATTTTGAAGTTTATGTCGATAGCCCGCTGGCCGTGGAGGCCACCCACGTATTCAAGGAAAACCAGGTGGAGTGCTACGATGAGGAAACAAAGGAACTGGTTGAGGAGGGCATCAACCCGATCTCGTTCCCGGGCTTAAAGCTTTCCGTAACCAGCGACGAATCCATTAACATCAACTTCGATGCCAAACCAAAGGTTATCATCTCTGCTTCCGGTATGTGCGATGCAGGCCGTATCCGCCACCATTTAAAACACAATTTGTGGCGCAAGGAATGTACGGTGGTCTTTGCCGGTTACCAGGCAGTGGGTACCATCGGAAGGGCACTGGTGGATGGAAGCAAGGAAGTAAAGCTTTTTGGTGAGAGTATCGATGTGGAGGCACACATTGAGGTGCTTCACGATATCAGCGGTCATGCGGACCAGAATGGACTTTTGGCCTGGGCCCTGGCATTTGAGAAGAAGCCGCAGCAGTTCTTCGTGGTTCATGGCAATGACGAGGTCTGCGACCGCTTTGCGGAGCTTTTAACCGAAAAGACCGGCGTGCCGGCCAAGGCACCGTATTCTGGTGCGGAATTTGATCTGATCAAAGGCATCTGGGTACGCGAGACTGCCGGAATCCCGATCCCGGCCAAGAGCGCACCGGCGAAGAAAGCGAGTGGAGTCTTTGCGAGACTTCTGGCTGCAGGCGAGCGCCTGATGGGCGTCATCCGCCGCAACGAGGGCGGAGCCAACAAGGATCTGGGAAAATTCGCAGACCAGATCAATGCATTATGCGATAAATGGGACAGATAGGAGAAATTAGATTATGTCAAAAGTACAGATTTACACAGATGGTTCGGCGAGAGGCAACCCAGACGGACCGGGCGGATACGGAGCCGTGCTGCATTTTACGGACAGCAAGGGCGTGCTCCACGAGCGGGAATTGTCTGCCGGCTACAAAAAGACCACCAACAACCGGATGGAGCTGATGGCGGCAATCATGGCTCTGGAGGCATTAAACCGCCCCTGCGAGGTAGATCTGTACTCAGATTCCAAATATCTGACGGATGCCTTCAACCAGCGCTGGATCGACAACTGGGTGAAGAACAACTGGAAACGCGGAAAGAGCGGTCCTGTGAAGAATATTGACCTCTGGGAGCGTTTATTAAAGGCAAAAGCACCACACCGTGTGAACTTTATCTGGGTGAAGGGACATGCCGGGCACCCGCAGAATGAGCGGTGCGACCAGCTGGCTACAACGGCAGCAGACGGAACGGATCTTCTGGTGGATGAAGGACTGGATGCGTAGAAGTGCTGGAAGCCGCTGATTTGTTGTGGAAGCGGTAACTGTTAAGGCTTTCTTACAATTTTTTACTTCTTTTGAACTTATATTTTCATTTCGTCCTGTTTGTGGTATGTTAAGTTCAGCAATAAACAGCCGGTACCGGGTCTCTGACTGGTGCAGGCGGTGTATTTATATGGAACAGACAGAATCATACCACAGACAGGATTGAAGAAATTTATGAAATTAAAAGGAATCTGGGTAGCCATTGCAGTGATCTGCGTGGCTGGGATTGGCGTAACGAATTATTCCGTCCGGCATTTGGTAGCTGGTGGGAACGAATATGTTTCGGAACTCTCAGAAGGAAGCAAGGAATCCGAAACCACGACCATAGCGGAAGAAGCTGTGGCACAGGCACAGGGCATGCAGGAGGCACAAGAAAAAGCACAGGTATTGTCCGGGGCTGTGCAGGCGGAAAAAGGACAGGCAAAAGCTGGACAAACAGAATCCGGACAGACGTCGGCTGGTGCTGGGCAGACAAAAAGCGGTCAGACATGGACTGGTGTAGGGCAAACAGAAGAAGCACAGATAGCAGCAGGCAATGCCGGGGCATCAGAGTCGCAGCCGCTTCTTAAAGCGGCACCGTCGTCCGAAGTGCAGAGATCACCGGAAGCCGGGGCTGCAGTACAGGCACAGGCAATGGATGAGTCCATGTATCCATCAGAGACTGCACAGGCAGAAAAAAACGGGATTATGTCCCAACTTGCCAAACTGGACGAGCAGGCACAGAGCCGGCGTGAGGCAGCTGCGGACGGAAGTGCCAATGCCATGAAGGCAGCAGCAGACTCGGAACGGAAAATCTGGGAAAACAAGCTTCAAGGGATTCTGGAAGTGCTGGAACAGCAGCTGTCCGGTGAGGAAAAGAACACGTTTTTTGCAGAACAGCGAAGCTGGGTGCGAGATCGTGAGAGTACTGCGGTATCAAACTCAAAAAGACAGAATGGCAGTGCATTGGAAGAACTGGAATATATCCGTTTCCTGCGGGACATCACAAGAGAGCGGGTCTATGAACTGGCAGAGCGTTATGAAGCGATTCTGGACGGAAAAAATGAATAATCGCTTCCTGTTTGTATGGCGTGAACAGGAATGAAGGATCAGAGCAGGCAGGAACCAGATGTTCCTGCCTGTTTGGGTCTTGATAATTGTCTTTTCCTATGGTAAGATACAAAGATGAATTGATATATTTTCTGAACAATAAGGAGGAATTTACTATGGCAGCAATCGCAACAAGTCTGATTGGATATACCGTAAAAGCCGTTATCTTTGCAGCAGTCGCGTACGCGGGCATTATCTGCGGCAAGAAGTTCAGAGACAAGAAAGATGCAGACCGCGCATAAAGGGCGGTCTGGCAAAATCCAGCTGTTTCCTGTTTCATACAGCAAACAGTGATAATACGGAGGAAGTAGTAAAGTGAAGAAGTATGGAGTAAATGAACTGAGAAGAATGTTCCTGGAGTTCTTTGAGAGCAAGGGACATCTGGCAATGAAGAGCTTTTCCCTGGTGCCGCACAACGACAACAGTCTGCTCCTCATCAACTCCGGTATGGCACCGTTAAAGCCTTATTTCACCGGACAGGAGATCCCGCCAAGAAGACGTGTGACCACCTGCCAGAAGTGTATCCGTACCGGTGATATCGAAAACATCGGTAAGACTGCACGCCACGGCACCTTCTTTGAGATGCTGGGCAACTTCTCATTCGGCGATTATTTTAAGGACGAGGCAATCCACTGGTCCTGGGAGTTCTTAACTGAGGTTGTAGGACTGGAAAAAGACCGTCTGTATCCGTCTGTATACCTGGACGATGATGAGGCATTCAACATCTGGAATAAGGAGATCGGTGTTCCGGCAGAGAAGATCTTCCGCTTCGGCAAAGAGGATAACTTCTGGGAGCATGGCGCTGGTCCGTGCGGTCCGTGTTCTGAGATCTACTATGACCGTGGTGAGAAGTACGGCTGTGGTAAGCCGGGCTGTACCGTAGGCTGTGAGTGTGACCGTTACATCGAGGTATGGAATAACGTATTCACCCAGTTCGAGAACGACGGACATGGCAACTATACCGAGTTAAAGCAGAAGAATATTGATACCGGTATGGGTCTGGAGCGTCTGGCCGTGGTTGTTCAGGATGTAGATTCCCTGTTCACCGTAGATACCAACAAGGCACTTCTGGATGAGGTTTGTGCCCTGGCACACACCGAGTATCAGGTAGACTATAAGAAAGATGTTTCCCTGCGTATCATCGCTGACCATGTGAAGTCCTGTACTTTCATGATCTCCGACGGCATCATGCCGTCCAACGAGGGCCGTGGCTATGTTTTGCGCCGTCTGATCCGCCGTGCGGCACGTCATGGACGTCTGCTTGGCATTGAGGGCAGATTCATGCCGGAGCTTTCCAAGACGGTCATCGAGCTTTCCAAGGATGGTTATCCGGAACTGGAAGAGAAGAAAGCTATGATCTTAAAGGTTCTTGCAGAAGAGGAAGAAAAGTTCAACAAGACCATCGACCAGGGTCTTGCAATCCTTGCAGATATGGAGAGCGAGATGTCCGCAAAGAACGAGACCGTACTTTCCGGCGAGAATGCATTCAAGCTGTACGATACCTACGGATTCCCGTTAGACTTAACCATCGAGATTCTGGAAGAGAAGAACCTGACGGTAGACGAGGACGGCTTCCAGGCAGCGATGAAAGATCAGCGTGAGAAAGCAAGAAAAGCACGTAAGACAACCAACTACATGGGTGCAGATGTTACCGTATACCAGTCTATCCCGGCTGAGATCACTTCCAAGTTCGTTGGCTACGACAGACTGCAGCATGAGTCCAAGATCACGGTTCTGACGACCGATACCGAGATCGTGGAAGCTTTAACCGACGGTCAGCGCGGAACCATCATCGTGGATGAGACGCCGTTCTACGGAACCATGGGCGGTCAGTGCGGCGATACCGGCGTGATCACCGGAGAAAACAATGGCACCTTTGTTGTAGAAGATACCATTCACTTACAGGGCGGAAAGATCGGCCATGTAGGACATATGACCAGCGGCATGCTGGCAGTGGGCGAGACCGTTACCTTACAGGTAAATGAGGCTTCCCGCCGTTCTACCGAGAAGAACCACAGTGCAACCCATCTGCTTCAGAAGGCACTGCGCAGCGTTCTCGGTGACCATGTAGAGCAGGCCGGTTCCCTGGTAACTCCGGACAGACTCCGTTTTGACTTTACTCATTTCTCTGCCATGACTCCGGAGGAGATCAAAAAGGTTGAAGATCTGGTAAATGAAAAGATTCAGGAGAATCTGACTGTTGTAACTCAGGAGATGAGTCTGGATGAAGCGAAGAAGACCGGTGCTATGGCACTGTTTGGTGAAAAATATGGTGAGAAGGTCCGTGTGGTTAAGATGGGCGACTTCTCCACGGAGCTTTGCGGCGGTACTCATGTGGCTTCTACTGGCACGATCCATGCGTTCAAGATCTTCTCTGAGGCAGGCATCGCAGCAGGTGTCCGCAGAATCGAAGCACTGACCGGTGACGGTCTGATGCGCTACTATGAGAACATGGAGCAGGAGTTAGCAGAGGCGGCGAAGGCAGCAAAGACCACCCCGGCTGATTTAAAGAGCAAGATCGAATCCATGCTGGAGGAGATGAAAGCACTGCACGCTGAGAACGAGAAATTAAAGAGCAAACTGGCAAATGAAGCGTTAGGCGATGTCATGAACCAGGTTCGCGATGTCAAAGGCGTGAAGGTTCTGGCTGCAAAGGTTGCAGATGTCGACATGAACGGCCTGCGCGGACTGGGTGACCAGCTGAAAGAGAAGCTCGGTGAGGGCGTGATCGTTCTGGCATCCGTTCAGGGCGATAAGGTCAACCTGATGGTAACCGCAACCGATGAGGCTCAGAAGAAGGGCGCTCATGCTGGCAACTTAGTCAAGGCCATTGCCGGACTTGTAGGCGGTGGCGGCGGCGGACGTCCGAATATGGCACAGGCAGGCGGTAAGAACCCGGCCGGTGTGGACGCTGCACTTGAGAAGGCTTACGAGACTGCAGCAGAGCAGATCCAGTAAAATATGTTGTAATACACAGACAGCCGGGATACGTTACTGTTTGCGCGATGCGTAAATAGCAGCGTGTTCCGGCTGTCCTGCAAAAAAATACGAAAATCCGCAAAAAAACTTAAAAAAACAGTTGACGAATAGAGATTTTGTGCTATAATCATACCAGTGCTATAAAATACCCAAACAGTTGTATTATGCACAAGTACACAACTGGAGGGAGGTTAGGTGTGAGCTATGTCAAACGTTATCGTTAAAGAGAACGAGAGTCTGGACAGCGCATTACGCAGATTCAAAAGAAACTGCGCAAAGGCTGGTATTCAGCAGGAAATTCGTAAGAGAGAGCATTACGAGAAGCCAAGCGTAAGACGCAAGAAAAAGTCTGAAGCTGCAAGAAAACGCAAATTTAATTAAGTATTTCTCTGATCCCTGGTCTATGGCCAGGGATTTTTTCATATCTTATTTGCAAAGGCTTTGCAGACAGAGACTGGGAGCGATATCGTGTTTGATCAGGCAAAACAGGCTGCAACAGAGCATTTGAAGCTTCCGGGAGATGTAGTTCTTGGAGAAATCCTGTTGTCTTTTTCTGGGAGGTACAGCGTTACCGTGGAAAATTACCGGGGGATCCTGTGGTTTGATGATTCCTGCATTCGTCTGAAAGGGAAAGACTGCAGGCTTCAGATCTGTGGAAAACGATTGAAGATTGAATATTACGACCGGGATGCCATGAAAATATCCGGGCAGATCCAGAGTATGGAATTTTGTGACTGAAAAGAGCAGGACAGGGAGGCGCACCTGTTTTGGAAAAAAGAAAACTGCGACGAAGCGGAAGCGACACAAAAAAGGGAACGGGATGAGTCTGGAACAGTCGGGAGGCGGTATGCAGCGTGCGGTGGCTGAAACAATGCTACACCGGATATGTAAAGGTACGCATGACAGGAGGCTCGCCGGAACGTTTTTTGAATCTGTGCCGGGGAAACGGGATTTTGTTATGGAATCTGACTTTTGAAAAGGAACAGTACCAGTTTTTTCTGCTGCTTTCTGATTTTTTCCGGATCCGACCGTTCGTGCGCAAGGCAGGTGTCAGGGTCCGTGTTCAGGAAAAACTGGGACTGCCCTTTTTTTTATACCGGAACCGGAAACGAAAATTGTTTGCAGCAGGGATCGCGGGCTTTTTTCTCCTTTTATTTGTGATGTCCCGGTTTATCTGGAATATCAGCTTTGACGGGAACCTTCGTTTTTCCAATGATACCCTGAGCAGGGAGCTTCAGGAAATCGGAATAATTTATGGAATGCGAAAGTCCCAGGTGGACTGTGACCGGATCGAGGAGGAGCTTCGGAGTCGCTGTCCCCAGATTGTCTGGGTATCTGCCCATGTAGCCGGTACCAGGCTGCAGATCCGGATCCGGGAAAATGAAACAGCCGGAAAAATTCCATTAAAGGATGAGACACCGCGCAATCTGGTGACCGAAAAGGCAGGAACAGTCGTTTCTATGGTTGTAAGGGCAGGAAAAGCAGCTGTGCAGCCGGGAGATGAGGTGGAAGAGGGACAGCTTCTGGTGGAGGGCATAATTCCGATTACCGATGATTCCGGCGAGGTGGTGCGCAATCTGTTTGTGCGTGCAGATGCAGATATCCTGCTGCAGACCCAGGAAAGCTACCGCGAAACCGTACCTCGTTTTGAACAGATCCAAAGTTATACAGGAAAAGAACAGACCGGATTCCGGCTGCGCATAGGCAGAATAGATCTTCTTGCCATGCTCCCTATACCAAAGAAGAAGCTGTGGGAAGTTACGCGTGCCGGAAAGCAGCTGGTCTTGTTTGAGGACTTTTATCTGCCTGTGTGGGCGGAGAAGATCACGGCCAGGGAATATGAAGTTGTGGAGCGGAAACGTACGAAAACAGAGCTAGATGCCTTAACAAAAGCAGTTCATGAAAGGAAATTACAAGATTTTATACAAAAAGGGGTACAAATAATCGAAAATGATGTTAAAATATTAGATAACAGTACCGGCTGGACCATCTGCGGAAGCATGACTGTGGAGGAGCCTGCCGGGACCGGTCAAAAGCTAGAATAGTTCACAGGTAGAAATTTTCGGAACTGAAAATTTCGTATGATACAGTAATGGCAGCAGATTTTTCCGATTTGGAATGCGAAGCATCGGCAAAATCTCCTTACTGTTCACATACCACGTGAACAGTAAGGAGCAAATAATACAGAATGAGTGTAATTGAGACAATAATTGATATTCCGGCAGAGCATGAGAAAAATGTATGCGGCCAGTTTGACGGCTATTTAAAAAAGATTGAGCGGACGCTGCATGTGACGATCGTGGCAAGAGACGGTGCCATCAAGCTGATCGGACCGGAACTGATGATCCGCCGGGCAAAGAGCGTGTTCAACAATCTGGTTGAGCTGTCAAAGCGCGGCAATGCCATTACCGAGCAGAATGTAGACTATGCATTATCTCTTTGCTTTACCGAGTCAGACGATGCGATCCTGGAGATCGATAAAGATATCATCTGCCGGACCATCAACGGAAAGCCGGTAAAACCGAAAACCGTAGGACAGAAACAGTATGTGGATACCATCCGCAAGAAAATGATCGTATTCGGCATCGGACCTGCCGGAACCGGTAAAACTTACCTTGCCATGGCCATGGCGATCTCCGCCTTTAAAAATGGCGATGTAAACCGTATCATTTTGACGCGTCCGGCCATTGAGGCAGGCGAGAAGCTTGGATTTTTGCCGGGTGACTTACAGAGCAAGATCGACCCGTACCTGCGCCCGCTCTACGATGCCCTGTACCAGATCATGGGTGCAGAGAGCTTTTTGCATAACCAGGAGAAGGGACTGATCGAGGTGGCACCGCTTGCGTACATGAGAGGCCGTACCCTGGACAATGCCTATATCATCCTGGATGAGGCGCAGAATACGACACCTGCGCAGATGAAGATGTTCTTAACCCGAATCGGCTTTGGTTCCAAGGTCATCATCACCGGAGATAAGACCCAGAAGGACCTGCCAAGCGGCGCGGTATCCGGTCTTGACGTTGCCATGAAGGTGCTTGGAAAGATTGACGATATCGGTTTCTGCAACCTGACCAGCAATGATGTAGTACGTCATCCGCTGGTTCAGAAGATCGTACAGGCTTACGACGATTACGAAAAGAAAACCACGCCAAAACAGCCTGCAAAGGAGAAAACGCATCGGCTGAGGGATTTCAAATATCATAAATAGAAACAAAGCTGCGATGCAAAACGTGCGGTGACGACACAGAATCGTTTCGATAAAACAGGACCGGAAGACTTGGTGTGCCGGTCAGAAAGGCGGAAGATACCATGACCATTAATATCGAATATGAGACAGACAAGCCCCTGGATGTGGACTATGAAAAGGTGGCAAACGACATCATCCCGGCGGCGCTGGATTATGAGAAATGCCCTTACGAGGCAGAAGTAAACCTGATCCTGACGGACAATGACGCAATTCAGGAAATCAACCGCGATTACCGCCAGATCGACCGTCCGACGGATGTCCTTTCTTTCCCAATGATCGATTTTGAGAAAGAATCCGATTTCAGCCATGTGGAGGAAGCGGTGGAGGATTATTTTAATCCGGAGACCGGAGAGCTGATCCTGGGTGACATCATTGTTTCGGTGGAAAAGGTGATCGAGCAGGCAGAAAAATATGGCCATTCCAGGGAGCGCGAACTTGCTTTTCTGATCGCGCACAGCATGCTTCATCTGTGTGGTTATGACCACATGGAAGATGCAGAGCGGGAAGTTATGGAAACCAGACAACGGGAAATACTGGCAGGAGAGGGCTATCATAGATGAGAAAAAACAAGGGGAAGAAGTATGCGTTAGGGGTTATGGCAGCGTGGTGTCTCACGGTGGGGGCTGTGGCACTGACCGGCTGCCAGGCAAAGGAAGCAGAGAATAAGATATCCGTAGAATCGGCAGTGCCGGAACCGGAGACAAAGCCAATCGAGATTGAAACCGAGGCACCGGAAACCGAAGCGCCTGTGCAGGAGACCGATCTGGCTGATCCGGATGAGCAGGAGCCAAGAGTCGAAAAGGATGGCATGATCCGCAGTTATCTGACTGGGGAAATGGTGCCGGTATCCCAGGGAAACCGGCGTCCGCTGGCAATCATGATGAGCAATGACAAGGCGGCTTTGCCGCAGTATGGCATCAACCGGGCCGGGGTGGTTTATGAGGCTCCGGTTGAGGCAACCATGAACCGTTACCTGGCGATCATGGAAAATTATGATGACCTGACCCGGATCGGTTCAGTGCGCAGCTGCCGTACTTATTATGTATATTTTGCAAGAGAATTTGATGCAATCTATGCGCATTTTGGCCAGAGTACCTTTGCAAAGCCATATTTAAAATTCATTGATAACATCAATGGAATCGAAGGACAGGGAAGTACCGCATATTTCCGCTCCAAAGATAAAAAATCTCCGCACAATGCCTATGCAAGCTTTGCCGGGATCCAGCGTGCGATCGAAAAGCTGGGATACAGCCAGGAATACGACGCAGACTATGACGGGCATTTCCGATTTGCAAAAGAAGGAACGGAAGCAGTTATGCATGGAGCCGATGTGCGCGATGCCTATAAGGTAACGCCTGGCTACAAATTAAACAATCCGTGGTTTGAATATCATGAGGATGATGGTTTGTATTACCGGTTCCAGTACGGAGGCCCGCATATGGGAGACGAAGGGCAGATCGCAGTGAAAAACATCATCATCCAGTACTGTCCGGCGGCTTATTACGCATCGACAGAGTACCGCAATATCAACGTGCAGGCCGATACCTGGGGATATTATATTTCCAATGGTAAGGTGGAAGACATCACCTGTGAAAAAGACGGAGAGTTTGGTGTGACCCATTACTACGATGCTTCCGGCAATGAGATCACCTTAAATCCTGGCAAGACCTGGATCTGCATCTGCACCACGAATGATATGCAGCCGGCGAAGATTGAATGAAAGTATAATCACTTGTTGAGCGTATCGAGGACGGTAAGTTGTCTGTAGCAAAGGTGACTTTTGGTGCAGAACCAAAAGATTATGAGGTGCAGGAATATATTCAAAAATATTATGCCAGTTTGAAATTCAGTCCGGCTGTTGATACTGTTGGAAAGGATATAAAAAGAAATCCCAAAAGGATGCAGCGTGAAGTGAGAAGGCAAATGCAGGAAACCGGTATTGGAACAAAATCGCAGCAGGCATTGAAATTACAACAGGAACAAAACAAACAGGAACGCAAGATTAGAAGCAAAGAGAAAAAAGAAGTGGAAGAACTGCGAATGTTTGAAATCAAACAGCAAAAGAAAAGAGAAAAGCATAAGGGGCATTAGCCCCTTGCTTTACTCGTTCAAATCGGAAGTTACAGAGGTAAAGAGCAATGAAAAAAGCTATTATTACGATGATTGTGGTATTCGCATTAGTTGTTTGGCCGTTCAGTGGTGTGTGGCAACTCTTGTCTGGTATCATTGGCGGTGGAGTCCAAGAATCTTTTATTTATCCGATTTACGGTGGAATTATTCTTCTTTCAGGTCTTTTAGTCGTTTGTACTGAACTCATTCTGGAAGAAATTAAAGCGTTAAAAGACGATATAAAAGATAAAAAAGAAGGTTGCTGATAAAATTCCAGTTTTCTTAACTGGATAAATCGGAATTTGTGGAGAGATTTCCTGAACTTTCCTTATTTTACAGGCTTTTCAGCCCATTAAATAGTGAAATGATATGTATTTTCCCTTATTTTTGCCCTTATGCGGAATCCGCAAGGGAAATAAGGGAAATTTTTAGTTAAGCATTGCTCGCTACTTTATCAAGAAGTCTTGCGGAATCCCGTTTTGCTTTTCTTGTTGAGTGAGCGTAAATATTCATTGTGGTACTGACATCAGAGTGTCCTAACAGTTCCTGTACATCTTTCGGTGCAGCTCCATTGGAAAGCAGATTGCTGGTATAAGTGTGACGCAACTGGTGAAAATGGAAATCTTCAAATCCTTCCAGCTTCTTTGCCACTGATCTGCATACAATGCTGAGTGTACTCGGCAGTTCCAAAGAGCCATCTGGTCGCAGGCAGACAAAGGAGATTTCTTTGTAATCTGTCGGGACTTCCTGTGTTCCGTCAAGATGATAGTATTCATAATATACCCTGTTTTTCACATGCACTTCTTTGTAGTAATTGCGGTGATATAATTCGCCATACTGCATCCGGTTTTTGAGCTGTTCTTTTCTGGCAGCTTTCAGTATTTCAGTCAGCGTATCTCCAAAATCAACAATCCTTACTTTTTTCCGTTTCGTTGGTCCGATAATATTTTTGTGTTTCATGCCGTCGTAGCGGATACTGCGTTTTATGGTCAGGCATTGTTCCTCAAGGTTAATGTCCTGCCATGTAAGACCACAGGTTTCCCCGATACGGAGCCCGGCATAATACGCAATTTGAATCGGAAGAATAGCAGGTGGATTTTTCTTTTCCAGATATTGGATAAGCCGTTCATAATCCTCATGTGAAATCGGCTGTGTACCTTCTTCCACTTCATCATCGGAAAAGAGGTCAACTTCCTCTGCCTGCTTTTTCAGCTTAATATACTGCATCGGATTGAAACTGATTAACTGTTTTGGAAATACTGCAAAACGGAATGACTGCTGTAACACTGCGGAAAAAGAATGGATATAATCTTTGCTGTATCCCTTTTTTACTTTCCCGTCTGGAAACTCACCACCGAATGTAAGCAGATCAAGAAATGCCTGTAAATGTTCGGCAGTAACTGTTTTCAGTTTGCGGTCTGCAATCGGGTGTTTTTTGATACATCGGATTGCACCAAGATAATTTTCCACTGTACCGTTGCTGAGTGTCCCAGTTTTCAGTTCTTCTTCTGCCCACATATCCAGAAGTTCCCCTACGGTAAGATTATCTGCCTTTGCAACAAACTTCTTATCTTCGTAGTCTTCCAGTGCCTTGCGGAGAAGCTTTTCCGTCTCACTTTTACTTTCGGTTCCGGCGTATTCTTTCTGAACCATTTTACCGCTTGCATCTTCTACATAGAAACGATAGTACCATTTTTTTCCTTTTTTTCTAACAGATCCTTTTGCCATAATCGTATGTCTCCTTTCGATATCAGACAATCGGAACTGCTGAAATGCTTCTTGCGTGTAGGCATCTTATGGACAAGTCCATAAGCCAATTCGCCGCTCGTCAAATCTGTAAACAGCTTGACTCGCTTGCGCTCATTGTATCATAACTCCGATTATCTTACTATACCGATTCAGAATCGTCATACATAACTTCGGATAAAAGATTTGCAAGCCTTTGTTCTGCCGCTTCCGGTTTCTTTGAATAGAGCCTTACAACATCTGCCATATCATTAAATGCGTTGACAGTATGTGTGATCTCCCTGAGAAACATAATCTCATTATATTCATCTTTCGATTCAAATCCCATTACTTTGGCAATGTCCGCATCTTTGGTACTGCCTTTGTAATTTTTACAGGCGAACTGAAACGAATCCAGAAACAGTTCATATTGCTTTAACATTAACAGCAGTAAGTCTTTAGAAAAAGCGTCTTCTGTTTTATTGAGGTCAAGAGGAAACTGTTTGAGAATGTCGCCCATCGCATCACGAATCTGCAATTCTTTCTTATCCGTAATATCAGTTTCATATTCATCGGTTTCCCCTTTGAGCCATTCAATCGATACATGAAGTGCTTCCGAAAGACCTTCCAGTACCATCTTTTTGGTATTGTCAATCGAACCATTCTCATAACGCAGGATTGTGGAAGCGGTAACTCCCATCTTCTCTGCGACATAAGGCTGTGTCAGATTTAATTCCAGACGGCGCTGTTTTGCCCTGCTGCCAATCAGCTTGCGTAGTTCTTTATCTTTCATGCTGATGTGCCTCCTTTTTCGGTATGTCATTACTATACCACGCAACAAAATATATTGCAATATGCAATTTTAAGAAAAGCAGAAAAATTTCATAATGCTTGACAAAGCAATATAAACACGCTATACTGACAGCACAAATGAAATTGCATAATGCAATTCGAAAGGAGGTGGTCATATGACGCAAAGAAAGATTGCCTTATCTATTGAGGAAGCTGCTGATTATACGGGAATTGGCAGGAACACCCTGCGAAAGTTGGTAGAGTGGAAGAAACTTCCGGTATTGAAGGTTGGGAGAAAAGTCCTGATCAAAACGGATATGCTGGAACTTTTTATGGAAGCCAACGAGGGCAGGGACTTGAGGGATAAGGGAAATGTGAAAGCAGTCACAAGAAACGGTTCAACTTAAAAAAGCGGTTCCCGAAGAAACCGCCAAAGGTTCTATCAGACCGGAGTCATGATATACCTACACGCAAGCAGATTATACCATGTACTTCGTCTGACAGACAACAGGAAACTTATGTTTGGAAAAAAAGAAAGGACGATGATATTTATGGCAAGATCAACAAAGAGTTATGAGGAGCGTATGCTCCAGTTGGAAAAGAAAGAACAGGAAAGCCTTGAGAAAGCAAAACAGTATGCAGCACAGAAACGGGAACTGAAGAAACGTCAGAAAGATGTGGAAACCAAAAAACGGACACACAGGCTCTGCCAGATTGGCGGTGCAGTGGAATCGGTACTGGGTTCTGCGATTGAGGAAGATGATATCCCAAAGCTGATCGGCTTCTTAAAAAGGCAGGAAGCAAATGGGAAATTCTTCTCAAAGGCAATGCAGAAAGAGCCAGTTGCAAATACGGAGGAAGTGTAATGCCGGAGGGAGTGGAGTTTCCATTCCCTTCATTGCTTTTTTATGAAGGGCGCACTTATGGACAACCAGAGGTCGTCCGTATAAGTTTGCCACAGGTGGCAACCGGTCTGCGCTTACGCTTGCCGGGCTCGTTCCGTCGGCGGGGCTTTCAGCCAGACCTGCTCATGCCGCAGGAGGCACTCTTCGCCAGAGGGGCACATTCCATGCAGGCTGTTATGCACAGGGCACTCTTACGCAGAGGGTGCTCCGGCAGATACCATTTTCTTTTAGGAAAAACGTTACCTGCCGGAAATCAAAGCCGGATACGGCAGAATGGAGGAAACGGAGCATGGCGATTTTTCATTATACAGTAAAGATTGTTGGACGCAGCAAAGGAAAATCCATCATATCGGCGTCTGCTTATCTCAATGGCGATGTGATGAAAAATGAAGAAACAGGCAGGATCAGCTACTATACTTCAAAAAAAGAAGTCGTTTATACCAGCCTGCTGATGTGTGAAAATGCACCACAGGAATGGCAGAATGTACCTGCTGAAAATATCAGACGGTTCCAGAAATCTGTCCGATATAAAAGGGCAGATAACCAAAATGCTGCACTGGAAAAATTCAAACTTACTTTTCAGAAGCAGCGTTTATGGAATGAAGTCTTGAGGATAGAAAAAAGTTCAGATGCACAACTCGGCAGGTCATTTGAGTTCTCACTTCCGAAAGAATGGAGCCGACAGGAACAGATTGATTATACAACTGAATATATTCAAAAGACCTTTGTAGATAAGGGAATGTGTGCGGATTGGAGTATCCACGATAAAGGAGATGGTAATCCCCATGTGCATTTATTGGTGACGTTGCGACCATTCAATTCAGACCACTCATGGGGTAACAAAGAAATCAAGGATTGGGAGTTTGTCAGAGATGAAAATGGAAATATTGTGGTGGATGAATCCCATCCGGACTGGTGGCAGGATAAAAAGAACCCTGACCGTCATGGAATCCGAATCCCCGTACTTGATGAAAATGGAGTCCAGAAAGTCGGGACAAGGAACCGCAAACAGTGGAAACGTGTATTAACCGATGCTACCGGGTGGAACAATCCGAAAAATTGTGAGCTATGGCGGAGCGAATGGGCAAACGTCTGTAATGCACATTTGAAAACGGAAAATCACATTGACCATCGTTCTTATGCAAGGCAGGGAAAATTAGAGATACCGACGATCCATGAGGGCGCAGATGCCAGAAAAATTGACGAGAAATTTCAAAACGGACAGACATCCTCTACTTCATGGAAAGTAGAGGAAAACCAGATCATAAAAAGACAAAATGCACTGCTGGATAAAATACAGATTTCTTTTGGAAAAGTATCCAGTGCATTAACACAATGGAAGGAGCGATTGCGTGACATTAGAAGAAAGCCGGGAAGTCATTCCCATGATGGAGACAATGATAAACCAGATCGAGGAACAGCAGAATCTTATGGCAGAGATGGTACAGGAATTGCAGGAACGGGACAGGCAGCTCCTGTCTTTTCAGGAGCAGAACCAGAGTTTAAAAAGCTTAAACAGCGAATTATCCAGGCTGCTAAATCTTTTGCCAGATACAGAAGAACTGCTCTCACAGATCGAGCAACAGAAAACCAGAATCGAACAGTTGGAAAACGAGAATCAGCAATGGCAGGAATTAACGCAGAAGCTGAACAACGAGAACAGCTTATTGCAGAAACAGAACAGCGAATTGCTGACCTTAAACAGCAGATAGAGAAAGCGAGGGAGATCGATGAGCGAATGCAGAAACTTAGAGAACGTCGGGCAGGTGGAAGAACTTCTGCTGATGACCGAACAGATGCAGGACGAACTGGATCAGAAAGACCAGACAATCCAGGAACTAAACAGGCAGCTAAGCGAATCGCTGACCTTGAACGAGAAATTGAACAGCGAAAACAGAGCCGAGAATATCGAAGCATTGCGGACAAGATTAAGGCAAACAGAGGAACGATTGACCAGCGAGACAGACAGCAGGAAAAGAGCCGACGCAGAAGCCGTGGCATGGAAATTTAAGTATGAAAAAGCAGAGCAGGAAAAACTTTATGCACAGACACACCAAAAGACGGTAGAGGTAGCTGTTGAGAAAAAAGTGCCTTATGAGAAATGTGAAAAATGTGACCGTACTGCTTACCGGAAAGCAAAAGAAAAATGCGATAGCCGTAAAAGCCAGTTAGAAAAGAAATATAAAAATATGACGATTGGTTATGAAAGTATCTTGTTTCTACTGGCATGGTACAGCATAACAACAACACTGTTTACTGCGATTCTTTCGCCGGTTTTCCTTAACGACTGTATCGTCTTTTTCGGTGCGTTAGGAAAAGGAATGGGAAGTTTATTTCGGGAGTTTGTGACAGGTGCAGACTCTTTCGGACAGTTAAGCAGTGGAATACCTAACAGTATTCTTTCCGGGATTGTGTACTGGCTGATTGCCGGTACTGTCATGGCAATTTTATTCGTAATAACCGGGTGGCTGATAATCGGGATTGGTTATCAGGTAGGAAAAATCTACCGGAAATATTGTTGGGATATCATCAGTATCGTGGTAGCGATAACGAGTACAGCTGTTGTAATTTACTTTGGAGAATGGATTAAAAACGCTAATCCGATAAATCTTATTGTATTGCTATTACTGTCGCATATTATTTATATTGGAATCAGATGTTATGTGAAAGACTGGATGGAAGAACGAGGATATTATTAAAAGAGGACAGGGAAATTTCATAATCTTCCTGTCCTTAGTAAGGGACTATTGATTGTTTATATAAAGAAAAAGTATATAAATAAATCTTGACAATTAGCACGAACTCGGACTATAATACAAAAGTCCGGATTCGTACTAATTTAAGGAGGAAAAAGATGAGAAAAGATAATAATATGATAATACAGTTGCAACGATATTATGCTTTATGGAAAGAATGTACAGCAATGTATGAGGAATGGTCAAAGGATCAGGGACTGTCTTCAAATGGAGTTTTTGCTTTGCATTCATTTTATGAAAGTAATGGAAGATGCACGCAGAAAATGATAAGTGAAAAATGGAATATACCTAAGCAAACGGTAAATACGATACTAAAAGATTTTCAGAAAAAAGGATACATCAATATGGTATCTGATGATTCAGACAAGAGAAATAAGCTGATATGCCTCACAGAATCAGGAATGGAATATACGAAAGATATCATAGAAAAACTGCACTCAAAAGAAATATATGTAATCGAAAAAATGGGATTAGAGAATATAGAAAGTCTTAATGATAATACAGAGCTGTTTATCAGACTTTTCAAGGAAGGAGATTGTAAGAAAAATGAATCATAAATCATTATTTTTTAAATATGTTATTCCATCTATTATAGCATTTGCATTATCAGGAATATATGCGATAGTGGATGGATATTTTGTAGGCAATACCATAGGAGATGCTGGACTTTCGGCTATTAATATTGCATATCCGATTGAGGCTTTGATTCAGGCTCTTGGAACAGGAATTGGTATGGGAGGAGCTGTTTATTACTCAATTAATGCAGCAGAAAAGAAAGGAAAACGGGCAGAAGAATTTATTGCTACAAGCTGGTGGCTTCTTGTAATAGTAAGTGTTATCAGTACCATAATTATTTACTCCTTTTCGTCTAAAATTTTAGGATTGCTTGGAGCAGATGGAATTATATTAACAAATGCGACAGATTATATCAAAATTATAGCACTTGGAGCAATATTGCAGATTCTTGGAACTGGAATGATGCCATTCATTAGAAATTATGGAAACTCTTTCTGGTCAATGTTTGCGATGGTTGGTGGATTCATAACCAATATTGTTCTGGATTTTATCTTTGTATGGATATATGAAATGGGCATGAAAGGTGCAGCCACAGCTACAATAGCCGGACAGGGTGTGACTGCAGCAATTGCAATCATATACGCATTATATAATAAAAAGTTTTATGTGTATGTATCCTTAAAAAATGTAAAAGAAATGTGTGGCGCTATATTCAGAGTAGGTCTTGCACCATTTGGGCTAGCATTGACTCCTAATATTTCATTGGTGTTTATAAACCGATTCTCCGCTTCTTATGGGGGAGAAAAAGCTATTGCAACTTATGCATGTGTATCCTATATTATCTGTATCATATATCTCATATTGCAGGGCGTAGGTGATGGAAGTCAACCTTTAATGAGCCGTTTTTATGGTGAGAAGGATCAAGAAAGCCTGAGAGGAGTTCAGAGAATGGCATACATTTTTGCAATAATTCTTGCTGTTTGTGGTGGAATTATCATGTATGTAAACAGAGCAAATATTGGAGGGGTTTTCGGAGCTTCTTATGAAGTAAGTATTGAGATTTCTAAAATTGTACCTATATTTTTAGTGTCATTACCATTTGTTGCGATTACCAGAATAGCGACAGCTGGATTTTATGCTACTGAAAAAAGTGGATTGTCATACATTCTTACATTCATTGAACCAGTATTGATGCTGATATTTATGCTTGTTTTACCACCTTTATTTGGTGGACAGATTATGATATGGTGGAGTACGGTATTGGCACGTGTTTTTTCAGCGATTCTGGCATTCATACTAATAAAATATTGCGAAAAGGGAGATTTGCAATATGGAATACAGAAAATTTAACAATCAGATAGTAGCAAGAATAATCTAGGTTTATCTATTGTATTTTTAAGGACAGCCTCATAGCAATAGGGCTGTCCTTTTAAAATTATGAAGCTAATTTTTAATAAATTCTAGTAGATTTTGATTGGAATAATCATAACTCTAATGAATCTTCAGCATCTACCCACATCTGTAAATTCCCATCAAGATATAACCTTGCATATTCTAATGGCTCATCGATTGCAAGCGATGTCAAAGCACAATCAGATCCAGGTGTGGTTCTTAAATTTTTTTCTGCTTCCCAACAATCAATACGGAGTATATAGCCCGTATTAGTATATACATCAATGCTGTTGCACTGTGGATTGTATTCTGCAAATATTGTTCTCATCGTATCCCATCTCCTTATCATTTAATCAATCAGTAGTAGCAAAAATTAAGAAGCATTTCAATCAGTTCACCATGTCACTTTTATTTTGTGTTATACTGTCTTATAGATTTTTCTTGCCCTTGTATTTGCCCTTATCAGAGTGCATAAACACTGATGGGACGATATAACACAAGGGAAATAATAAGGGAAAGCTCACCTGCGACAAATCCAGTGTTTTCAAGGGGTTGCGAAGAATTTAATAATAAAATATAACAGTTATTAAATTTCTTAAAACAGGTGAAATCTCAATCGGAATTTAGGGAGCAAGTTGATATGAAAATTAAAGAAATCAAGGAGAATAAAAAACAATTTCTTCCGTTGCTGCTATTAGCAGATGAGCAAGAGGATATGATAGACAGGTATCTTAATAAGGGGACAATATATGTTTTGGACGATGATGGAGTTAAGTGCGAATGTGTGATAACAGACGAGGGGAACGGTGTCCTTGAAATCAAAAACATTGCAACTGAACCAGAATATCAGGGAAAGGGTTATGGTAAAGCACTAATTGACTTCGTTGCTACGACATACAAAGGGAAGTATTCTATATTGCAAGTTGGCACAGGGGATAGTCCGTTGACAATTCCTTTTTATGAGAAGTGTGGATTTATTCGTTCGCATAGCATTAAGAACTTCTTCACGGATAATTATGACCATTCAATATATGAAGCAGGTACTCAACTGGTAGATATGATTTATTTGCAGAAAAAAATATAAATTCAAGTTTTTGAAACTGAGAAATTGGAATTTACTTCTACTTAGACATACAAACTGTTGACAGTAAAACTCCT
>NZ_QUEH01000029.1:0-18383 GCF_003477935.1 Clostridium sp. AF32-12BH | reverse complement strand
TGCCCGCAGGAGACTCTTGCAAAGCTGGCTGAGAAAGCAACCGAGAGACATATGGCTTAATCTGCCAACACGGCAGTACCGTAACCGGGAAGGTGACCGGTTATGTTACATCAGTAAATAGGGTACACCCCCTTTTTATACAACAACTTGCTTTGTCAGCGGATGCGCCACTGGCGTCTCCCTGACATGCGATGCAGCAAAAGCGGTGGCAGTCCTTAAACGGGCTGCCATCACTGCTTTGAAAATAAATCATAAGAAATATAGTCCGCAGGAGAAGGCGGACTTTAGGAGATCATGTTATGGGAAAAAGAATTGTAATCGCTCTTGGCGGCAATGCATTGGGGAATAACCTGCCGGAGCAGATGATCGCAGTAAAGAAAACGGCTTCCGCGATCGTAGATCTGATCGAGGCTGGAAATGAAGTGGTAATCGCACATGGAAACGGACCGCAGGTCGGCATGATCCAGAATGCCATGTCCGAGCTGACCCGTTCCAATCCGGAAAAATACATTCCGTGCCCGCTGTCTGTATGTGTGGCTATGAGCCAGGGCTACATCGGTTATGACCTTCAGAATGCGCTGCGCGAGGAAATGTTAGACCGCGGTATCACCACGGGCTGCACCACCATCCTGACCCAGGTAGAGGTTGATGCAAAGGATCCGGCATTCGAGAATCCGACCAAGCCGATCGGTGCATTTATGACCAAGGAAGAGGCTGACAAGATGGTTGCAGAGCAGGGCTACAAGGTTGTAGAGGATGCTGGACGCGGCTACCGCCGTGTGGTTGCTTCCCCGAAGCCACAGTCCATCATCGAGATTGACACCATCCGCAATCTGGTAGAAAATGATTATGTAGTTGTTGCCTGCGGCGGCGGCGGTATCCCGGTATTCGTAACCAAGGGTCATCACTTAAAGGGTGCTGCAGCAGTCATCGATAAAGACTTTGCAGCAGAGAAGCTGGCAGAGCAGTTAAATGCAGACTGCCTGATCATCTTAACCGCAGTGGAGAAGGTTGCCGTTCATTTTGGCAAGCCGGATCAGGAGTGGCTGTCTGAACTGACTCCGGAGACTGCACAGAAGTATATCGAGGCTGGTGAGTTCGCACCGGGCTCCATGCTTCCGAAGGTACAGGCTGCTGTCGCATTTGCAGAGTCTGCACCGGGACGCGAGTCTCTTATCACCCTGCTTGAAAAAGCAAAAGATGGTATCAACGGTCTGACCGGTACCAGAATCCATCAGTAAATAACACAGATACAATATGCAAAGCAATCAGCGGACGCGCCACTGGCGCCTCCTCGATATGCAAAGCAACGAAATAACCGCAGGAGTGGTCTGTCCGCTCTTGCGGTTAAAGTTGCATACAGGGGTAAAACCGAAAGATTTTCGCATAGAAATAGGAGTGAAGAAAACGATGAAAATGATAGTGAAGAACGGAATGCTCTGCACCGAGAGCGGTGTCTATGAAGCAGATATTCTGATCGAAAACGGCGTGATTCGTGAAATCGGGACTGGTCTTGCGGAACATGAGAGCAAACTGGGTTTGGCAGATGCAGAGATTGAAATCGTTGATGCATCTGGAAAGTATGTCTTACCGGGAGCGGTAGACATCCATACCCACATGGATCTGGATGTGGGGATCGCCCGCGTCATTGACGATTTTTACACCGGAACCATTGCAGCGGCCTGCGGCGGCACCACCTCCATTGTGGATCACATGGCATTCGGACCAAAGGACTGCAGCCTGTGGCACCAGGTCAGGGAATATCATAAGCTTGCAGACGGCAACGCCGTGGTAGACTATGGTTTCCACGGCGTGTTCCAGCATGTAAATCCGCAGGTACTGGAAGAGATGGGCGAGATTGCAGAGAAAGAGGGCATCACCAGTTTTAAGGTGTACATGACCTATGGCTACGGACTGAACGATAAAGAACTGATGCAGATTTTAACCCAGGCGAAAAAAGATGGCATTCTGATTGCTTCTCATTGTGAGAATGACGGTATGGTGAACTATTACCGGGAAAAATTTGTGAAGGAGGGGCACACCCAGCCGCGCTACCAGCCGCTCAGCCGTCCGGCCGAGACTGAGGCTGAGGCCGTGAACCGTTTCCTGTATCTGGCAGAATCAGCAGGGGAAGCACCGGTTTATGTTGTACATTTATCCAGCAAACAGGGACTCATGGAAGTGCGCCGTGCGAGAAGACGCGGACAGAAGCATTTTGGCGTGGAAACCTGTCCGCAGTATCTGTTTCTGACAGATGACCGCTACGCAGATGATCAGGAGGGCTTAAAGGCGATCATGGCACCGCCGCTTCGAAAGAAAGAGGATAATGCGGCGCTCTGGCAGGCGCTGGAGGATGGGGAACTGGATGCAGTTGCGACTGACCACTGCCCATTTACCTTTGCCAAACAAAAGCAGCAGGGCGCGAAAGACTTTACCCAGTGCCCGAGCGGAGCTCCGGGTGTGGAGGAACGTCTGCCGCTGATGTTTTCTGAGGCAGTAAAGGGAGAACACCTGACAATCCCGCAGTTGGTGCATTACCTTTGCACCAATCCGGCGAGAATCGCAGGCCTGTATCCAAAGAAGGGTACCATCCAGGCAGGTTCCGATGCAGACCTGGTACTCATCGATCCGAAAAAAGAGTGGACCATTACCACGGAGAAGATGCACGGCAACGCAGACTACACCTGCTATGAGGGCAGGAAAGTGACTGGTTCAATCGAGAAGGTATTCCTGCGTGGCCAAGAGATCGTTTCGGATGGCACTTTTACCGGAATACGCGGGGAAGGACAGTATCTGAAGCGGGGAACGAGCTCTCTGGCAGAATAAGGTAAAACTAGAAGATCTGGTCCGGAGCTTTGGAAAAGCCCCGGAGACGGATACAGCCCGCAAAAAGCGGAAAGAAAGGAAGTACAGACATGCAGAATACGGATGCAGTGGCATGGACGAAGAAATTAGTCGGTATTGAGAGCACAAATCCGGGAAAAGAAGAGCATGAGATCGCCGGATTTTTGGAACAGGAGATCAAGGCAGCACTCCCGGAGTGCGGAGAACTGAAAAAGGATTACACGAAGGATGGACGTCCGGTCCTGATGGCGGTCCTTCCGGGAGAAACAAAGGAAGAACTGGTGTTTATCTGTCACATGGATACCGTTCCGGTCGCCGGTGGCTGGACAAAGAATCCACTGGGAGAGGATGGGGAAGATGGCCGTTTCTTTGGCCGTGGTTCCTGCGATATGAAATCCGGCCTGGCGTCTGCCCTTTGTGCATTTCTGGAGGCAGCAGCGCAGAGGAAGGACACCGGCAAAGTTCCGGAGCGTACCTTAAAGTGGATCGGAACCTGTGATGAAGAAGGGGACATGACCGGTGCGGAGCGTGTCATCGAGCTTGGCTGGGTGACGAAAGACAGCCTGGTAATGGATACCGAGCCGACAGACGGTGAGATCCAGACTGCCCACAAGGGACGATACTGGTTTGAAGTCATCATGCATGGAAAGGCGGCTCATGCAAGCCGTCCGGAGCAGGGCATGGATGCGATCGCCGGAATGGCATATCTGCTGGCTTCTGCCCGCAATCGGATGAAGGAATTAAAGGAAGACCCGTTCCTGGGAAAATCCACGATCGTGTTCGGCGAGATCCAGGGCGGCGTCCATCCGTACCAGGTTCCGGCAGAATGTAAGGTGTCTGTGGATATGCGTGTGGTTCCGCCTTATCACATCGGGGATGTGAAGGCACTTCTGGAAGCTGCCGCAGAGGATGCGGCAAAGGAAATCCCGGGATTACAGGCAGAAATAAAAGTTACCGGAAACCGCCCGCCGATCGCACATCATGAAGATGCAAAGCTGCTGGCATGTCTCAAGGCAGCCGTAGAAGCAGCAACCGGAAAAGCACCGGTGGTTTCTGCATTTCCGGGTTACACCGATACGGCGGTCATTGCCGGAATGACCGGAAACTGTAACTGCCTTTCTTACGGACCTGGCACCCTTGCTATGGCACACAAGGCCGATGAGTACGTGGATGAGGCAGATATCCGCCGGTGCCAGAAAGTGTATGAAGTGTTGGTGGAACGCTGGCTGTGGGCGTAAGGAAAAGTCAGTGGACAGATAAATATCCATGTGCTATCATGAGATTTATGAAATTCCGGAAAGGAGGCATGGCATGGCAGGAGGTTTATTTTGCAGCAGCGGCGGCTGTACAGCGAAGCTGGGACCGGATATCCTGGAGCGGGTATTGAGCCGGATCGAGCGCGGCGCACCGGATAAAAACCTGCTGGTCGGGTTTGACAGCAGCGATGACGCTGCCGTTTACCGCGTCAGCGATGACGTGGCTGTGGTGCAGACCCTGGATTTCTTTCCGCCAATGCTGGAAGATCCTTATGTGTTTGGCCAGATCGCGGCCACAAATGCGCTGAGCGATGTGTACGCCATGGGAGGCGAGGTCATCAGTGCTTTAAACATTGTATGTTTCCCGCAGGATGAGGACTTAAATGTGCTCGGAGAGATCATGCGGGGCGGTTCGGAGAAGGTGGTTGAGGCCGGAGCTGTGCTCTGCGGCGGACATTCCATCAATGACAAGGATGTGAAGTATGGACTTTCCGTCAACGGTGTCGTACATCCGGACCGGATCTATAAAAATAATGGCGGACAGGCAGGCGATGTGCTGATCCTGACGAAAAAGCTGGGTGTCGGGATCATGAACACCGCAAACCGCGTGGGAGTGGCATCAAAAGAAGCCATGGCAGAGGCGATAGCTTCCATGACTACGCTGAACAAATATGCGGCGGCCATTTCCAAACGGTATACGGTACATGCCTGTACGGATGTGACCGGATTCAGCTTTTTGGGTCATTTGCATGAAATGCTGGACAAGCGTCTGTGGGCTGTGGTGGACACGTTGAGTATTCCGTATATCAAAGAGGCATACACCCATGCGGAAAACTTTATGATCACGGCTGCCGGGCAGCGAAACCGCAATCATGTAGGCTCGTTTGTGGACTTTAAGGGTGTTCCGTTCCCGTTAGAAGAAATTTTATTTGACCCGCAGACTTCCGGCGGGCTGCTGTTTGCAGTGCCGCAGGAGGAAGGAAAAGCGCTCTTACAGGAATTAAAAGAGGCTGGACTTCCGGCACAGATCGTGGGAAGAATGATCCAGCCGGGAGATGCCGGATTTCAGAAGGAGATCACGGTGCTATAGGAAGCAGGCAGGATGGAAAGCAGCATGGACGATAACAGAAGGAGAGGAAGAAAACGATGACAACTGTAGATGCAAGAGGCGATGTTTGCCCGATTCCGTTAATGAAAGCGAAAGAGGCAATCAAAAATTTAAATGGTGCAGGTGATGTAGAGGTTCTCGTAGATAACGAGATCGCGGTACAGAACCTGGAGAAGATGGCTGGTCAGATGGGATATGGCGCAGAGTCCTCCAAAACGGAAGAGAAAACCTGGAAGGTGGTCCTTCATGTGAGCGGTCAGGAGAAATCTGCCGAAGAGATCCCGGCAGACAGCTGCCTGGTACCGGCTAAGAAAAAAACAGTAGTTGCCGTGACTGCAGATCATATGGGCGAGGGCAATGAAGAGCTTGGTAAGGTCCTCATCAAAGGATTTTTATTTGCCCAGACCCAGCTTGAGACTCTGCCGGATACGATTTTATTCTACAACGGCGGTGCAAAGCTGACCTGCGAAGGCTCCGATTCCATTGAAGATTTGAAGAAGCTGGAAGCAGCAGGCGTGCAGATTCTGACCTGCGGTACCTGCTTAAACTACTATGGACTGACCGAAAAATTACAGGTTGGCGGTGTCACCAACATGTATGTGATCGCACAGACCATGGCAGAAGCTGACCTGGTTGTACGGCCATGATCTATCTGGACAATGCGGCCACCTCTCTGCACAAGCCGGAGACGGTGGCCGATGCCGTTTATAAGGTCCTGGTTTCCGGCAGTGTCGGCAATGCAGCGCGGGGAAGCAATGAGGCATCTTTGCAGGCACTGCGTCTGGCCGTGGAGACGAGAAGCCGCCTGGGAGAACTGTTTGGGTATCCGCATCCGAATCAGGTGGCATTTTCCATGAATGCAACGGACAGTCTGAACATGGCCATCCAGGGGTTATTTGAGCCGGGAGACCATGTGATCACGACGCAGATGGAGCATAATTCCGTGCTGCGTCCTCTGTACCGGAAAGAAAAAGAGGGCGTGGAGCTGACCATCGTTCCCTGTGATGAACGGGGGCGGCTGTGCCTGGATGTTCTGCAGGGAAGTATCCGGCCGGATACCAAAGCACTGGTCTGTACCCATGCCTCGAATCTGACCGGCAATGTGAACGACCTGGAAAAGCTTGGCTCACTTTGCCATGAAAATGGCACTTTATTTGTGGTGGACGCAGCCCAGAGTGCAGGTCTTCTTCCGATTGATATGGAGCGGATGCAGATCGATGTGCTGTGTTTTTCCGGTCATAAGGGACTTTTAGGCCCCCAGGGAATGGGCGGGATCTGTGTGCGGGAAGGCGTGAAGCTGAAACCGTTTCGTGTGGGCGGCACGGGAATCCGCACGTTTGACAAAGAACAGCCGGATGAGATGCCAACACTCCTGGAAGCAGGAACGCTGAACATGCCTGGGATCGCAGGTCTTCTGGCTGGAGTGGAATACGTTCTGGAGAAGGGAACCGATGCCATCTTCAGGCAAGCAGATGCGTATGCGCGTGCCTTTTATGAGGGAGTGCGGAATCTGCCGGGGATTCAGGTTTACGGAGATTTTGAGGCTGCACTCCGGACTCCGGTCGTGACGCTGAACCTGAAAGATTATGATTCTGCCGCAGTTGCCGATGAGCTGATGCAGCGGTTTGATATAGCAGTCCGCTCCGGCGGTCATTGTGCGCCGCTCATGCATAAAGCACTCAAAACCGGAAAGCAGGGCGCGGTGCGCTTCAGCTTTTCCCATTTTAATACCATGGAAGAAGTACAGGAGGCCGTAAAAGCCATGCGGATCCTGGCCTGGGAGGGATAAGATGCTGAAAAAAGAACTTCATCTGATCATTACGTTTCGCGACACGGTCATGGCCATCCGCATGGAGAAAGCCATGAAGGAAGCAGGACTTCCGGGCCGGATCATTCCGCTTCCCAGTGCCATTTCCGCTGGCTGCGGACTGTGTTTCATGGCGCCTTTGGAGGCGAGAGAAGCCCTGCAGCAGGAAATGGAAAAACAGGAGATTACATGGGAGCTGATCACGGAACTGATGCTCTGATTCCGTGCTTCACGGGAAATTGTATCCTGGGAAATAAAAATGCTCCGCGAAGATGCGCATTTTTATCTCATTTTCTTGTGAATGAGGCTGTAAAGTGGATTGGAGAACAAATATGACGGACAAAATGTGGAAAAACTGGTATGTGCAGCCCACAAAGCCGGAAAAAAGACGGAAAAATTACCGGGGCGGTGTGCTGGTGGCAGCATTGCTGCTGCTACTATCCCTGCCGGGGTGTGGCTATGGATCCTATGAGAAGATCACGACTGCACAGACAGCCGAAAACGGTGCCGGGCAGAGTGAAAACAGAAAAGAAGAAGCCGGGACAGAAAAAGATTACGGTGAGAATACGGCAGCGGAGATTGTGCTGGAGACAGAAGCAGCTGATGCCGGAGCGGCAAGGGGAGAAAATCCGGACGGGGCCCAGGCGAACAATCCGGGCGGGGATCAGGAAAGAAATCCGGGGGAACTTCCGGAAAATCTGGTCGGAAAAGCTGCCGAATTTTCAGAAGACTCTGGCGCTTCCATGTCGATTCTCTTTTCTGGTGACGTGCTTTTGTCAGACTATGTGCTGAATGCCTACAGCCGGGCAGGCGGAATTTCCGGTGTCCTGGACCAGAATTACCGGAATGCAATCCAGTCCGTCGATTATTTTGCAGTCAATGAGGAGTTTCCGTTCAGCAGCCGCGGAACGCAGGCAGCAGACAAGCAGTATACCTTCCGTCTGGCACCGGAAAAGGTTTCCCTGTTTCAGGAAATGGGAATCGATGCCGTGACACTGGCCAATAACCATGCACTGGATTATGGGGTAGATGCACTTCTTGATACTTGTGAGGTACTGGATGGTGCCGGGATTTTGCATACCGGCGCCGGAAAAGACCTGAATGCGGCGAAACAGCCGGTTGTGTTTGAGAAGAATGGACAGAAGGTGGCGCTGATTGGAGCCACCCGCGTCATCCCGGAAGCTGGCTGGGCGGCCACGAACGGGCATCCGGGCATGCTGTCCTCTTATGAGGTTTCGGTAGAGCCTTTGCTCCAGCAGATCGCGAGCTGCCATGCAGATGGAGAAAAGGTGGTGGTCCTGATCCACTGGGGCATCGAGCGCGATGAAAAGCCGCAGGAATACCAGCGGGCGCTGGCGAAGCGCTACATCGATGCCGGGGCAGACCTGGTGATCGGAAGCCATCCGCATGTGCTGCAGGGCATCGAGTATTATAAAGGGAAACCAATCTTTTACAGTCTTGGAAACTTTGTGTTTGGCAGTTCCATCCCGAAAACCATGCTGGTGCAGGCGGAGTTTCAGGGAGAAAACCTAAGTCTTCGCTTGCTTCCGGGAACCTCATCGGGCGGCTATACCCGCATGCTGACGGATTCCGGGGAAATGACACAGTTTTATCAATACTTAGAAAGCATATCGTTTGGCGTATCGATCGGGGCGGACGGCGCAGTCAGCGCACACGCACAGCCCTGAGTGATCCCGCGTTCTTTGAAGCGTCTGGTGAGCGAATTGAGCACCAGGCGCTTATTTGCGCTCCAGAGCGGCGCAATCAGGAGATTTTTCGGTCCGTCCCCGGTGATCCGGTGGATGACAAGCTCCGGCGGCAGCAGGGCGATGCAGTCGATGACCAGATTCAGATATTCATCCAGATCCATGACAGGAACTGGATGCTGTTCATAGACAGTGGCAAGATCCGTTCCCTTTAATACATGGAGGAGCTGCAGTTTGATGCCCTGAATGTCTTGTCCGGCGAGATAGCGGGCTGTCTGCAGCATCTGTTCCCGGCTCTCACCGGGCAGACCCAAAATGACATGGACGATGGTTTCCAGGTTCTCTGCCCTCAGTCTTTTCAGAGCATCGGTGAAGGTAGAGAGCGGGTAGCCGCGGCGGATGAAACGGGCGGTATCCTCATGGATTGTCTGCAGGCCGAGCTCCAGCCAGACCGGCTTTTCCTGGTTTAAACGGGCACACAGCTTTACGACCTCATCCGGCAGACAGTCCGGTCGCGTGCCGATGGAAAGCGCAACCACCTTCGGATGGCGGATGGCAGCGGTAAAGAGTGCTTCCAGATAGGAAAGCGGGGCATAGGTGTTGGTGTAGGACTGAAAATAGGCAATGTAGGCGTCCGGCGCCGTTCCCATCTTATTTTTGATGCGCAGGATGGCAGATTCGATCTGTGCGTTTACGGCGGAAGCTATGGAGGATTCTAAAAATCCGGAGGCTTCTGAAAATGCAAGCGGCGCGGCAAAATCGCCGGATCCGCCTTCGCTGCAGAAAATGCAGCCGCGCGTGCCGAGCGTTCCGTCCCGGTTGGGGCAGGTCATATGGCCATCTAAGGCAATTTTGTAAACCTTTTGGCCGAAGCGGGACTTCATCTCAAAGTCCAGGGAGTGGTAGGGTTTGCCGTTCCAGTTCATGGGTGAGGTATGTTTCCTTTCGCAGTGATTCTTTCGCAACTGTTCGGTAGCTTCACAGTTACGTTCTTTTTTCACTCATATAGATAGTATAGCATAACGGATTCTTTTTGTCTGCGCAATGCGTGGAGCGGATTCTTTTTGCAAAAAGTTGCTGCCGCATGCGCAACGCATAAACGGCAGCGTAAAAAAACACAGATATGTAAAAGAATATTGTATTGCCGGAAAAACAAGCGCTGTGCTATACTGAAAACAAGGTGGCTGTACAGCTTACCCGGTGCATACATTGGGCAGGCAGTCAGAAATCAAAAGAGAGAGACAAAAAGGCGAGAAAGCAGAAAGCCAAAAGGGAAGAATGCCAAAAGCCAAAAGGCGAGAAAGCAAAAGCCATGAAATATGGAGGGGTTAAGATGAACGCAGCAAAAACATTGGAATTGTTACAGTCAGAAGCAGCCAGAGTCCGCATGACCGAATTATACGGAGCCGGACACGTGGACGAGAATATCAGCCGTTATGAGGAGCTGGTGAAAAAATTTCAGGGAAATTTTGGAGAGAAGGATATCCTGATGTTCAGTTCACCGGGAAGAACGGAGATCAGCGGCAACCATACCGACCACAACCATGGCAAGGTTCTGGCCGGAAGCATCAACTTAGACTGTGTGGGAATCGCAGCAAAGAATGACTCCAGCAAGGTCAACATCATCAGCGAAACCTTCAACCAGAAATTTACCATCGATTTAAATGAGCTGCAGCCGAGTGCCAAGAAGGCCGGAACCATTGATCTGGTAAAGGGGCTGTTAAAGGGCTTCCAGCAGTCGGGCTATGAAGTGGGCGGTTTTGATGCGTACATTACCAGCAATGTCATCAGTTCTGCCGGTGTGAGCTCTTCTGCATCATTTGAAATGCTTCTTTGCTCGATGTTAAACCGTTTCTTCAACGATGGACGCATGAATACCGTAGCTTATGCCCACATCGGAAAGTATGCGGAAAATGTGTACTGGGATAAGGCCTCCGGCCTGTTAGACCAGATGGCATGCGCCGTGGGCGGCCTGATCACTATCGATTTCTTAGAGCCGGCTGAGCCGAAGGTCGAGCAGATCGATTTCGATTTTGCATCCCAGAACCACAGCCTCATCATCGTGCAGACCGGAAAAGGCCATGCAGATTTAAGTGCGGATTATTCCTCTGTACCGAATGAAATGAAGAAGGTAGCCCAGTTCTTTGGCAAGGAAGTCTGCGCGGAAGTGACGGAGCAGCAGGTGATCGACAACATCCAGGAGGTCCGTGCTTTTGCCGGAGACCGTTCCGTGATGCGCGCTCTTCATTTCTTTGAGGAGAACAAGCGCGTTGAGGCAGAGGTATCAGCCTTGAAGGAGGGACGTTTCGAGGACTTCTTAACCAACATTACCGCATCCGGAAACTCTTCCTGGAAGTGGCTGCAGAACTGCTACACGACAGCCAGCGTGCAGGAGCAGGGAATCTCCATTGCGCTGGCTCTGACAGAACTGTTCATCGCGGAAAAACAGCGCGGTGCATGCCGCATTCACGGCGGCGGTTTTGCAGGTGTCATCATGGCGATGCTGCCAAATGATATCGTGGACGAGTACATCGACTACATTGAGCATGCCATGGGCGCAGGCAGTGCATACCGCATGAGCATCCGTCCTTACGGCGCAATCTGCGTGAATGATATTATTTAATGCAAACGTTTGTTGCTGGGCACGCATGCGTGAACAGTAACAAACGTTTCGGATTGTTTGCGTATGTGAACAGTAACAAACTTTCTTTTTTCGTCAATCTGTGATATGATGGCGGGCGGTAGTGATGCCGTCCGCCATTTTTTGCTTGGCATATCGAGGAGGCGCCAGTGGCGCGTCCGCTGATTACGAGGCAATATTCAGAGCACATGCGTATCTGCTGTGACGACAGGCGATTGCCAGAATGATTGTTTCTACGGAAATTCCGGCATCACTCCAGACGGAAAGAGGATAAGACCAGAATATGAAGCATTACAAAAGAATCACAGCCCTGATCTACGGGGCACTCCTTTTGATCTGTATTGGAATCGTGTGGTTCCTTGGTGCGTTAAATAAACAGGGAAGCAGTTCACCGCAGGATAAAACAGGGCAGGAAAGCAGTGCGCAGACCGGAGCAGATCAGGAAAAAGAAGAATCAAACGGATCGGATGGTGATAAGAACAGCGGTCCGTCTGGGCAGCAGAACGGATTGGATGAAACAAAAGAGGGGACAGAACGTTCAGAGAGCGGCACCGGAGAGTATGACCAGGAGTCCGAAGAAGCGCGTCAGGACCGCCTGGAGAAGGAACGCCAGAAGTGGCTGGCAGAATACCGGCGGCAGCGGCGCAGGCACCGGAAACCATCTGGGGAGGGAACGGAAACGGAAGAGGAGAAGCCTTACGAGCCGCCGACCCTGATGCTGGCTTCGGACCTTCATTATATGAGTTCCACTACCCATGATGATGGAAAAGCGTTTTGGAGCATGGTGGAGCATGACGATGGAAAGATTGACCAGTACAGCGAAGAAATGCTGGATACGCTGGTGGAGACAGCAATCGAGAATCACCCCACGGCACTGGCTCTGACCGGGGATATTACCTTGAACGGGGAGCGCATCAACCATGAGCTTCTTGCAAAGAAGCTTCAGAAGGTGCAGGATGCCGGGATTCCGGTCGTGGTGATCCCGGGAAATCACGACATCCAGAATAAAAATGCTTCGACTTATTTTGGAGATAAGCGGGAGAAAGCAGAATATCTGGAGAGCGGAAAGGATTTTTATGATATCTATCATGAGTTTGGCTATGACCAGTCTCCGAACCGCGATGAGGCATCGTTAAGCTATGTGTACCCGTTAGATCCGTCCCACTGGCTGTTGATGATGGATTCCTGCATCTACGATGACGGGAACCATGTGGAGGGCCGGATCAGCGATGCGACATTGGGGTGGATGGAAACCCATCTGCGGGTGGCGAAGGAGCATGGCATTCAGGTAATTGTGCTGGCGCACCACAACCTGCTTCAGGAAAGCCGACTGTTCACAACCCAGTGTGAGATGGAAAACGGGCCGGAGGTGACGGCGCTGCTGGAAAAGTACCAGGTGCCGCTTTATATCAGCGGTCATCTGCATGTGCAGCGCATCCGGGAGCATGTGACCGGACCGGGACTGGAAGAAACGCAGGATGGCATTCATGAGATCGTGTTAAGTCCGTATTCCTTCCCGGGCAACCAGTATGGCATGCTGAGCTGGGATCTTCAGGATAACATGACCTTTGAGACCCGCAAGGCCGATGTGGCTGCATGGGCGAAAGCAAACGGATCGGAGAATCCGGAACTGCTGAATTTTGCAGATTGGTCTTTGCAGTATGCAAAATCCGTGATCCAGGAACAGGTAAAGCAGACCATCACCATGGTGCCGGATGACTTAAAGGCAGAGATGGCATCGATGTATGCCGACCTTTATTTCCCGTACTGTCTGGGCGAGGCGGTGCCGTGGAACGATGCGAAAACAACCAAAGCATACACGCTGTGGCAGCGGGTCGATCCGAAGGGAAAGAAATTTAAGGAAATGCAGAGCATGGCGGAAGACAGCCGGACGCCCAGACAAAGCTGGACGGGCGGCGGCCGGCAGCAGACAGGGCAGGATGGATCGTGATGAGGCTGCCAGCGTTGTGGTTTCTTACGATCAGCGCAGGAAATGCGCGGACCTACGGATCCGTTACAAGAATGTTGCTATAAAAAATCCGCGGATAGAAAGGCAAAGTGTCTTTCCAGAAAAGACAGACGCACACTACAGCCTGACAAAAGAAAAACAAGAAAATAGCACAATAGAAATGCTGTAATAAAGCCAATAAGAATAGTGTTTGTTTTTTGAATAGGAACGAGTTATAGTCTCTCTGGCAGAGGGGGAACATTATGGCTACACAGAACATCGAAGATCCGGTCAAACGCAAGATCGTGGAATACGCACTGATCACGGTGAGCATCTGGATCATGGTTGTGGGAATTTACTTTTTCAAATTTCCAAATAACTTTTCATTTGGCGGTGTTACCGGCTTTTCGTCCGTCGTCAGCAGACTGACTGGAATGAATGCCAGTGACTTTACCTTTATTGTAAACACCGGTCTTCTGGTATTGGGATTTTTGTTTTTAGGAACCGATGTGGGCATTAAAACGGTTTATTCCAGTATGCTCATGTCCTTTAGTTTAAGTGCGCTGGATCGCTTTATGCCGATGACAGGAACCATTACCGACCAGCCGATGCTGGAGCTGATCTTTGCAATCTTCCTTCCGGCGATCGGATCTGCAATCCTGTTTAACATTGGCGCTTCCAGCGGTGGAACGGACATCATCGCCATGATCTTAAAGGCACATTCCAGCATGAACATCGGAACCGCACTTTTGGTGGTAGACCTTACTTCCGTTTTGATGTCTTTCTTTGTATTTGGACCGACTACAGGTCTGTATTCATCCCTGGGTCTGATGGCGAAATCCCTGGTGATTGACGGAGTCATCGAGAATATCAATCTCTGCAAGTGTTTTAATATCATCTGCGATCATCCGGACCCGATCTGTGACTTTATCATAGAAGATTTAAACCGCAGTGCCACCGTTTACAAGGCACAGGGGGCGTTTTCCCATCACAGCAAGACCGTCATCATGACAACCATGAAACGCAGCCAGGCGGTACGCCTGCGTAACTATATCAAAAAAGTTGAGCCGACCGCATTTATCCTAATCTCCAACTCCAGCGAGATCATTGGTAAGGGATTTTTGAGTAACTAAGGTTCGGAAACATGTCAAAAACGTAAAGAAAAAGATGGAAAAGCCATCGCAGCTTTCTGGAAGGAAAGCTACGGTGGCTTTTGTGCTGCATGGCATAGGAAGGCAGTATCGGCGGCACATTGGATGCTCCGTGTCCATGCATGCGTGCCCAGCAACACTTCTTTAACATACTATAATATGGAAGACAACACTGGAGGATGGAAAATGTCCGATCAAAGCGCACAGTCTCAGTCCATGATCCGGTTTCAGGAAGCATATATGGAACAGGAAAAACTGCATAAGAGAAAGGTAAGAATCATAAGAAGTATGCTCCTTGTTTTATTTCTTGCCCTCTGGGAACTCTGTACCAGACTGGATATGATCGATGATTTCATATTCAGTTCCCCTTCCAGGGTTCTTTTTTGTTTTTGGAAGATGGTGCGGGACGGGAGTATCTTTTCCCACATCGGAATTACATTATTTGAAACCGTGTTAAGCTTTTTGATCGTTACGGTGGTTGGAATCCTGGCGGCGGTGCTTTTATGGTCCAGCCGGAGTGCATCAGAAATTCTGGAACCATATCTGGTCATGTTAAACAGCCTGCCAAAATCGGCCCTGGCCCCAATGCTGATCGTCTGGATGGGAAGCCATGTGCACACCATTGTGGCGGCATCGGTATCCGTTGCCGTGTTTGGCTCAATCCTGACGCTGCACACCGGTTTTTCCTCGATGGATCCGGATCAGATCCGTCTGATCTACGCCCTTGGCGGCAGCAAAAAGGATGTGCTATTGAAAGTATTGCTGCCAGGGTCCGTGCCGCTGATCTTGAGCAATATGAAGGTGAATGTGGGCTTATGCCTGGTTGGTGTGATCATCGGAGAATTCCTGGCAGCAAGGAGAGGTCTGGGGTATCTGATCATTTATGGCAGCCAGGTATTCCAGCTGGACTGCGTAGTTCTTTCGATTGTACTGCTTTGCCTGTTTTCGGCATTGTTTTATAAGCTGATCGCGCGGCGGGAAAAATCTTGATTTGCGTTTTTTCTTTCTCTGCCTGGCAAATGGTAGTATAATAAAAGAAAAAGTGCTTGGAGAGGTGCTGAATATGAGAAAACTGAATATGTGGTTATGGGGACTTTTGTCTGCTGTATCATTGGGGGTATCAGCTTGTGCTCAGGTACCACAGCAGGAAACAGCGGCTGTTGTGTCTACAGAGTCGCATGTTGCAGACCGTGTCTTGGCTGGAACATCGGCATTTGACCTGGCAGCAGTACCGGCTTATTCTGGTCAGCCATATATCGTTGTTCACGACAATGAACCGTATTTTGCGGATACGGATCTGACCGAAGATTCTTTCGAGACTTACAGTGATCTGGATTCACTCGGAAGATGTGGGACTGCATACGCATCTGTCGGAACAGATTTGATGCCGACACAGGAACGCGGAGCAATCGGGCAAGTGAAACCGTCAGGCTGGCATACCATTAAATATGATAATGTAGACGGAAAATATCTCTATAATCGTTGTCATCTGATTGGTTATCAGCTTACAGCGGAGAATGCCAATGAGAAGAATCTGATTACAGGTACCAGATATTTAAACGTTCAGGGAATGCTGCCTTTCGAAAATATGGCAGCAGACTATATCAAAGAAACCGGAAACCATGTTTTGTATCGTGTGACACCAATTTTTGAAGGAAACAATCTGCTGGCTTCTGGTGTGCTAATGGAGGCAGAGTCTGTAGAGGATAAAGGTGCTGGAGTTCTTTTCTGCGTGTATGTTTACAATGTGCAGCCTGGAATCGAGATTGATTATACAACAGGCGATAGTTCTGATTTCCAAGGTGAATCAACAAAAGAGCAGGTCACGCAAACTGCATCGTCAGAGCAGAACAGTACAGAAACCGTAGAAACTGCAAAGGTCACAGAAACCTATATCCTCAATACCAATACGAAGAAATTTCATCGTCCCTCTTGCTCATCCGTGAAACAGATGAAGGAAAGTAATAAAAAAGCTTTATCTGAGAGCAGGGATGCAATTATTGCTGCCGGGTATGATCCGTGTAAGAAATGCAATCCATAGAGGGCAGAATGAGTGCGCAGATAAAAACAGAATACAGAAAAAGAAATTAAAGTACTTGGAGAGGAAAAAGCGCTATGAGCAAAGTGTTAATCGTAGTAGATATGCAGAATGATTTTGTGACCGGTTCCCTCGGCAGCAAAGAGGCCAGAGAAATTGTTCCGAATGTAAAAAATAAAATTAAACAGTATGCAGATCGTGGAGACCGGATTATCTTTACACGGGATACACACGGAGAAAATTATCTGGATACCCCTGAAGGCAAAAAACTTCCGGTGAAACATTGTCTTCAGGGTACAGAGGGGTGGCAGATTGTACCGGGACTCGAAACAGAACATTGTGAATACGTCGATAAATCGACTTTCGGCTGGATGCATTGGGATGACTTTGGAACTCAGGATGAGATTGAACTGATTGGTGTCTGCACGGATATCTGTGTGGTATCCAATGCACTGATCCTGAAAGCAAAATATCCGGAGGCTGTGATATCGGTGGATGCAAGCTGCTGCGCAGGGGTGACGCCGGAAAAACACAAGGCAGCACTGGAAACAATGAGAAGCTGCCAGATTGATGTGAATGGAGAGGACTGAGTACTGTGATTTTTTTCGAAAATACCGCAGACGGAGGCAACATCAGTGTTTACTTTGGGTATTCTGACGGAAGTGCAGTAATTAAGCATTAGTAGAGGCAGAGCATTATGTGGTAAGGAAAACAGAAAACAGATAGAGAGCCATGCACGCTGCTGAATGATTTCAGTATGGGTGCATGGCTCTTTTTGTTAGACAGCGCGAAATGTCATGAGCGGTTGGAGAAATAATACAATAGGCAAATGCTATATCAGTATCTTCTTTTGATATTTTCCACACACTTAGACTTGCCTGAGACGGATGTGCAAAGCGGACAGATCACGGAAAATCAGACAAGTGTACTCCCGGTCCGCTGGAAAAATGTCATTGCCGGAATTGTGGGAATCCTTTTCGGCTTGTTTTTGATCTGGTTTGTGCTCTGGATCACCAGGGAACCGGATGAAAATAGACTGCCGGGAGAGGGGCGTTTTCTGGTGTTTGGGCCGGAGCTGTGTTATGAAGCGAGGTTTGCACCTGAAACTGCGATTGGAGCAGAAACATAGCCTGTTGGTCATGAGTGGAGAAGTACGATTGCGAAAGAAGGCAGCATCGAGCAGTACCGCGAAAATGCAAAGAACTACAATAATGTAGACTTTAACGCAGAACTGGTAGATGCAGCAGCCATCAAGAAAGATGTGGGCGACTACACTACCGCCAATACCAACGGAAGCGATAAGATCGAGATTACCGTAAACAAGATGTATCCGGGCTACGCACAGGCATTCCGCAGTGACATCTTAAACGTCGGAGATATCGCAGCGAAGCTGAGCAATGTGAAATTCACCGTAGGAAGTGATGAGCCGAGCCTGACTGAAGCAGCGAAGGCTATGTTAGGTATCGCAGTCTTTATCAATCAGGAGCAGTATCATCTTGCTGGCGGACAGAATGGCGAGAATGTCTTTAAGCTTGCAAAAGCACTGAACCTTGGAGACGATGCGTACTTTACCGTCGGAGAAGTTGAGTTTGTCCGCCTGTCCGCTCTGGAGCAGGCAGATCCGGAAGTACTGCGCACAGCTCTGGAAAACGCAGAGATTCTTTGCAGCCCGGCAACCGATAACCGCATGGATCTGTTCATGGGCGTAGCCATGGATCCGGATGCGAAAGGCCAGTACACAACCGGTTCTACTGCGATTATGAATAACGACAATGACGATGTAAAAGGTCAGGTTTCCGCTACAGACCATACTTGGAAACCTGATCTTTTTGCGTTTGGACTCCGCTGACTTGAAAAAGTAAATTCCAGTGCAAAAGTAAATTC
>NZ_QUEH01000028.1:6280-18848 GCF_003477935.1 Clostridium sp. AF32-12BH | reverse complement strand
TTCCCACCGGCTTGACTACACACCCTTAGCTGGGCGCACAATTGGAAGTTTCCATTCTCTACAAATTGGACAAGTCATCGGGATGGCTACTTTCGCATAATTTTAAATCACCATCTTTTAGACTAAAATGCGAAAGAAAACTCAAATTTCTCCCCTACAGAGAATGGAACTGCTCCTATTGTTTCCGTGACTTCAAAAGTTGCTCCATTCCATCCGTTGATTTGGATAGTTCCCTTAATGCTGCCGTCATCCGATGTGAAATCAAGGTTTCCATTTCCATTATCAATAAAACTTCCTTCTATTTCACCCAGCCTATAGACAGAAATGATCGCCTCATCTTCTCCATCCCAGCTTTGTTGAGTGATTAGTGAACTGTACACGGCATCGGTTCCCTGGTTATCGACAAACAAACCGTACTTTGTAGATGCTTCCGGCATGGCAAAAGATTCTCCCTCAATCTGTGCCAGCTCATTTGCAATGAAATAAGCCCTGTTCTTGGTTTTTTCTTTCCAAAGGGAATTTACAAGCATAGGATACATACTGCCATTTTCCTCCTGAGAACCAAGGCTCATTAATGTTACTTCTTCTTTCATAGCAATCCAGTTTCTCTGTTCTTCAAGAACCATTTCTTTAGTATCCTGATTTGCCAAGCTACTGAATCTGCTCCAAAGATTATTCAGTTCCGTATCCCAAATCACATAAAGCCATTGAGATGCCACATTCATCTCTCCTTGAGTCTGCGCAGACTCTGCCAGCAAGGTGTATTTTTGGGTAATTGTATCGATATTCTTTAATTCCTCCTGAAGAGAGGATGAATTTGATGCCACATAGGCAACATCCGCTTTGATATCTTCTGTGTAATCATAGGTGAAATCTATTTCAATTGTATCTTTTAGCTCTATATCATCTTCTTCACCGTTATTAAAAGTGGTGGATTCTTCTGATGTCGTCTCCTCATCCATACTTTCAATCTGTAGGCTGCTTTCCTGCTGTGTTACAACAACTGCATCTTCTTTTGTTTTTCCACAAGCCCCTAAACTAAACACCATAAAAAGAGTACATACCAATATGGTTATTTTTTTCTTTTTATTCATAATCGTTCCTCCATCAAATTCCGATTTGCAGCTTCTATTCTACCTTATTCGTATGGCGGCGGGGAATGATCCCCGCTTTGCAATCGCCCGCGCATGGTTGCAGGTTACGCCATCTGTCCACCCTTGTAGCTTTGCAGCCATACACATACAGCAAGGGGGATTTTCTGTTTCTATTCTACCACACATACGTGCTGTCTCATAGAACATTCAGAGAAAATTTGGAACAAAACCAAACATTATTTTTCTTCTTCCTTTTCTCACCTATCTATTTCATTTAGAAATCTTTGTTGTTTTTAACCAGTTCCCCGAAAGTGGCAGGTGCATAATTGTTGATCATACAGCCTGCATTCAGTGCATGCTCCCTGGTCTTCATAAATTCGTATGTCTCGTTTTTTCTGTTATGAATATGACCGTAGATATGCCAGCTACCGTGGTAATAACCATTCCATTCAGCGATTGGAAAATGGCAGAGACAGATCTGCTTGTCCCCATCCGTGACATGCATCATTAACCTTACATCCTCAAAATACTTCATTGCCTCTGGATCTTGCAAGGTTTTTTCATCGTGATTGCCAATAATCAGAACCTTATGACCCTTTAATTGCTGCAGATACCACTTAGTTGCCCTTCCGCCTTTGTAGCAGAAATCGCCAAGAATATAGACGGTATCCTCTGACCGGACACGGGCATTCCAGTTGTTGATTAGGCACCGATCCATTTCGTCAATGTCTGCAAACGGTCGTTTATCAAAACCTATCACATTTCGATGTCCGAAATGCAAATCACTAATATAATAAATCACGTTCCTCACCCTTTCTTTAATCTCTGACATGATGCCGCCTCGATGTACTCCGGACTTTGTGGGAAATAGAAATCCCCAATCTGTGCTTTCCCCGTAAAATAGCATTCTGCTTCGGCCTGCAGAAATGGGATTTCTTCCTTCGGGACGCAATCTGGATCAATCTCAAACTCATAAATACTATGTGCTGTTTCTATTCTGATTTTCTTTTCCGATATCTGCAGGTCTCCCCTGGAAGTGTGAAAATAGTTATAAAACGGCATAAAAAGGTAGACTACATATTTTCCCGGCACGCTATGCGATGGATCAATAACTATCAATCCTTTCCTATTGACATACGATTCGCGCCAATCTGTATGTGGCTCTCCGGTCTGGACATTGATTGCAGCCCGCAAAATTCCTAAATATGTATTATCTGCAAGCATTTCTATTCGCCCCTTTCAGTGATTTCTATATTAATATGGTGCACGCCTCTCTAAATATCTTCTATTAGCGCCTATTTATACCTTACCATACCTTGCCCGCCCAATAAATCAACTGCCAGTTGAAAGTGATTTTATTTTCCCATTCGTCCGCCATATTCTGTATATCAAACTATGGGAGGACATATTCTATGACAGAAACCACAACACTTTCCGACGGGAGTATTCAGATTCTTATCCCGCTTCCGCCGATCACCAAGAAAAATCACCAGCAAATCTGCTGGAAAAACAACTCTGGTGGAAAGAAAACGCCTTTTGTACGGCCGTCTGCGCAGTACGGGCATTATGAGAAAGATTGCTCTGTTTTTCTAAAAGCACTTGGCATTAATCAGCCAGTCAATGTATCCGCAAAATTTTATATGCCGACCCGACGGCGTGTGGATCTGACCAATCTTAATGAAGCGCTGCACGATATTCTGGTTCATTACGGTGTATTAGCTGATGATAATGCAAAAATCATTGTTTCTACGGATGGAAGCCGCGTATACTGGGATAAAGAAAATCCGCGCACTGAGGTGACTATTACAGCGGTGGAGGGAACATTTGGATAAGAAATTAGAAAACGAACTGAGTTCGTTTTTTGAATGTGAAAAGGAGCCTGAGAGGTTTTCTCAGACTCCTTGATTATTGTATAGATATGCGCTATCTTACCATGCTTGCTACATAGCAGCCTAATGGAAGATCTGACACGCTTCCGTCATTGAAGAACATCCACTTGCCATCTACTTCAACCCAACCGGTTGCCATGGTTCCTTTTAAAGCCCCCTCTGTCGGATTCAGATAATACTGATGACCGCTTGCATCTGTAAATAATCCAGTAGACATATTCATATCTGCGCCAAAGTAATACCAGTACAATGTACCATTGTAGCTGATTTGCTGCCACTCATCTTTTGCTTTCTGACCATTTGCTTTGGTGAAGGTCCAGTTTGCTCCATTAGAACCCCATGTAGAAGGAGTACCATTGCTGCTGGAGCTGTCATCGTCATCAGAAGAAGATGTATAAACAGCCTTTGTCTCGATTGCCTTGATCAAAGCCTCGATATTAACGCCACCACCTGCCGGAATGGTTACAGAATAGGTACCGTCTGCATTTTTGACAAGAGATGCAGTTGCCTTGCCAGCTTTAATCTCGGATACTTCATAACCGTCCTTTGTTGCAACGTGAATAGTAATGGTTTCAGTAGCTTTTCCAACTTCATAAAGTCCACTCTTGTCTTTATCCAGAGAACCACCACCGACTTTGGTAACAGTGATTGTACCATTTCCGTTCAGACTGTCTGTATTGGTGCTGACGATGTATTTGATATTGTCGAGGACTTCTTTCTTCAGATCATCTGAAACTTTGGTTGGCTCTGTCCCGTCCGGAGTTCCCATAATATCAAGTTTATTGATATTTTCAATTTCACCGATAATGATTTCCGGTAAGTTGGTCACTTTACCTTCATCATCAAGTCTTACTGTTATCTGGGCATTATTTTTCTCGTTTTCGACTTTTCCAGCAATCGCAAGTTCTGAATCTGCATTTTCATTCTCTGACACATCTAAAATAATATCCTTGCTATCAGTAGCTTTGACATTGCCGCCAATAATTGTAGTCGTTTTTCCTGTTCCGAAAATCCCGACAGTTGCGCCACCGTTACTTGTTATGTCTCCTTTTATAGCAATATCAGAATCCGCATTTTTAATGCCAGAACATCCATATACATCTCCGTCTACACTTACATTCGCATTCCATGCATCAACTGCCGTTGATTCCGTACTTTTAACATTGGCACCTACAATTACGTCAGCATTTTCAGCATACACTCCGGTTCCTTCTGCTGATACATTGCCACCTACTGTAACTTTAGCAATTTCTTCTTTTTTACCAGCATCTGGATTTTCAGAGCTTCCGATTGCTTTTACTCCCCCTTCTTTACCGCTTACATTCCCACCTACTTCTACGATTGAATCATTTGAAACATCAATTCCAATTCCCTCGTCAGATACAACGTCACCTTTCACCGTAACTTTAGTTGCTCCGGTTTCATCTGTCGCACTATTTGTTTTTCCTGCTTCTACACCTGCGTTTTCTTTTGATGTGACATTTCCTCCAACGTCAACAGTAGCTCCGTCCATAGCTTCTATACCTGGATTATCTTTTCCTGATACATTTCCACCTACAGACACCTTGGAGTCATCAGCCCATATGCCTCTGTCTCCTTCGACATTTCCTTCCACACTGACATCCGATTTATTTTCAGCATCAATCGCAATATCTTCTGTCTTTACATTTCCACCAATCTCCGCTTTTCCATTGTCGGCAGACACGCCTACTCTTTCAGTGGCTGTTGCATCTACATCGCCTTTTACAGAAACGGAATCTCCATCTGATACAGATACCGCTGCATCTGCTTCACCATTTGAAACATTTACAGAATCTACCGTTGTTCCTGATGCAACATTGGTTCCATCAATCACCACTTCTGCCATTGTAGGCATAGCTGCTGATGCCGCCAAAATCGCTGCCATCACCAAAGCTGCATATCTTTTGTTTTTCATACTCATTACCTCCGTCGTTATATTATCAATATCTGGATAATGTTATGATGTAAGTATAGCACTATTTTTTGAATAATAATACAGTTTTTAGACACTTTTTGCTACTTGATAAATCTTTGTGCATATTTTTCAAAATACCGTTATTATGGCATTTTTATAGTCTGATAATTCAAGGTATGAATAACGCTATATAGTAAAAATAGACAACTGCTTATATTCCTGCTTGTGCTCCAATAACGGAGGTGTTTTATATAATAGCTTTTCTGCACTGTCCCAATCCTGAATCCATGGAATGATTTCTTCCGGTTTTAATACTAACGGCATGCGATCGTGGACCGGACGCATAGACTTGTTCGGTGCGGTTGTAAGAATGGTAAACTGACTATGATTTTCTGTTGGTTGCCAGATTCCAGCCATATAAAGATTTTTTGATTCCGGCATCGTGAAAGTAACCTTCTCTTTGTCCTTATTCCATTCATAAAAACCCGCCGCAGGAATCACGCATCTGCAATGCCGCACACTATCTCTGAAGATAGGCTTTTCCAGTATGGTTTCCACTCTGGCATTAATCAGCAACCAGTCTTGATATTTTCTCGTAAATCCCCATTGCATCTGCTCCGGCTGAATATTTTCCTTTCCAGTCAGTACCAGTGCCAGATCCGTTGGTCGTACATCCCCTGCCGTTACCCGCAATTTGGAATCATCTACCTGCTTGCATATCTTCCGAATTTCTCGCCACATCTCGTTATCTACAAAATATCTTCCGCACATCTCAATCACCTCAAATCAGCATCACCCATTTACACGCTTCCAAATAAAAAATCAGCTTAAATTCCCGGATCAGCCCGCCGATCACAGCTTCACATCCGTACTCTTTACTTGGAATGCCGCTGTAATTCTTTTCTTCTGTATACTTAACCAGAATGTCTTTCACAGTCTGGATATCACCGGCATCGTCTTCAAATTTGAAATATCGCGGCATGGTCTGTCCAGTCGCAGTGAACCAGGTCATGCAGGCGATATGATACATGTTGCCTTTCGGAATCCCGCTGTCCACCTCAATTCCATATTTCGTCGCATCCGCAAATCCTGCCATGCCGCATCAACTCCTTCATTATAATATCCGTTCCTTCGTATAATCAACCGTTCTTTTCTCTCGGCTGATTCCTCCTGCCATGTGATCCATTTCCTGTTTTCCCGGTACAGATAAAAAGCAGGCTCTTTTTATGCTGTCCATTCCATACTTTTTCCGAATCCGGTCCACTGTTTTTTCCATTCTTTTTGACTTCTCATAATCGATGGTATCGAATAGCTGCATCTGCCGGAATTGGTCCGTTGTGACGCGGCTGGTATGAATTCCAAGATGTCTCAGAGGGATGCCGTCCCATAGTTCTGACAGGCACTGGCAGGCAGCATGGTAAATTTCCATTGTAAGATTTGTTGGCACAGAAAGTGTGATTTGGTGGCCATAAAAGTGTAGGTCCCAGTCTCTCAGGCTGATAGAAACAACGCCGATTTTTACGCTATCGGCTCTCAGTCGGGCAGCGATGGTTTCGGAGAGGGATAAGAGGTATTGCTTTGCGATGCTGGGCTCTGTAACGTCCTGCGGGGTCGTGAGGGAATTCCCATAGCCCTTGGCTGGTGGCGGTGTGTCAATAAGTCTGGAGTCGTCAATTCCATTTGCATACTGCCAGATGAGCAGCCCATGCGATTTCATATAAGCTTGTAAGATGCTTGGATCTGTTTTCGCTAATTCTCCAATGGTATGAATTCCGAGTTTTCTGAGCTTATTAAGCGATGCATGGCCCACATAAAACAGGTCACTCACTGGAAGCGGCCACATCTTCGTTTGGATTTCTGATTTCCAGAGAGTGTGGACTCGGTCCGGCTTTGTAAAATCAGAAGCCATCTTTGCCAGAAGCTTATTTTCTGAAACGCCAATATTAACAGTAAATCCCAGTTCTGCGTGCACTCTATCTTTGATTTCATGAGCCGTCTGCTCTGGATCATCACAGCACCCAGTCATATCCAGAAAAGCTTCATCAATGCTATATTGTTCAATTTTGTCTGTGTATTCAGAGAGCAGTTTTATGAGGGCTTTTGAGGATCTATTATAGAGATCATAGTTCGGGGGGACTAAAATCAGGCCAGGACATTTTTCTTTTGCGGAAACAACCGTTTCTCCAGTCTGGATGTGAAATTTCTTTGCCGGGATGGATTTTGCCAGGATAATGCCGTGCCGTTTTTCCTGATCCCCACCCACAGCACTCACTATCTCCCGTAAATCCTGCTTTCCGCCCAGATGGTGGATTCTATAGCAGGCTTCCCAGGACAGAAAGGCAGAATTGACATCCACGTGAAAAATGACCCTCTTCATATCTGCCCTCCTTGCAATCGAACATTTGTTCTATTTTATTCTAAACTTTTCCTACTTAGATGTCAAGACGGGAAATTTAGGCAAAAAAAAAGCGGCTGACCATTTCTGATCAACCGCTTGGGGAATACTTTATCAACCTGCCCAATACCAATATGCATCCGTGATATATCCTGCCGAATTGTATGAATTAACATCAATACAGCTTGGGAAATTTCCATTATTCTTCTCTAAATATTCTTTTACAGACATGCTGTCTTTCTCATATGTATCCCAGTTGATATAACTGATTTTTGCATCCTTTGTAAACCTAAAATTGGAATTCGCATTTGTTCCGGCAAAATTATCATATTCATCAACAGGCACAAGAGGAAACGTATAATATATGACACCAACAGGAATTTCATAGCAATCATCATATTCTTTGAAATTCACACTTGGATTTACATACGCATCAGCCTTTACGCCAATATGGATTTTTGAATAATCCGTAGCCACATTAATATAATATGGTTTCCCATCAAATGTGGTATATGATATAGGTTTTATAACAAAGCTCCGATATTCCGGGTTCTTCTCACTCTTTGTTTTCACCAAAGTGGATCCCTGCAACTTATAATAGTCTGTTCCACTATCATATGCCCCTGAACTCCATTCATTTACAATTTGACCATCCTCACTAAGGTAATATGCGCTTCTCACAAATCCATGCGCTACATGCACCAGATTGCTGTTTTCTACAGTCCAGATATCATCGATGCTATAATCCGAGGCTTCCACAAAAAGAAGTTCATCCACTCCGTTTCCATCAAGATCCATAAGTGCATACGCATATCCAGATAAATCACCAGTACGATAATGGCTATTATCGTAATACATCGACATCTGTGAATCATCTGTATTCTGATTGTATGCTGGTAGTCCATTTGCAAAATCATCCTGAATAGATTTGATCAGCTCGCTGTACTGTGTCGGCATCTCTGCAAAAGCAGGAAATGCGGTCATTGCTGCAAGTGCCATCGTGCAACCCAAAATTCTAAAACTCTTTTTCATTCGTAATCCCCCTCTCAGGATTGTCCTAAAACAAGAACAATGTCTATATACCCTTTATACCACGGTGACACAGCAGCGGTCAACCATATCAATCTTTCTTCTTATCTGCCTCATCAAAAACCTCTTTTAATATAACCGGTTCGCCGGTTTTCTTATATTCTGTTTCAACTTCTCGAAGTTCCTCTTCCGTCAATTCAAGTGGCTTTTTCAACATATGGGAAAGCCCGTAAATATCTGCTTTGGTCACCCATGGCACAATTTCTGCAATCTGCGATAAAGAATATCCTTTTCCCACCATATTACCGCACACTTCCATAGACATTAATAAGCCTTTTTGTTCTGCAACCAGATCCAAAAAGTGCTTTTTCGTTTCCCAATCATCTACTTCCCGACCATATCTCAAAGCTTTTGCAATCCGAAGCATTGGATTTTCTGTCTTTTTGACATCCGTAATCCACGCTTGGCGTTTTTCTTCAAATTCTCCAATAGAAAGATTCTGATATCTTCCAATCCGGATATCTTCCAGCATATACTCATAGGCTTTGCTACCCCAGAGCGATAAATGAGCACTTCGAGTAGACACAGATGTAAAAAGAACCTGGAGTAAAAAATCCAATGAAGGATCCGCATATACTTCAGATCCCTCTCCAAGTCCCATAGGATAATCACCTTTTGAAAGCAGCTCTTCCAATACCTCTTATAAATTGTACATTTCCTGCGAATCTGGAAAAATATAATTTTCAAACATACTGTTTTTCTTCTCCCTCTCTACATTTTCAAAGAGCCTCCCATTAAGAGAAGCTCTTGGCGAATATTGTTATAATAGTTTACAAAATCTGTAAACCAGCAGATAAAATCCATGAACGAATTTTTTCTATTGGCAAACTCAAAGATTTTGCAATAATTTCTATAGATACGCCGTTCTTATAGAGATTAATAGTATTTTCTTTTTCTTTACTTTCTATCATATCTTTAATTGCCTTGCAGCACACGTTGCCCCCTCCTTCAGTGATTCTATCCCTATTACTTTTCCACCCTTCGCTCAAACTTACACTCCAGCCTTCTTCCTCCCGGAGTAAAACGCTCGAACTTATTTCTGTCCTTTCTAACCCCGTGTAAGAAAAACTCTGTTTCCATGCAAAAGTAATCAATGTCACCATAGCGGTTATTTCGTGGGAAAGAAACACAATATTTGCAGTTCAAACAGCACTCCACCTCTTGTTTCACTTCCGCACCGCCCTTCACGATTCATACACCGTCCCTTTTTCTTCCTCTACCATCTTCTCATACTCATATGCCACGCAGAGGTAATACTCTCCATCCGCACTCGTCATCACGACATCCAGATCCGCTCCGAAATACACCGCCTGCGTCCGCACCACATGCCGCCCGCCGCATTCATACGCAATCATACAGTATCCGCCATCCGAATATACCGTAAACCTCTGATCAGTATGAACCGCCAGCACATTTGCATAGGTAAAGGCTATTTCTTTCTGGATGTCTACGCCTAAACGCGCCTCTACCCACATTGTTGTATTTAATATCATTGATTATTCCTCTATAATATTTTTTGGTATTTTAAAATGAAAAAGGGAAAGAAAAAGAGCATCCGGCTTTATCCACCAGATGCTCTGCTTACGCCGCCCGTTCCGGGCGTTTTTGTTATCTTCCTCTACTTTTCTTCTTTGGTTTTCCTGTTCCTGTTCTATTCCGTTCTCTTTTCAGTTAATCGTTTTTATGGTATGATTTTGAGAAAGACAAATCGGAATTTGTAGAGGGGGTGTGATTATATGAAAAACAATAGCCCACAAAAGCAGGCTGCCATTTCTTGGATCATTTTGATGATAGGGATATTGCTCGCAGTAATAGGAGCAATGACGGCAAAGGAGTACAGAGTAAACCTATGCCTGCTGATCGGTGCAATGGTTGTTATTGGTGGTATTGTATATCATCTCACCATGATGAAATGTCCTTATTGCGGTTGCTCACTTGTTGGTTATAGGCCGATCCCTAAAGAATGTCCAAAGTGTCATAAAAAATTCGAAGAATAAGTTCCAGTTTTTGAAACTGAGAAATCGGAATTTGAGGAGGTGTTCATATGAAGAGAGCATTGCTTTTTATTTTCATGACGGTTTGTGTATTAGGAATGTCCGCCTGCAGCAGCAAAGACGCCATGCCAGAAACATCAGATTCTGCCAGCAATCCGGTTCAGAATACAGATATCAGTAATCTGAATGGAGGAAAAATCTGGTCTGAACAAGATATTGTGTCGATGTTCTCTCTTGTGCAAGAAACAGATTGGGAATACATAGACTGTGTTTTAATTCCAGATCATGCTAGTGACCGTGTTGGTGCAGTACTCTTCCGGAACGATAAGGAGCAAACAAGCAATGTTGCGTTCTTTGATGCAGACGGATACTTTCAACAGTATGGCACATATGCAAGAATGTCTGACGAACCTGACTTTCAGTATCTCGGAGGTGGTGCGGTAACATTTAGGCTGGAAACAGAAGATGGTATAATCTATAACTACACGATCACAATCTCGATCGATGACAGTAATGTGAATTTTAAAGCGGAAGATGATTTGCCAAAATAAATTCCAGTTTGTCGTGCTAAAAATTCAACTGAATAATCCCAGCAAAAACCGCTGCTACATGGAAGCCAACAAACCATGCAACAGCGGTTTTTCTTTATCGTTTTTTCCTCTGGCTGATAGGCGTTCCCATTTTCTTTGATTTTTTGAGAATCCGAATCAGCCAGCGAAATTCTTCATCTGACAGATTTTTATAGTTGATACCAAGCTGCTTACAGTAAAGGACAACCAGCTTTTCATCACGGCTGCCCTTGAAATTTTCAACCGCTTCCAGATTTTCTTTCAGTTCATCGGCAACGGTGGTCTGAGGTGCACTCTCGCTGTCCTTTTTATGGGCTTCCCGAATATCCCGGATAATCAGGTTGAGGTCATCCCGTACCATGTGACTGAAATATTCATCATCACTGATATGGGCGGCTTGCAACACTTTCAAATGGGGGTCATCTTCGCCGGGGCGATACCGTTCAATGATTTCATGCCGGACGGTATCGACAAGGGCGTTGAGGTTCTGAATCTGCATGGTGGCAATCCCATCCACATAAATCTCAATGTCCGCAAGAAACTTGATAAAGTCCTTATGGGTGGCAAGTTCGCACAGCAGACGGTTGTTAATCCGACCGCTTTTCAGAAGTGCTACCATCTCATCACTCAAATGCAGCTCCCTTAATGGCGTGTTGATCTGCTCCCGGTTCTCTGTCCGGCACAGTAGATAATCAACGGAAACCCCATAGAAGTCTGCCAGCGTGATAAGGTTGCCATGATTGATTTCCTTATAATCTTCTTTTTCATAATTTCCAAGAGCTGATTTGGAAATGCCCGTCAGCTTTGATAATTCTTCCAGATTTAAGCCTTTGTCCTTGCGGAGTTCCCAAAGGCGTTCCTGTATGCTTGTTGCTCCTTTCATGGGCGCACGCTCCTTTCCGGCGGTTTGATTGCTGCCGCTTAATTGGATTATATCATACTTTCCGCAATCGTGGAAATTTCCGCTTTTTACCCCTAATTCCTACTTTGTGGACATACGGCACAGGGTACAAAAATGTTCTATGATACAGGTAGTTCATCGATGGATTATTCCAATCGAATGACCAGCCTGTGTGGGATATGCTTCCCCGGCGATGTAGTGCCATGACTTTTGGCAGGGATGTGGAGGAACCCTGACCGAAACGAGCGTACCAAAGGGAGCGATACGCCGCTGTGAGATTCAGGGGAGGAACGACACCGGGGAGAACTGGCGAACTAACACCGAAATGATACCGAAACACGACAATCTGATAGGGGGATAGTCTACCCTATCGCTGATACTTCGGGAGATTTTAGGCGGCTCTATGGCTGTAATTTTTCCGAAAATCGCCCCGAAACCATACACAAAAACGGGAGGAAGCGCAATATGCCGAGAATGAGCAAAAAGAGGAAACAGGAGCTTTCCTTTTACCTCAATGACCGGGGGCGTGTCACTTACAACGAATTATGCCGGAAATGCCAGCATGGGTGCAGGCAGAGCTTCCGGGCGGTTGTGATTGACTGCCCCCGTTATTTATCCAAACGAGCAAAGAAAAAGGAGGAACACACCGAATGAATTTTGAATTTATGACGATAGACACACCACTGCCGCCCTGTATGCCA
>NZ_QUEH01000028.1:0-6270 GCF_003477935.1 Clostridium sp. AF32-12BH | reverse complement strand
TTTTACCTCAATGACCGGGGGCGTGTCACTTACAACGAATTATGCCGGAAATGCCAGCATGGGTGCAGGCAGAGCTTCCGGGCGGTTGTGATTGACTGCCCCCGTTATTTATCCAAACGAGCAAAGAAAAAGGAGGAACACACCGAATGAATTTTGAATTTATGACGATAGACACACCACTGCCGCCCTGTATGCCATTTCCCAGAGCGTTGACAGGATTTCCAGTCAGCAGCACCGCAAAGGTCATGTACTGCCGGATGCTGGACGCTATGCTATCCAAAGGGCAGGAGGACGAGAACGGAATCCTGTTTGTCTGCTTCCCTGTCACAGCCATTGCCGCAGTCCTGTCCCGCAGTCCTATGACGGTCAAGCGTTCTTTGAATGAACTGGAAAACGCAGGACTTATCATGCGGGTGCGTCAGGGCGTTGGAGAGCCGAACAGGATTTATGTGCTGATACCGGGAAAGGAGGACGCTGCCCTTGCCTGATAGCTCAAAACTTGAAAAGCTCAACCGGGAGCTGGAGAAAAGCGAAAAGAAACTGCGGAAAGCTATCAATGATGAAAAGGCATTGCAGCATCAGTTGAAGCAGCTTACCCGAAAGGAACGGACGCACCGGCTCTGTACTCGTGGCGGTATGCTGGAAAGTTTTCTGCAAGAGCCGGAACGCCTGACAGATGATGATATCATGCTGTTGTTGAAACTCATTTTTCACAGACAGGACACGCAGGAACTATTGAAAAAACTGCTGGAACGGAAGAAGCCGGAAACCCCTTAGTTTACTAAGGGCGCAATTATACACCACCCAGAGGTTGGTGCATTGCGTTCTCCGAAGGCTCCTAGCCGGAGGGCTGTGATTTTCCGCAGTCATGGTCTGCTCCAAATCATACAGGGGACGCTACGCTTCCCCTGCGCTGGCTGCCGCCAGCTACCCTTTTGTGGACTTGCCATCTGGGGACACCTTGCGTTGCAAGCTGTTCCCAGCCGACAAGTTTCATAAAATATGCTATCTTTTCGATAGGCAATGAAGTATAATGAAGTCAGCAATAAATCAGGAATTTGAGGTCAAGGCTTAAACGGGAGGTTTATATGAAAAAATACCAATGTCCTTGCTGCGGATATTTTACCTATAATGTTCCGGCAAATGAAGATTGTGGGTATATCTGTCCCGTTTGTTTTTGGGAGAATGACCCGTTCATTGCTTCTGATAACGAACCAAGCGACTCTAATCATGGAATAACACTAAAAGAAGCGAAATCCAATTTCTCAAAATTTGGTGCTTGTGAAAAAGAAATGTTATGTTATGTCCGACCACCGAGAGATGATGAAAAGAAAATTTCATAGCAACAATGTCGAAGTTATGGAGGGAATAAAAGTGAAGGACACTGCTAAGAGAGCAATAGTTACAGTTATTGTGTTTGTTATAATTTATGTTTTATCTGGTCCAATTATCGGATATACAAACTACGATATGTATTTGAAAGGAATTGAATTTTTATCAGCGGTAATCGGAGCAGGATGTTACTGGATAGGAAGCAATAAAAAATAGTTCTTGAATTTGACAAAGGAGTTGGAAGTATGAAAAGAATAGGTACAGCATTGACTATCGTGTTCATCATCGCTGGATTTGCAATTTCCTTTTTTATTGGACACTATGTGAGCGACAAGTCACATACAGAAAGTCGAGCAGCACAATTTGATAAATATATTTCTCGTGCGATTGATACAATCAAAGATAAAGGTCTGTCCATTGATGGCGCCCCAGAAGCGATAGCCAGCAATATTTGGGTGGCACACGAATTTTGTGATAGCCCTGAAATTTCCGCAGAACTCAGCAATCTGTGGAATACCATTGTATATGAAAAAGATGTGCTTCTCGGTCAAGAAGATGTGTTGACTGCTCAACTGAAAGATATTTTGGAAAAATGTCAATAGTCTTTGCAAATTTTCTATTTATCATTCACTCATCGGGTCAACTTGTCCCGAACTTTTACAACTAAATACCCGCCGCCCACACAGCGGCACATCGAGCAGGAAATCTGAAAAAAGGTCTCCTGCTTTTTTTCTGCCCAAAATGAGGTGGTAAAACGCCACCCCATCCACCAATTAGCGAAAGGAGGAACACGAAATGCCCTGTCCACACAACGAAATCACGATTGTGCAGCGCAGCCAGCGGCAGTCTGCTGTTGCCGCCGCTGCTTACCAGAGCGGCGAAAAACTGTTCTGTGAATACGACCAGCAAGTGAAGCACTACCCGGAAAAGCGTGGTATCGTCCACAATGAAATCCTGCTCCCGGCAAATGCCCCACAGGAATATGCCGACCGCAATACTTTATGGAACGCAGCCGAAGCGGTTGAGAAGCAATGGAACTCCCAGCTTGCAAGGCGGTGGGTGCTTACCATCCCAAGAGAAATACCACTTGACCAGTACGCTGTCCTTGTCCGGGAGTTTTGTGAACAGCAGTTTGTTTCCAAAGGCATGATTGCTGACTTTGCCATCCATGACCCCTATCCGCCGGGACACAATCCCCACGCCCATGTCTTGCTCACTATGAGGGCAATGGACGAACATGGGAAATGGCTTCCCAAGAGCCGCAAGGTTTATGACCTTGACGAAAACGGGGAACGGATAAAGCTGCCATCCGGCAGGTGGAAAAGCCACAAGGAGGATACGGTGGACTGGAACGACCAGAAGTATTGTGAAATCTGGCGGCATGAATGGGAGGTCATCCAGAACTGCTATCTGGAAGCCAATGACCGCCCGGAGCGTGTGGACTTGCGTTCCTATGCCAGACAGGGGCTTGATATTGTCCCCACTGTCCATGAGGGGGCGGCTGTCCGGCAGATGGAAAAGCGTGGTATCCAGACGAATATCGGCAACCTGAACAGGGAAATCAGAGCCGCCAACCGCCTGATGAAGTCCATCCGGCAGCTTATCCAAAACCTCAAAGGATGGATTACCGAGCTGGGAGAAAAACGGAAAGAACTGCTTGCACAAAAAGCGGCGGAGGAAGCAACACTTCTTCCCAATCTGCTGATGAAGTATATGGAGATACGAAAGGAAGAACGGAGGGACTGGACAAGGGCTGGACAGAACCGAGGGACTTCACAGGACTTAAAGGCAGTCAGCGAAGCCCTGTCCTATCTCCGGCAAAAGGGGCTTTCCACTGTGGAGGATTCAGAAGCATTTCTGGAATCTTCCGGGAAATCAGCCGCAGATTACCGCAATCAGATGAAGCCAAAGGAAACCCGCAGCAAAGTGATTGACGGGATTCTTGCCAGCCGGACAGACTGCAAGGAATGTAAGCCTGTCTATGAGAAGTACCAGAAGATATTTTTTAAGAAAACAAAGGAGAAATTCAAACAGGAACACCCGGAGGTTGCCCGGTATGCGAAAGCCGCCGCCTACCTTGCCAAGCACCCGGACGATAAGGACAGTACCCAAAAGGAGCTGCAAGAGGAGCTGGAAAAACTTCTGGAAGAAATCGCAGAGCTGAAAGTACCACTGACCGAGGTACAGGAGGATTTGAAGAAGCTGCGGGACATTCGCTACTGGGTACGGAAAGCCACACCCGGCACAGAGGAAAGTAAAGAGCCGCCTAAGAAGCAGCCCATCAAGGAAGTCTTGCAGGATAAGGCAGACGAGAAAAAGGCTCAAAGAACCGCCCCGGCACAGGCGAAACACAGACAACAGGATATGGAACTTTAACAGGCACTTGCCATTTTCAATCAGAGAATGTCAGGTGTTTTTTCTTTTTTCAAGGAGGGATAGATTTGAATGTATTTGAAGCTTTGAAGCAGTCCGTTACAACAAGACAGGCTGCGGAGCATTATGGAATCCGTGTAGGTCGGAACGGGATGGCTTGCTGCCCGTTCCATAATGATAAAACCCCAAGCATGAAGCTGGATCGGCGTTACCACTGCTTCGGCTGCGGTGCGGATGGGGATGTGATTGATTTTGCCGCCGCCCTGTATGGGCTGGGAAAGAAAGAAGCCGCCGTACAGCTGGCACAGGACTTTGGGCTTTCCTATGAGGACTGGAAACCGCCGGGAAAGGCAAAAAAGCCCAAGCCCCGGCAGAAATCCCCGGAGGAACAGTTTCAGGAAGCAAAAAACCGCTGCTTCCGTATTCTTTCCGACTATCTCCACCTGCTTCGGGCATGGGGAAAGGAATATGCCCCGCACACCCCGGAGGAAGCTTTTCATCCCCGGTTTGTGGAAGCCTTACAGAAGCAAGACCAAGTGGAATATCTGCTGGATGTGCTGCTGTTCGGGGAAACGGAGGAAAAAGCAGCTTTGATTACGGACTACGGAAAGGATGTGATACAGCTTGAACAGCGAATGGCAGAGCTTGCAGCCGCAGACGCAGCAAGAACTAAAAAACACCATGAACGCCATGCAGCCGCCCCAGAGCATTGAGGAAATCAAGGCGGGGCTGGAAACTACCGAGAAAGGCGGTGTCCGTCAGAGCATACGGAACTGCCTGACCGTATTCCAGCGTGACCCGCTGCTTTCCGGGGCTATCGCATACAACATTCTGACCGACCGCAAGGACATCATAAAGCCCATCGGTTTTCACAGAGAAAGCACAGCCCTGAACGATACGGATATGAAGTATCTGCTTCTCTATCTGGAAGAAACCTATGGGCTTACCAATGAGAAAAAGATTGATAATGCCATCGGGATTGTGGCGAATGAAAACAAGTACCATCCCATCCGGGACTATCTCAATACTCTTGTGTGGGATGGGACAGAGCGAATCCGTTTCTGCCTGCGGCACTTTCTGGGGGCTGACGCAGATGATTACACCTATGAAGCATTGAAGCTGTTCCTGTTGGGTGCAATCTCACGAGCCTTTCAGCCGGGGTGCAAGTTTGAAATCATGCTTTGTCTGGTAGGCGGTCAGGGGGCTGGAAAGTCCACCTTCTTCCGTCTGCTGGCAGTCCGGGACGAGTGGTTCTCCGATGATTTGCGGAAGCTGGACGATGACAATGTGTACCGTAAGCTGCAAGGTCACTGGATTATCGAAATGTCGGAAATGATGGCAACCGCAAACGCCAAGAGCATTGAGGAAATCAAGTCATTTTTAAGCCGACAGAAAGAGGTTTACAAGATACCCTATGAAACCCACCCAGCAGACCGCCCCCGTCAGTGCGTGTTTGGCGGCACTTCCAATGCCCTTGACTTCCTGCCCCTTGACCGTTCCGGCAACCGCCGCTTTATCCCCGTCATGGTGTACCCGGAGCAAGCCGAGGTTCACATTTTGGAGGACGAAGCTGCTTCCAGAGCCTATATCGAGCAGATGTGGGCGGAAGCGATGGAGATTTACCGAAGCGGCAGGTTCAAGCTGGCTTTCAGCCCCGCCATGCAGCGGTATCTCAAAGAACACCAGCGGGATTTTATGCCGGAGGACACCAAAGCCGGGATGATACAGGCGTATCTTGATAAGTACACCGGGAGCATGGTCTGCTCCAAGCAGCTCTATAAGGAAGCCTTGAACCATGCCTTTGACGAGCCGAAGCAATGGGAAATCCGGGAAATCAACGAGATTATGAACCAGTGCATTTCTGGCTGGCGGTACTTCCCGAACCCAAGAATGTTTTCCGAATATGGCAGACAAAAGGGCTGGGAGCGTGAAAACCCGGCAACGGACTCCGGCAACCCGTCTGAAAAAACGATGGACGGTTTTGTGGAGGTCACAGAACAGATGGAGCTTCCGTTCTGAAAATGGCAGCCCGTTGCACCCCCTGTTGCTATCCCGTTGCCGAGCCGGTTGCCGGGGAAAATCCCGAAACTATCGGCTTTTCTCCCCTATGACAACCAAAACAACAGAAAAATAAAAGAAAAGTATAAATAGTAACCATCGCCAGATTGAGATTGTTTGCAAGGTCTTTTGAAGCCCGTTGCCGGACTTCGTTGCCGACACCCTCTGTCTGGCTATTTTCATGTATGGAGGATAACTGCCTATGGCAAAAAACAAAACAGAGATTCATGTTACAACGGTATTTGACGGGGAACTGGACGCAACCGATGTGTTCGTCAGCCTGATTTCCCAGAAATACGGTAAGACAAATACGAAAGAATATCTTGCTAAAAGGAAAGATATGAGCTATAATGAAGATGAGGTTCAAAAGAGCCAGATACCGTCTGGATTGTGTGGGTAAATGGCTATGATGAACGAAATGGAATACAGAACAATCGGTTCGGCACTTGCCGGAGGGTATCGTGCAGCGGTCTATTGCAGGCTGTCAAAGGACGATGACCTGCAAGG
>NZ_QUEH01000027.1:0-26072 GCF_003477935.1 Clostridium sp. AF32-12BH | reverse complement strand
AATGTCAGACGCTACCCGGACGGCTGGGGCGAAGCAGCTCCACTTACTGGCTTGCTTTATTGTGCCGATTGCGGCGGTAAAATGTATGTCCACCGTACCAACAACGGCAAGCGTATTTCTCAATATACCTGTTCCCAATACAGCAAAGTCCCAGTTGGAAAGCTCTGCACGACACAGCACCGTATCAATGAAGATGTGGTACTGTCCCTTGTTTCCGAAATGCTCAAAGCTATTGCCGAGTATGCCAAGCATGACCGAGCCGAGTTTGTCCGTGTGGTGCAGGAAGCGCAGTCCAGCCAGCAGACGGCAGAGGTCAGAAAACAGCGCACACGCCTTGCCACAGCAAAGCAGAGAGTTTCCGAGCTGGAAGTCCTGCTCTGCAAAATCTATGAGGACAACATTTTAGGCAAGCTGTCCGACAGCAGATACGCCACTCTGGACGCTCAATACGAAAAGGAACAGTCCGAGCTTACCGCTGAAATCTCTGTTCTGGAAAAGGCTGTCAAGAGCTATGAGAAGCACGAAAAGGACGCTGACCGTTTTATCGCTCTGATTGACAAATATGAGAACTTCGACAAGCTGACCATTGCCATGCTCAACGAGTTTATCGAGAAAATCCTTGTGCATGAGCGTGACCGCAAGGGCAGTATACAGACCACACAGGAGGTCGAGATTTACTTCAATTTTGTCGGGCGATTCGTTCCCCCGGCGTTTGGCGAAGTGGAGCTGACACCGGAAGAATTAGAGGAAATCCGCAAGCGTGAGGAACGAAAGGACAGACTTCATCAGAACTACTTGAAGCGGAAAGCCAGCGGAGCGCAGAAGCGATACGAGGACAAAATCAAGGGGAGAAAAAAGGCAGAAATCGAAGCCAAGAAAGCCGCCATTCGTGCGGAGGACATTGCAAAGGGCGTGTTCGTCCCTGTCAGCAGCTTACCGCAGAGAGAGCCGATGAAAGGAGTACAAACAGCATGAATATCACTTACACACAGAACGGCGATTATCTTATCCCGAACATCGTTATCCGCAAGACAAAGCCCCTCAGACACTACGGCAGACTTCGCAAGGCGTATCTGGAAATGCACCGCCCGATACTGTTCAATGAGCTGGCGCTATCCGACAAGCTCTTTGAGCATTGCGCCGAGATTGACGAAGCGGCACGAAGCCGCATGGAGCTGATCGTGCGGTCACTGGCAGAGCAAAACGGCGTGACAGAGCAACTGAAAGCTGAAAACCAAATGGAATGGGTGCGGCAGATGAACGCTTGCAAGGCACAGGCAGAGGAGATTGTGAAGTTTGAGCTGATTTATGACTGATACTGAGAGCGCCCGGACGAAAAATGTTCGGGCGCTCAAACGCTTGAACAAACTGTAACTTTTTCAAGGAGTCTATTGACTAAGGCACCGAGTATGAGTATAATTAGTTCTGCTACTTAGCAACGCTAATCAGCAGAACTAAAGTGTGGTGAAGATTATGGATAACAAATATGTGCAACAATTCAAAAAAGGCTCTCTTGAAATGATACTATTATCCTTAATCGGGCGCAAAGAGACCTATGGCTATGAAATAATCACAGAGTTAAATAGCAGTGCATCTGTCTTAGGATATGCAAAAGAGGGAACGATTTACCCTATTCTGTATCGCTTACAAGAAGCGGAACTAATTCAATGTCGTTTAGCACCAGCGGCTGCTAATGGCGGATCAAAAAAATATTACTCCCTTACTCTTAAAGGAAAGGAAGTTTTACAGGAATTGATTACGTTTTGGTCCAGCTATACGGATTGTGTAAATAGCTTTATCGCCACCTATCAACAAACGGAGGTCTCAGAATGAAGGAGCAATACATAAGGCAGGTTGAAAAGGAATTAAATTTATCACGCAAAGCAAAAACCGAGGTTGTGCGTGACTTGAATGAAATATTTAATTCTGCCGTGGAGCATGGAGAAACTGAACAACAGGTAATCGAAAGGCTTGGAACGCCGCAAGAATTTGCTAACAGCACAGCAGAACAGTTTGGAATTGATAATTCCGTCCCAAAGAAACGGAAATGGATCATTTCAAGTGTCATTTCCCTTGTGGTAGCTATTGTTGCTTTTTTAATTTATGCTACTGCAAAGTCTGGTAAAGTGCCGGAAGGAGCAATCGGGCAAGCAGACGCAATGACAAACATTCAGGTTAATGGTGATTTTATTTTTGATGCTTCTCAAATTATTTTATTGGTTGGCATAATCGCTTTTGCATTTGCCACAATTCAGATTATCAGAGCTGTCCACAACAATAGGAGGTAACTATGAAAAGATTTATTCCGGGAATTGCAATTTTGCTTATATTGTCATTGACTGCTTGCTCCGCCCCAAAAACACCACCCAAAGACACAGGAGACGCAAGCAATTCGCAATCTGAAGGTATTATTAGGCTTGATGAGGGAGAATGGCCAGTCAATGAATATACTGAGGGACTTCCCGTTCCAACTGGCACAGTTGCATGGGCTATGCTTGATACAGAACACGGAAATTTCAGTATCAGTATTGCAGGTATAGACGAAAAAGGCTATGATAACTACATGGAGCTTTTGATACAAGAGGGCTTTTCAGTAGTTGAGAATGTGTCAGAGAAAATCAAAGGAGAAAACTATGTTTCTGTCGGGACACTCCTATCAAATGGAGAAAAAGGTTTAAGTATCAGCTACATACCTGATAATTTAACAATTTATGTTTCATTTGAAAAATGAGAGCGTGCAATAAACAGCGAAGCAAAATCCCTTTAGGAACTAAAGGGCGCACTTCTATACTCTCTATCGAGAGTAGTGCGTCCTGCGGAGCTTCATTCCCGGTCAGCAGAAGAAAACTGCCTGACCGAGAATGTTGCGTCACTTCGTTCCGTCAAGGTGGCTACACCCCCTTGCGCCGCTAAAGCGGCTATCCCCTGTGGACTTGCCGTCCGCAAACAGCATGAAATGCTGTTCGCCGCCAGCAAGTTTGAAAAAACCGAATACCGAAAATCAGACCGTTGACTGGTCGCAATCTGCGAAAAGTTGACGGTCTTTTTTTATTCCCAAAATCAAAAAAAGGAGGTCAAGCACAATGACAAAACCGAAAACCCTTGAACAACTCCGAGCTGAAAAAGAACGAGCCGAGACAAGGCTTGCACAGGAACAGCACAAGCTGGAGCGTCTGGAAAACCGAAAGAAATTTCTGGAACAAGGCGAAAGAAAGAAACGCACCCACCGCCTTTGCAATCTGGGCGGCACGATTGAGAGCCTTGCCCCGGAGGTCAAAGATCTCACACGCACCGAAATGACAGAGCTGATGGAACAAATCTTTTCTTTGTCCGAAGTCCAGCGAGCCGTCCGTCACATGACGATTACCCACATCAGCCAAGCAAACAGAGAAAAGGAGTTGAAAGCCGATGGCACTATTTCATCTGAGCGTCACGCAGACTAAGCGAAGCGCAGGACAGTCCGCTATCGCTTCTGCTGCCTACCGAGCCGGGGAGCGATTGTATAGCGAGTATTACGGCGAATACAGCGACTACACCCGCAAGGGCGGCGTGATCTGCTCCGACATTCTCCTGCCGTCCCATGCACCGCCCGAATACGCAGACCGCCAGACCCTATGGAACGCCGTGGAAAAAGCCGAGCGTGGAAAGAACGCCCAGCTTGCATACAGCTTTGACATTGCCTTGCAGAATGAATTTTCCCTTGAGGAAAACATCGCTCTTGCAAGGCAATTTTTATTGGAGAACTTTGTGAGCCGGGGCATGGTGGTTGACTTCGCCGTACACCAGCCAGACCGGGAGGACGGCGGCATACCCAATCCACATTTTCATGTGCTTTGCCCTATCCGCCCCATCGAGCAGAACGGCAAATGGGGGCTAAAGCAACGCCGGGTGTATGAGCTGGACGAGGACGGCAACCGTATCCGGGACCAGAACGGCGAGTTTGTTTTCAACGCCGTTCCCACTACCGACTGGGGCAGTCCCGAAACGCTGGAATACTGGCGGCAGACATGGGCAGAGTTATGCAACGCCAAGTTTGCGGAAAAGGGGCTTGACGTTCGTATCGACCACCGAAGCTATGAGCGTCAGGGCGTAGAGCTTCTTCCCACCGTCCATGAGGGCGCAACCGTCCGGGCAATGGAGAAGAAAGGTATACGCACCGAGAAAGGCGAGTTCAATCGCTGGATCAGAGCGACCAATGCCGTTATCCAGGACATTAAGAAGAAAATCGCTCTCCTGTTTGATTGGATTGCCGAAGCAAAAGCGGAGCTTGCCAAGCCGCAGGCACCCGACCTTGTTTCTCTGCTGAACGCCTATTACACCCAGCGCAGAGCCGGGGCTTATTCGCAGAAAGGCAAGGTCAGCAACCTAAAGGAGATGAACGAAACTTTCAATTATCTCCGGGCAAACGGCATTTACTCCCTTGAAGATTTGGAACACCGTGTCAGCGAACACAGTGCTGCCACAGAGAGCTTGAAGAAAACGCTGGACGAACAGACCGCCCGAATGAAAGCAATTAAGCAGCTCTATGACAGCTCCGCTGCTTTCCAGAGCTTGAAGCCTGTCTATGACGGCTTGCAGAAAATCAAGTTTGAGAAGCCCAGAGCCAAGTACAAGGCAGAGCATGAAGCGGAACTGAAACAGTTCTACGCCGCCAGACGAAAGCTGACCGGGGAGTTCCCAGACGGCAAGGTGGATATGAAAAAGCTGTCCGACGAGTATGACGAGCTGGAACAGGCGCACAACACCACCTATGGCGAGTTTAAGACCGTCAGAGACGATTTACACCGCCTTTGGAAGGTCAAGTCATGTGTAGATACTGCCGCCCGATTTAACGAGCGTACAGAGGAACAAAAGCTCCAAAATCGACCCCAAACACGACAGAAAAAGGAGGAACTATCCCGATGAATTACACCCAAGCACAGATTGACCGGGCAAACGCCGTCAGTCTGGAAGATTTTCTCCGCACACAGGGAGAGACACTTATCAAAAGCGGACGGGAATACCGTTGGAAAGAACATGACAGCCTGACCGTCCGGGGAAACAAGTGGTTTCGCCACAGCCAGAGCAAGGGCGGCTATCCCATTGATTTCGTCATGGAGTTTTACGGCAAGTCCTTTCCCGAAGCTGTTCAGATGTTGACAGGCGAAAACGGCGAGGGACAGACCGAAGCCACCACAGCACCGCCCACAGCGTTTCACTTGCCCTTGCACAACAGGACAGCCGACAGAGCAATCCAATATCTCACAGAAAGCCGAGGTCTCAACAAAACGCTTGTTGAGGCTTTTCTTCTTTCCGGGGATATTTACGAGGACGCAAAGCGGCACAATGTTGTGTTTGTCGGCAGAGACCGAAGCGGTACACCGAGATACGCCCATGTGCGAGGAACGGCAGACCCATTCAGACAGGACATTGCCGGGTCTGACAAATCCTATCCGTTCCGACACGAGGGTAATGGCAATCAGCTCTTTGTCTTTGAAGCGCCGATTGACCTGTTATCGTTTATCTGCCTTTATCCGCAGGATTGGCAGACAAGAAATTATCTTGCCCTGGGCGGCGTTTCTGGCAAAGCCCTTGACCGTTTTCTTTCTGAGCGCAAGGACACCCAAAAAGTGTTCCTCTGCCTTGACAGCGACACCGCAGGAAATGAAGCCTGCACACGACTGGCACAGTCCATTCCCGGCGAGATCGCCGTCATTCGCCTTGTCCCGGCAAGGAAAGACTGGAACGATGTTCTCCGTCAGCAAGCGGATATTCCAAACCGCAAATTCATAGCCGAGACAATCACGCTGCGAGAGCTGCCCACCGCCCAGCCTGTCCCAATGCTCCGTATGGCTGATGTGGAGCTGACGAGCGTGGAATGGCTATGGTTTCCCTATATCCCATTTGGAAAGCTGACAATTATCCAGGGCAATCCCGGCGAGGGCAAGACCTACTTTGCCATGCGCCTTGCGGCGGCTTGCACCAATCGAAAGCCTTTGCCCGGTATGGAGACACTTGAGCCTTTCAATATCATCTATCAAACTGCCGAGGACGGTCTGGGCGATACCGTCAAGCCCCGACTGATAGAAGCGGACGCAGACCTTGAACGAGTGCTTGTCATTGATGACAGGGACGCACCTCTGACCCTTGCCGATGAGCGCATAGCAAGGGCAATCCGTGAGAACAACGCAAGGCTTGTTATCATTGACCCGGTACAGGCGTTTCTGGGCGCAGATGTGGACATGAACCGGGCAAATGAAGTCCGTCCCATCTTCCGCAGTCTGGGAGACATTGCACAGGCTACTGGGTGCGCTATCGTGCTGATCGGACACCTGAACAAAGCCGCAGGAACGCAAAGCACCTACCGGGGATTGGGGTCTATCGACATTACGGCGGCAGTCCGCAGTCTGCTGTTTATTGGCAAGCTGAAGGACATTCCGACAACGAGGGTGCTTATCCATGAGAAAAGCTCCCTTGCGCCGCCCGGACAGTCCCTTGCCTTTTCTCTGGGAGATGAGAAAGGTTTTGAGTGGATAGGGGCTTATGACATTACCGCTGACGAGCTTCTTGCCGGGACAGACACCGCCAAGACCGAGAGCAAGACCGCACAGGCGCAAATGCTCATTCTGGAACTGCTTGCGGACGGAAAGCGTATGCCAAGCGCAGAGTTGGAAAAGGCAGTCAATGAGCGTGGGATTTCTTCACGCACCATGAGAACGGCAAAGAGCCGTATCGGGGACAGACTTGTGACCGAGAAAGACGGCACAGCATGGGTCTGCTATCTCCGAAACTGACAACAGGAACACGGCAAGCGTGGCAAAGAGGGCAAGGTTTTTATAGATACCTTAATGTTGCCGCCTTGCCTTGTTCCCTCATACTGACACCGCCCGATGATGAACAGTCACCGGGCATTTTTCATTTACAGGAGGATTTTGAATGAACAATACCGCAACTAACACCGCCACTTGCCCGACTGTCAGAAAGCAGATCGGCAAGACAACCTATATCGTCCGTGTCCATTTCAGCCAGACCGCAAAAGAGACGATGGAGGACAAAATCAAGCGTCTGCTCCGTGAGGAAGTCCGCAAAATGTGACTTCTTTGTGAATTTGATGAAAAAGTCCTTGACTTTTCGTCTCTGGCAAGACCGCAAAAAGCATACTTATCTCATGCGGCGCGAGGTTAGCCCCATTCGACATTAAGGAGCTGCGGGAGCTTATGGAAACCGACGAAATGGAGCTTGACACCATAGGTGACAGAAAGACCGCCCTTTTCGTGATTATCAGCGACACCGACGACACCTTTAACTTTGTCGTGAGTATTCTCTACACACAGCTATTCAACCTCTTGTGCGACAAAGCAGATGATGAATACGGCGGGCGGCTTCCCGTCCATGTACGGTGCTTACTTGATGAATTTGCGAATATCGGGCAAATCCCCAAATTTGAGAAACTAATCGCAACCATGCGGAGCCGGGAAATCTCCGCGTCAATCATCTTGCAGAGCCAGTCACAGCTAAAGGCAATCTACAAGGACAACGCCGATACCATAGTCGGCAACTGCGACACCACGCTTTTCTTGGGCGGCAAGGAAAAAACCACGCTCAAAGAAATATCGGAGATTTTAGGCAAGGAAACGATAGACAGCTTCAACACTTCCGAAACAAGGGGGCGGGAGCTTTCGCATGGGCTGAACTATCAGAAATTGGGAAAGCAGCTTATGACGGAAGATGAAATCGCAGTCATGGACGGAGGGAAATGTATCTTGCAGCTACGCGGGGTGCGCCCGTTCTTTTCGGACAAATTCGACATAACGAAACACCCGAAATACAAGTACCTATCCGACGCAGACCCGAAGAACGCCTTTGACATGGAAAAGCACCTTAAACGCCGCCCCGCCATTGTCAAGCCCGACGAGGTTTTTGACTATTACGAGATTGACGCAGCAGACTTACAGGAGGACGCAGACCATGAGGAAACGTAGCGCAGAGGAAAAACAAAAGCAGCTTGAACGGTTTTTAATGAATGTTGCGGAAGCCGCCGACGCTGCATTATGGGAGTATTGGCGGGAAAAGGAAGCGGAACACCGCCGTTTTGCAACGGAGTATGTCACGCGCCGGGGGCTTATCCCTCAACAGTGACAGCATGGCAGACCGCCGGGGAGGGGGGGACAGGGGAAGCTACACTTCCCCTACGCTGCCTTGCGGCAGCTACCCCTTTGTGAACTTGCGGGAAGCGAACACCTTGCTATGCAAGCTATTCACTTCCCGCAAGTCTGAATAATACCCGTCCGGCAGCACAGCGGGACACCGAAAGGAGGAATCGAAGCAATCACATATATCAATATCGGCTACATGATACGCGCCCCTACTTTCCGGCGCAGCACACAGCGGCAGGAGCCGCACCCCCCTACAACTGAATACCGCCGCGCCGCAGAACTTACGCAGCGCGGGGACAGCCGCCTTTACCAGAGGGCGGTTTTTTTATGCGGCGGCATACGCTGACCGCCTTTTGTCCGCTTGCCGGACAGCCGCAGACGCGGCAGAAAGGATTTATTTATGGCATTTTTCAATAGCGCAGTAGACGTTTTGCAGACCCTTGTTGTAGCACTTGGAGCCGGGCTTGGTATCTGGGGCGTTATCAATCTCATGGAGGGCTACGGCAACGACAATCCGGGCGCGAATGCTCATGTGCGGTAAAGTAATAAAAAGATTTAGGTAGCCGCCTTAACTATTCCTAAATAAGATAATATGCACAGTATTTTCTCGTAAATAGAAAATAAATTATTGCATTTTACCAATTATTATGTTAAAATGACAATGTAACAAAGAGCTATGTATTTTTAAGGAAAGGGAGGAACTTATGAATTTAAGAAAATCTATTTTAGCACTTTCAGTAGTAGCTGGAATTGTAGCTGCTCCAATGACTGTATTTGCCGCTCATACTCATAGTTGGGGTTCTCCCCAGTACTAAGGATATGAAGATGAAATGCCTGGTATATATGATGACTGGGATAAATGTGCGACACGTCATGTATATAATTACAAACAATGTTTAATTTGTGGAGAAGTAAGCATTTATGAAGTTGAGACGATTGAAATGTCTCACAAATGGGTGAATGGTGCATGTGTATATTGCAACAAAGGTTACGCGAAAGAGATAAATTAACATAGTATCATTACCGGCAAGTTTATGATCAAAAAATAGAAAGCATTGAGAATATTTCAAAATTTCTTGAAAGTACTCTCAGTGCTTTCTTTGATAATATGAAAGGAGAAATAAATGCAAAAAAAACAACTTTCTGTATTAGTACTAATTATTTTATGCTTTTTATTAGGATGTAACAGAGAAACACCAAAAGATGAATCTCAACAAAATTATGAAGATGAATCTAATATTTCTAAAACAAATGGAGAAGAACTTGTAAATATAAACAGTGAATTGTTAGGTTCGACTCCTTTTGATATCCAAATCGATAAAACAGCATTGCAGACTAGAAAAGAAACAGAAACAGAAGTTACAATAAAGACAAATTTAACAGACTGGGGTTATACTGTTTCTTCTGAAAAAGGGAAAATATCTGATATAAATAAAAATTCATTCATATATATAGCACCTAAAGATGAGAGGGATGATACTATAAAAATACAATTATCGGACTATGAAAATGGCATATCATATGAATATACAATTCCACTTATTTTTGCGGGAAACAATGAACATTCTTTAGATAAATTCAAGGAAAATCTTTCAAGATTACCTAATAGTTAGTAAAGAGTCGATAGACTAAAGTACCACCATCCTCTTTTATTTCAACTGAATATCCATCCCGCCGCACCGCAGCGGCACATGAAGCAGTAAATCCGAAAAAGATTTGCTGCTTTTTTTGCGTCCATTTTTGGCAAATTTCCAAAAGTTCCGTATTAGACAGTGAAACCAAAAAAGGCTGCCATTTTTTTCAGACAGCGGGCAAAACGCAGCTTCCGAAACGCCTTATTGTCGGGAAAGACCGAGCCGCCGGAAAAGTTCTTGCCGGAAAGTCCGTCCATTCTGCTCTTTTGTGGTTTGTAGGGAGTAAGGGAAAAACGCCAGCCCGCAGCCTTTTATAAAAAAAGCTGGTTATAGATTTTCTGAAAAAGTGGCAGTAGCAAGTGAACGGCAGGCCGGCAGTTTCTTAGAGCAAGATTCTACCGAGGTGCCAAAATTCGCTTATCGCTCATTTTGCCCCTGCGGGAATCTTGTTGGGGAGTGCCTTCCCCAAACCCTGCTTATGCGGCTTGCGCCGCTGAAAAACCCCTCAAAATATTTTTCGGATTTTTCAAAAACAGTTCCGCTTCACACCCTGTTTTTCTCCTATTAGTGAGAGGACACCACGCACAGAAAGGAGGTCAACCACCTATGAAACGATACAACACGCCGCACCGCAGCCGGGTAGTCAAAACACGCATGACCGAGGAAGAATACGCCGAGTTTGCCCAGCGGCTTTCTGCTTACCACATGAGCCAAGCCGAGTTTATCCGGCAAGCCATAACCGGGGCAGCCATACGCCCCATCATAACCGTTTCCCCCATCAATGACGAGCTGCTTGCCGCTGTCGGGAAGCTGACCGCCGAATACGGGAGGATCGGCGGCAACTTAAACCAGATAGCCCGGACGCTGAACGAGTGGCACAGTCCCTATCCGCAGCTTGCCGGGGAGGTACGGGCGGCGGTTTCCGACCTTGCTGCCCTAAAGTTTGAAGTCTTGCAGAAAGTGGGTGACGCTGTTGGCAACATTCAAACATATCAGCTCTAAAAACGCCGACTATGGCGCAGCGGAAGCCTATCTCACATTTGAGCATGACGAGTTTACCATGAAAGCCACCCTTGATGAAAACGGGCGGCTGATACCGAGGGAGGATTACCGCATTTCTTCCCTCAACTGCGGGGGCGAGGATTTCGCTGTTGCCTGTATGCGAGCCAATCTCCGCTATGAGAAAAACCAAAAACGGGAAGATGTGAAAAGCCACCACTATATCATCAGCTTTGACCCACGGGACGGGACAGACAACGGCTTGACCGTAGACCGGGCGCAGGAGCTGGGCGAGCAGTTCTGCAAGGAGCATTTCCCCGGACACCAAGCCCTAATCTGCACCCACCCGGACGGGCATAACCACAGCGGGAATATCCATGTGCATATCGTCATCAACTCCCTGCGGATTTACGAAGTCCCGCTTCTGCCCTACATGGACAGACCAGCCGACACGCTGGAGGGCTGCAAGCACCGCTGCACCAACGCCGCTATGGAATATTTCAAGAGCGAAGTCATGGAAATGTGCCACCGGGAGGGGCTTTACCAAATCGACCTCTTGAACGGCAGCAAGGAACGGATAACCGAACGGGAATACTGGGCGGCAAAGAAAGGGCAGCTTGCCCTTGACAAAGAGAACGCCGCCAGAGAAGCCGCCGGACAGCCGACCAAGCCCACCAAGTTTGAAACGGACAAGGCGAAGCTGCGCCGGACGATACGGCAGGCACTTTCCCAAGCTGGCAGCTTTGACGAGTTTTCTTCCCTTTTGCTGCGGGAGGGTGTGACCGTCAAGGAGAGCCGGGGGCGGCTTTCCTACCTCACGCCGGACAGGACAAAGCCTATCACAGCCCGAAAGCTGGGGGACGATTTTGACAAGGCTGCTGTCCTTGCCCTGCTCACGCAGAACGCCCACAGAGCTGCCGAACAGACCAAAGCCATACCCGAATACCCTGCCGCAGTTAAAAAGCCGTTACAAGGGGAAAAAGCTGCAAAAACCACCCCGGCAGACAACACCTTGCAGCGCATGGTTGACCGGGAAGCCAAGCGAGCCGAGGGCAAGGGCGTGGGCTATGACCGCTGGGCGGCAAAGCACAACCTAAAGCAAATGGCAGCTACCGTTACCGCCTATCAGCAGTACGGCTTTTCCTCCCCGGAGGAACTGGACGAAGCCTGTTCTGCCGCCTATGCCGCCATGCAGGAAAGCCTTGCGTGGTTGAAGCAGGTGGAAAAGACGCTGAACGGGAAAAAGGAGCTGCAACGGCAGGTGCTTGCCTATTCCAAGACCCGCCCTGTCCGGGACGGGCTGAAACAGCAGAAAAACGCCAAAGCAAAAGCAGCCTACCGTCAGAAGCATGAAAGTGACTTTATCATAGCAGACGCAGCCGCCCGCTATTTCAGGGAGAACGGCATTTCCAAGCTGCCGAGCTATAAATCCCTGCAAGCAGAGATTGAAAGCCTTATCAAAGAGAAAAACAGCGGCTACAACGATTACCGGGCAAAACGGGAGGAGTACCGCCGCTTGCAGACTGTCAAGGGCAATATCGACCAGATTTTACGCCGGAGCGAGCCGCAGCGCAGAAAGGAGCAGAGCCATGAACGGTAATATCCCCCGCATGGACTACCGCCAGTACCGGGCAGCCCGCCGCCTTGTGCATGAGTGCTGCAACTATGACAGCGGGAACTGCCTGCTGTTGGAGGACGGCGAGCCTTGCGTGTGTGTACAGAGTATCAGCTATTCGCTGCTCTGCCGCTGGTTTACCGCCGCTGTCCTGCCCCTTGATGAAGCACTGGAAGCCGCCCTCTTGCGCCGGGGAAGCCGGAAACGCTGCGCTGTCTGCGGGGCGTTCTTCTTCCCAAAATCCAACCGGGGGAAATACTGCCCGGACTGCGCCGGACGCATGAAGCGGATAAACGCCGCCAAACGGAAGCGGAAACAAAGGGAGAAATGTCACGCTTTAGGGCATTTCAAACCCGCATAAATCAAGGCTTTTTTGGAGGGTGTCAAAGGGTGCGTGATACATTTATCCTTTTCCCTTAAAAACGCCCCCTAAAAGCGTAACAGAACCCACAGACAGACACCACAAGGAGGTGAACCCTATCGCTGATTATATGACCGCAGGAACGGAGCTGCCCGCTTACCTGCCTTACCCCCGTTTCCTGCTGGAAACAGACCTATCCCACACCGCAAGAGAGTTATATGCGCTGCTGTTAGACCGTTCCACCCTTTCGCAGAAGAACGGCTGGCAGGACAGCGAGGGACGGACATACATTGTCTACCCCATAGCAGAGATAGCGGAAATGCTGGATAAAGGCTGCACCACCATAAAGGGCGCACTGAACGAACTGGACGCTGCCGGGCTGCTGGAACGCAGACGGACGGGCTTTTCTGCCGCCAACCGTCTGTATGTGAAAGTGCCGCCTATCCCAGTGGTACAGTTTTCCGACCAACTGACGGACGGAAAACCGCCCCTCATAAGGGCGGGAAACCGACCAACTGACAGCCGGAAAACTGACCTTATGACGGTCGGAAAACCGTCCCCTAACCAAACTAATATAAACAACCTAATAGAGAGCCAAACAAAAGGAGCGAGTGAGGGGCAGCCCCCCGCCGCTTATGGCAGATATAAAAATGTATTTCTTTCTGACACAGAACTTTTGGAGCTGGAACAGGACTTCCCCGGCAAGTGGGAGTATTACCTTGACCGCCTTTCCTGCCACATCGCTTCCACCGGGAAGCAGTACCAGAGCCATGCAGCCACCATTTACAAGTGGGCGCAGGAGGACGCTGCCAAAGAGAAGCCAAAGAAAGGCATACCGGACTATTCATTCAAGGAGGGAGAAAGCCTATGACCGATACAATCCACAACACCATACTGCCTATGACCGACACCACAGCCGAGCCGGAGGATTACACCGGGGAGGACGGGCTTTTATACTGCGGCAAATGCCGGAAACCCAAAGAAGCCTATTTCCCGGAGGGCAAGACCTTTTTCGGGCGTGACCGCCACCCGTCAGAGTGCGACTGCCAGCGGGCAGCCCGTAAGGAACGGGAAGCCGCCGAGAAGCGGCGCAGCCACCTTGAAACGGTGGAACGGCTGAAACGGCAGGGCTTTACAGACAAGACCATGCAGGACTGGACATTTGCCAACGATAACGGCAGCTGCCCGCAGATGAAGAACGCCGCCGGATATGTGGCACGCTGGGAACAGATAAAGGACGGGAACTACGGGCTGCTCTTGTGGGGCAGGGTAGGCACTGGGAAAAGCTATTTTGCCGGGTGTATTGCAAACGCCCTCATGGAGCAGGAAGTCCCGGTGTGCATGACAAACTTTGCAGCAATATTAAACGACCTTGCCGCCAGCTTTGCGGGCAGGAACGAATATATTTCCCGCCTTTGCAGCTTCCCCCTGCTCATCATTGACGATTTTGGAATGGAGCGTGGCACAGAATACGGTCTGGAACAGGTCTACAATGTGATTGACAGCCGCTACCGGAGCAGGAAGCCGCTGATTGTGACGACCAACCTCACGCTGGAGGAATTGCAGCACCCGGAGGACACCGCCCACGCCCGGATTTATGACCGCCTGCTTGAAATGTGTTCCCCTCTCTGCTTTACCGGGGAGAATTTGAGGAAAGCCGCCGCACAGGGAAAAATGGAACAGCTGAAACGGCTGCTTGCCGGAAAGGAGATTTGCCTATGACCGACACCCAGAGAAACAAACGCCCTGCCCGCCGCCCGGACTGCGTGACCGAAACGAGGATAGGCAACACAATCCTTGTGGTGTCTGGCTTTTTCAAGGAGGGGGCGACCGACACCGCCGCTGACAAGATGATGAAAGTGCTGGAAGCAGAAGCCGCCGCCGGATATTTGACCTGTGATAAGCCTGATTGAAAAACCGTCATTTTTACCGACCGTAAAGAAGCAGATTTGACGCTTTTGCCGCTATACAGACAGCCGCCCCATGTGGTACAATCAAGGTACGGAATAGTGGGGCTGGCTGTCGGAAACGGAGGAATTTATGTTAAGACAGACCACCCAGCAACTCATTACCGCCCTTTACCCAAGACTGTCCCATGAGGACGAGCTGCAAGGCGAGAGCAATTCCATTTCCAACCAAAAGAGGATTTTGGAAACCTATGCCAAACAGAATGGATTTTCTAATCTGCGCTGGTACACCGACGACGGTTATTCCGGTGCGAACTTTCAAAGACCCGGATTTCAAGCCATGCTTGCAGACATTGAAGCAGGGAAAGTCGGGACAGTTATCGTCAAGGATATGTCGAGGTTAGGGCGAAACTACTTACAGGTGGGAATGTACACAGAAATGATTTTCCCACAGAAAGGTGTCCGCTTCATCGCTATCAATGACGGAGTGGACAGCGCACAGGGGGAAAATGATTTTGCCCCGCTGCGGAACATTTTTAACGAATGGCTGGTGAGAGATACGAGCAAGAAAATCAAGGCAGTAAAACGCTCTAAGGGCATGAGCGGAAAGCCCATCACAAGCAAGCCCGTCTATGGCTACCTCATGGACGAGGACGAAAACTTTATCATTGACGAGGAAGCCGCCCCGGTGGTACGGCAGATTTACAGCCTTTGCCTTGCCGGGAACGGTCCGACCAAGATAGCCCGTATGCTGACCGAGCAGCAAATCCCCACGCCGGGGACGCTGGAATACCGCAGGACGGGCAGCACCCGCCGCTACCACCCCGGCTATGAGTGCAAGTGGGCGACCAATACCGTGGTTCATCTGCTGGAAAACCGGGAATATACGGGCTGTCTGGTAAACTTTAAGACCGAGAAGCCGTCCTACAAGCTGAAACACAGCATAGAAAATCCCCCGGAAAAGCAGGCGGTTTTTGAGAACCACCATGAGCCTATCATTGACCGGGAAACGTGGGAACGGGTGCAGGAGTTACGCAAGCAGCGCAAACGCCCCAACCGTTATGACGAAGTGGGCTTGTTCTCCGGCATACTCTTTTGTGCCGACTGCGGCAGCGTCATGTACCAGCAGCGATACCAGACGGACAAGCGCAAGCAGGACTGTTATATCTGCGGAAGCTACAAGAAACGCACCGCCGACTGCACAGCGCACTTTATCCGCACTGACCTCTTGACCGCTGGCGTACTCTCCAATCTGCGGAAAGTTACCAGCTATGCGGCAAAGCATGAAGCCCGGTTTATGAAGCTTTTAATCGAGCAGAATGAGGACGGGGACAGACGCAGGAACGCCGCCAAGAAAAAGGAGCTGGAAGCCGCCGAGAAACGCATAGCCGAGTTATCTGCTATCTTCAAGCGGCTGTATGAGGACAGCGTAACCGGGCGCATATCGGACGAGCGTTTCACAGAGCTGTCGGCAGACTATGAAGCCGAGCAGAAAGAACTGAAAGAACGTGCCGCCAGACTGCGGGAAGAACTTTCCAAAGCGCAGGAAGCCACCGCAAACGCTGAAAAGTTTATGAATGTGGTACGCAGGCACACTACCATTGAAGAACTTACCCCTACTCTGCTGCGGGAGTTTGTGGAGAAAATCGTTGTCCATGAAAGCGTTGCCCTTGACGGGAAACGCCGGGGCAAGTTACGCAGACAGGAAATCGAAATCTATTATTCTTTTGTCGGCAAGGTAGAACTGCCCGACACCTAACCGCCCGACCTATCCGACATACCTCATGTGCCGGATAGGAACGGCAAAATTTTTTACACTTCTATTACTTCTTTATCACACATAAGCAAAGAGCCAGGGCATGAAGCAGTTCATGGCTAATTAGTTGGAACAAAAAACGAAAGGAAAAGCACAATCCAGACGGTATCAGCGGCAGGCTACAAGAATAAATTGTGATTTCACAAGATTGGTGCTATAATAAGAGAAAAGTTCCTGCCGGGGCAGCCGCCCCGGTGGTATAGATAGAAAGGCAGGAAAACAATATGCACATCAGCTATAAGCCACTCTGGCACACACTGTTAGAGCGTGATATGAGAAAAGAGGATTTAAGGCTTGCCGCTGGTATGACAACAAATATGATTGCCAACATGAGCAAAGAGGGAAAGCACATCAGCATGGATACATTAGCCCGTATCTGCGAAACGCTGAATTGCGAGATTACCGATGTGATTGAGTTAGTACCAGACGAGCCTGCTTCCACAGGAGGTAAGGAACATGAGCGAATTGAAACCAAGAATAACGGAAAACGGAATTGATTATATCCTTGTCGGAGATTATTACATCCCGGACTTGAAACTGCCGGAGGAACACCGCCCTATCGGAAAGTACGGACGGATGCACCGGGAATATTTAAGGGAAGTCCACCCAGCCAGATTGAATACATTGATACTGACCGGGGAATTGTGGACATATCTTGCAGACCTGAACGAACAGGCACAGGAACGGTTAGACACCATCATGGAGCAGATGAAAACTGCCGAGGGCGTAACCGAGGAATTGAAGCGTACCCACCAAATGGAATGGGTGCAGCGTTGCAATAACATTCATAACCGGGCAGAAGAAATTGTTTTGCATGAGATGATTTATTCATAACGGGAGCAATTAAATCGGAGGTATATAAGATGATTGAAATTGTATTTGGTGAAAGTGCCTGTGGAAGTTTGAAAATTGCCCAAACTTACGGCAAGGGAAAGTATAGAGGAAGTGCTGTTTCAATATTTATGAGGCATGAAGACGGGAGTGTTCCATCTTCAGATGAAATGAAAAAAGCACAGCTTCAAGCACAGGAACAAGAACGCATTGCTTGGGAGAATGCTATTCCATTGGGAGGCAAGAGCTGTGATGTTTATTGTTTTGATATGGCTCTTAGTGTGGGAGATATTTCTGATAATGGAATTGGCGAACAGCGGAAAAATGTTTTCAAGAAAATGCTGTCTGTCTGCTTTGTAGAGGATTTAGATTATCAGGTTGAAGAAAAAATACAGAAAATTAAAACTACATTGACCTCAGTGATTGAACGATATGTAGCTGGGGAAGAAATTCGCATTTGGTATAGCTATAATCCAGATGAGCTTTGTGGTATGTATTGGCTTATGAAACAACTTCAACCCTTAAACTGCCAGACAACAATTTATTTGGTTAAGTTACCTACATGGGAATATGGAAAAGAAAATACTATGACATCCAAAATAGCATGGGGCGAGGTCTCTCCTGGCGAATGGGGAAACTATATAACTCTACAAGAGAAAGCTAATCCTGTATTTCTTTCAGCTTGTGCTATGAAATGGAATCAACTTCAAAATGAAAATGCACCTTTGCGTGCAATGTTAAATGGTAAATTGCAAAGCGTTTCAGAAGATATATATGATAGTTTCATTCTTCGTGAAATTGCGGAACAGCCAGAGCAATTCAAAATGGCTATTGTCATAGGTAATGTTTTAGGAAAATATCAACTTGGAATTAGTGATGTATGGATTTCCAATCGCATTGATAAAATGCTTGAAGATGGTGTGTTGGAAATTATACAGGACGCACCAAAGGGAGAAACAAATTATCGCCGAATATTAAGAAAACGAATGAAGTAATAACCACAGCACAAACCGCTGCTACATGGAATCCAACAAACCATGCAACAGCGGTTTTCCTTTACCGTTTTTTCCTCTGGTTGATAGGCGTTCCCGTTTTCTTTGATTTTTGGAGAATCCGAATAAGCCAGCGAAATTCTTCATCTGACAGATTTTTATAGTTGATACCGAGCTGCTTGCAGTAAAGCACTGCCAGTTTTTCCAAACGGCTGCCCTTGAAATTTTCGACCGCTTCCAGATTTTCTTTCAGTTCATTGGCAACAGTGGTCTGGGGCGCACTCTCACTATCCTTTTTATGGGTTTCCCGAATATCCCGGATAATCAGGTTTAGGTCATCCAGAACCATGTGGCTGAAATATTCATCATCACTGATATGGGCGGCTTGCAGCACTTTCAAATGTGGGTCATCTTCGCCAGGGCGATACCGTTCTATGATTTCATGTCGGACAGTATCGACAAGGGTGTTGAGGTTTTGAATCTGCATGGTGGCAATCCCATCCACATAAATCTCAATGTCCGCAAGAAACTTGATAAAGTCCTTATGGGTGGCAAGTTCGCAGAGCAGACGGTTGTTGATCCGACCGCTTTTCAGAAGTGCAACCATTTCATCGTTCAAATGCAGCTCCGTCAGTGGCGTGTTGATCTGCTCCCTGTTCTCTGTCCGGCACAGCAGATAATCGACGGAAACCCCATAGAAGTCTGCCAGCGTGATAAGGTTGCCATGATTGATTTCCTTAAAATCTTCTTTTTCATAACTGCCAAGGGCTGATTTAGAAATACCCGTTAGTTTTGATAGTTCTTCCAGATTTAAGCCTTTGTCCTTGCGGAGTTCCCAAAGGCGTTCCTGTATGCTTGTTGCTCCTTTCATGGGCACACGCTCCTTTCCAACGGTTTCATTGCTGCCGCTTATCTGGATTATATCACACTTTCCGTAATCGTGGAAATTTCTGATTTTTACCCTTAATTCCTACTTTGTGGACATACGGCACAGGGCACAAAAATGTTCTATGATACAGGTAGTTCATCGATGGATTATTCCAATCGAATGACCAGCCTGTGTGGGATATGCTTCCCCGGCGATGTAGCGCCATGAATTTTGGCAGGGATATGGAGGAACCCTGACCAAAACGAGCGTACCAAAGGGAGCGATACGCCGCTGTGAGATTCAGGGGAGGAACGACACCGGGGAGAACTGGCGAACTGACACCGAAATGATACCGAAACACAACAATCTGATAGGGGGACAGTCTACCCTATCGCTGATACTTCGGGAGATTTTAAGCGGCTCTATGGCTGTAATTTTACCGAAAATCGCCCCGAAACCATACACTAAAACGGGAGGAAGCGCAATATGCCGAGAATGAGCAAAAAGAGGAAGTATGAGCTTTCCTTTTACCTCAATGACCGGGGGCGTGTCACTTACAACGAATTATGCCGGAAATGCCAGCATGGGTGCAAGCAGAGCTTCCGGGCGGTTGTGATTGACTGCCCCTGTTATTTATCCAAACGAGCAAAGAAAAAGGAGGAACACACAGAATGAATTTTGAATTTATGACGATAGACACACCATTGCCGCCCTGTATGCCTTTTCCCAGAGCGTTGACAGGATTTCCAGTCAGCAGCACCGCAAAGATCATGTACTGCCGGATGCTGGACGCTATGCTCTCCAAAGGGCAGGAGGACGAGAACGGAATCCTCTTTGTCTGCTTCCCTGTCACAGCCATTGCCGCAGTCCTGTCCCGCAGCTCCATGACGGTCAAGCGTTCTCTGAATGAACTGGAAACTGCCGGACTTATCATGCGGGTGCGTCAGGGCATTGGAGAACCAAACCGGATTTATGTGCTGATACCGGGAAAGGAGGACGCTGCCCTTGCCTGATACCTCAAAGCTGGAAAAACTCAATCGGGAGTTGGAAAAAAGCGAAAAGAAACTGCGGAAAGCCATCAATGATGAAAAGGCATTGCAGCACCAGTTGAAACAGCTTACCCGAAAGGAACGGACGCACCGGCTCTGTACCCGTGGCGGTATGCTGGAAAGTTTTCTGCAAGAGCCGGAACGCCTGACAGATGATGATGTCATGCTGTTGTTGAAACTCATTTTTCACAGACAGGACACGCAGGAACTATTGAAAAAAGTGCTGGAACGGGAGATGCCGGAACCCCCTTAGTTTACTAAGGGCGCAATTATACACCACCCAAAGGTTGGTGCATTGCGTTCTCCGAAGGCTCCTCGCCGGAGGGCTGTGATTTTCCGCAGTCATGGTCTGCTCCAAATCATACAGGGGACGCTACGCTTCCCCTGCGCTGGCTGTCGCCAGCTACCCTTTTGTGGACTTGCCGCCCGGAAACACCTTGCGCTGCAAGCTGTTCCCGTCCAGCAAGTTTTATCAGTCGAGCTATCCTTATCTACGGTAATTTAGTATAATAAGGTCAAAAAACAGAACGCTATCATTGTGCAACCGATATGCAACTGATAATTGCTTGATAGTTGGTGGTAGCAACACGGTAATTCAGATAGAATAAAGCCAACAAAGAAAGGAGGTCATCCAAATGTTAGTAAACATCATTATGATTGTAGTCGGAATAGTTTTCTCATGTATCTTTGTCGGCTTGCTTATCCTTGTTATTCGTGCATTGCTTAAATATATCCGTACAGAGAAATGAAGCCAACAGCAACATTAGGAGGTGGTCAAATGAAAGTAACCGTATTTATGATAATCGTTGGAATAATTTTCTTATGTATCTTTGTTGGTTTGCTTACCCTTATTGTTCGTGCATTACTCAAATATATCCATTCAAAAGATGTACGGCAGGAAAAATCCGTAGTGAGGAAATCGTTGGGTGAAGCACTCAAAGTACACAGAACACAGTGCAAAATGACGCAGGAATTTGTTGCTGAAACGATTGGTGTTAGCAGGCAGGCTGTTTCAAAATGGGAAAATGGAACATCCGACCCTTCCACATCAAATCTTTTTGCACTTGCAAAACTTTACGGTATTTCTGTTGAAGAATTACTAAAAGAAGTTGAATAATCTTCATGCAGATATTTTATTTCATCATCGGGCCACCCTGACCCGAACTTTCAAAACTGAATACCAGCCGCCCACCGGCGGCACCACCGAGCAGGAAATCTGAAAAGGTCTCCTGCTTTTTTTCTGCCCCAAATGAGGTGGTAAAACGCCACCCCATCCACCAATTACCGAAAGGAGGGACACGAAATGCCCTGTCCACACAACGAAATCTCGATTGTGCAGCGAAGCCAACAGCAGTCTGCGGTTGCCGCCGCTGCCTACCAGAGCGGCGAAAAGCTGTTCTGTGGATACGATCAGGAAGTGAAGCACTACCCGGAAAAGCGTGGTATCGTCCACAATGAAATCTTGCTTCCGGCAAATGCCCCACGGTCGTATGCAGACCGCAATACTTTATGGAACGCCGCCGAAGCGGTGGAGAAGCAATGGAATTCCCAGCTTGCAAGGCGGTGGGTGCTTACCATCCCCAGAGAGATACCGCCCGACCAGTACGCCGCCCTTGTCCGGGATTTCTGCAATCAGCAGTTTGTTTCCAAAGGAATGTGCGTGGATTTTGCCATCCATGACAAAGGGGACGGAAACCCTCACGCTCATGTCATGCTGACTATGCGGGCAATGGATGAACATGGGAAATGGCTTCCCAAGAGCCGCAAGGTTTATGACCTTGACGAGAACGGGGAACGGATAAAACTTCCGTCCGGCAGATGGAAAAGTCACAAGGAAGATACGGTTGACTGGAACGACCGCAAGTATTGTGAAATCTGGCGGCATGAATGGGAGATCATCCAGAACCGCTATCTGGAAGCCAACAACCGCCCGGAGCGGGTGGATCTCCGTTCTTATGAAAGACAGGGGCTTGATATTATCCCTACCGTCCATGAGGGTGCTGCTGTCCGGCAGATGGAAAAGCGAGGGATTCAGACCAACATCGGAAATCTGAACCGGGAAATCAAAGCCGCCAACAGCCTGATGAAGTCTATCCGGCAGCTTATTAAAAATCTCAAAGGCTGGATTATCGAGCTTAGTGAAAAACGAAAAGAACTGCTTGCGGAAAAAGCTGCGGAGGAAGCGGTATTTCTTCCCAATCTGTTGATGAAGTACATGGAGGTACGAAAGGCAGAACGGAGCGACTGGACACGGGCGGGACAAAACCGTGGAACTTCCAAAGACTTAAAGGCAGTCAGCGAAGCCCTGTCCTATCTTCAGAGAAAGGGACTTTCCACCGTGGAGGATTTGGAAAACTTTATAGAAACGTCCGGGAAATCTGCCGCCGACTACCGAAAGCAGATGAAGCCAAAGGAAACCCGCAGCAACGTGATTGACGCTATCCTTGCCGCCCGGACGGACTGTAAGGAATGTAAGCCCGTTTATGAGAAATACCAGAAGATATTTTTCAAGAAAACTAAGGAAAAATTCAAGCTGGAACACCCGGAGGTTGCCCGGTTTGAGAAAGCCAGTGCCTACCTTGCCAAGCACCCGGATGATAAGGACAGCACGAAAAAGGAGCTTTTGCAGGAACAGGCGAAGCTTGTGGGCGAAATCGCAGACTTGAAAGTACCGTTGACCGAGGTGCAGGAAGATTTGAAGAAGCTGCGGGACATCCGCTACTGGGTACGGAAAGCCACACCCGGCACAGAGGAAAGCAAAGAGCCGCCCAAGAAGCAGCCCCTCAAAGAAGTCTTGCAGGATAAGGCTGACGAGAAGAAAGCACAGAAAAACGCCCCGGCGCAGACGAAACACAAACAACAGGATATGGAACTTTAACAGGCACTTGCCATTTTCAGATTGAGAATGATAAGTGCCTTTTCTTTTTTACAAGGAGGAATTGATTTGAATGTATTTGAAGCTGTGAAGCAGTCCGTTACGACAAGACAGGCTGCGGAGCATTACGGAATCCGGGTAAACAGAAACGGGATGGCTTGCTGCCCGTTCCACAACGATAAGACCCCCAGCATGAAGCTGGACAAGCGTTTCCACTGCTTCGGATGTGGTGCAGATGGGGATGTGATTGATTTTGTAGCTGCCCTGTACGGGCTGGGGAAAAAGGAAGCCGCCGCACAGTTGGCGAGTGACTTCGGGCTTGCCTATGAGGACTGGAAGCCACCGGGCAGGGCAAGGAAGCCCAAGCCCCGGCAGAAATCCCCGGAAGAACAGTTCCGGGAAGCAAAGGCACATTGCTTCCGTGTCCTTGCCGATTATCTACACCTCTTACGGGTATGGAAAACCGACTATGCCCCGCACTCCCCGGAGGAAGCGTTTCATCCCCGGTTCGTGGAAGCCTTGCAGAAGCAAGCCCATGTGGAATATCTGCTGGATGTGCTGCTGTTCGGGGAGACAGAGGAAAAAGCGGTTTTGATTATGGACTACGGAAAGGATGTGATACAGCTTGAACAGCGAATGGCAGAGCTTGCAGCCGCAGACGCAGCAAGAACTAAAAAACACCATGAACGCCATGCAGCCGCCCCAGAGCGTTGAGGAAGTAAAGGCAACTCTGGAAACCACCGAGAAAGGCGGCGTCCGCCAGAGCATACGGAACTGCCTGACCGTATTCCAGCGTGACCCTGTGCTTGCCGGGGCAATCGCCTACAACATCCTGACCGACCGCAAGGACATCATAAAGCCCATCGGTTTTCACAGAGAAAGCACAGCCCTGACCGATACGGACATGAAGTATCTGCTTCTCTATCTGGAGGAAACCTACGGGCTTACCAGTGAGAAAAAGATTGAAACCGCCATCGGGATTGTGGCGAATGAGAATAAGTACCACCCCATCCGGGATTTTCTGAACAGCCTTGCATGGGACGGGACTGAGCGCATCCGCTTCTGTCTGCGGCACTTTCTGGGAGCTGATGTGGACGATTACACCTATGAAGCCTTGAAGCTGTTCATGCTGGGGGCGATTACAAGGGCATTTAAGCCCGGAAGCAAGTTTGAAATCATGCTGTGTCTGGTAGGCGGTCAGGGGGCTGGCAAATCCACCTTCTTCCGGCTGCTGGCAGTCCGGGACGAGTGGTTTTCCGATGATTTGCGGAAGCTGGACGATGATAACGTGTACCGCAAGCTGCAAGGTCACTGGATAATTGAAATGTCGGAAATGATGGCAACCGCCAATGCCAAGAGCATTGAGGAAATCAAGTCCTTTCTAAGCCGCCAGAAAGAGGTTTACAAAATTCCCTATGAAACTCACCCGGCAGACCGCCCCCGTCAATGCGTGTTCGGCGGCACTTCCAACGCCCTTGACTTTCTCCCCCTTGACCGTTCCGGCAACCGCCGATTTATCCCGGTCATGGTGTACCCGGAGCAAGCCGAGGTTCACATTTTGGAGGACGAAGCCGCTTCCAGAGCCTATATCAGCCAGATGTGGGCGGAAGCAATGGAGATTTACCGAAGCGGCATGTTCAAGCTGTCATTCAGCCCAGCCATGCAGCGGTATCTCAAAGAACACCAGCGGGATTTTATGCCGGAGGACACCAAAGCCGGGATGATACAGGCTTACCTTGATAAGTACACCGGGGAAACGGTCTGCTCCAAGCAGCTCTACAAGGAAGCCTTAAACCACACCTTTGATGAGCCGAAGCAATGGGAAATCCGGGAAATCAACGAGATAATGAACCAGTGCATTACCGGGTGGAACTACTTTTCCAATCCGAGGATGTTTGCGGAATACGGCAGACAAAAGGGCTGGGAGCGTGAAATCCCGGCAACGGACACCGACAACCCGCCCGAAAAATCTATGGACGGTTTTGTGGAGGTCACAGAGCAGATGGAGCTTCCATTCTGAAAATGACAGCCCGTTGCCGACTTCGTTGCTATCCCGTTGCCGAGCCGGTTGCCGGGGAAAATCCCTTATTTCCGGGCTTTTTCCCTCTCTGACAACCAAAACAACAGAAAAATAAAAGAAAAGTATAAATAGTAATCAACGCCAGATTGAGATTGTTTGCAAGGTCTTTTGAAGCCCGTTGCCGGACTTCGTTGCCGACCGTTCTCTGTCTGGCTATTTTCATGTATGGAGGATAACTGCCTATGGCGAAAAATAAGACCAAGATTGAAGTGACAACCGTATTTGACGGGGAACTGGACGCCACCGATGTGTTCGTCAGCCTGATTTCCCAGAAATACGGCAAAACAAATACAAAAGAATATCTTGCTAAAAAGAAAGATTTGAAGTATAATGAAGATGAGGTTCAACAGAGCCAGATACCGTCTGGATTGTGTGGGTAAATGGCTATGATGAACGAAATGGAATACAGAACAATCGGTTCAGCACTTGCCGGGGGCTATCGTGCGGCGGTCTATTGCAGGCTGTCAAAGGACGATGACCTGCAAGGCGAAAGTGCCAGTATCGCAAACCAGCGTGATATGCTGGAAAAATACTGCGAAAAGCAGGGATGGGAGGTTGTGGCAGTCTATCAGGACGATGGCTTCACAGGTCTTAATATGGAGCGTCCTGATTTACAGAGAATGTTGAGAGCCATTGAGCGCAGGCAAATCAACCTTGTCATCACGAAAGACCTCAGCCGACTGGGGCGTAACTATTTGCAAACAGGGCATTTGATTGAGGACTTTTTCCCAAGAAACGGTGTCCGCTATATCGCCATGAATGACGGTATCGACACCCTGCGGGATAACAACGACATCGCCCCGTTCAAGAATATCCTGAACGAGATGTACAGCAAGGATATTTCCAAGAAAGTCCATTCCTCTTATCTTCTGAAAGCGCAGAAAGGACAGTTTACCGGGTGTCTTGCCCC
>NZ_QUEH01000026.1:31609-32891 GCF_003477935.1 Clostridium sp. AF32-12BH | reverse complement strand
GTTGCTTTCTCAGCCAGCTTTGCAAGAGTCTCCTGCGGGCACTGCTGTTTTGCAAGCAGGATCATAGCTGCGATGATGTATGGCTTGTAGCTTGCCTCTTTGTACAGAGGAGTACGATAGCGGTCGAATACAGATGCCTCTACCTCGCCATCCTTGCAGGATACGTCGTTGATATCAGCCGGTAAGCAGTGCAGGTACAGAGCCTTGCCATCCTTGGTGGTAGCCATTAACTCTTCGGTGCAGCACCAGTCTTTGTGCTCTGCGTTCTGAGCCAGCAGCTCTTTCTCCAGAGCCTTGATGCCGTCGGTATCGCCCTCAGCGTAGAGGTTGGTTCTCTTCTCCATAGCTGCGAACGGAGCCCAGCTCTTCGGATATACGATATCAGCATCCTTGAATGCCTCTGCCATGGAATTGGTCTTGGTGAAGCTGCCGCCGGTCTTCTCAGCGTTCTTACGTGCAACTTCCTCAACCTCCGGCATTACCTCGTATCCTTCCGGATGTGCCAGAACAACGTCCATGCCGAATCTGGTCATCAGGCCGATAACGCCCTGCGGTACGGAAAGCGGTTTGCCGTAGCTCGGGGAGTAAGCCCAGGTCATAGCTACTTTCTTACCCTTTAAGTTCTCAACGCCGCCGAAGGTGTTGATGATGTGAAGCATATCAGCCATACACTGGGTCGGATGGTCGATATCGCACTGTAAGTTAACCAGGGTAGGTTTCTGCTCCAGAACGCCGTCTTTGTGACCCTCAGTTACTGCATCTACTACATCATGCATGTACTTATTGCCCTTGCCGATGTACATATCATCACGGATACCGATAACGTCTGCCATGAAGGAGATCATGTTAGCGGTCTCACGAACGGTCTCACCATGAGCGATCTGGCTCTTGCCCTCGTCCAGATCCTGAACTTCAAGACCCAGCAGGTTGCAGGCAGATGCGAATGAGAAACGGGTACGGGTGGAGTTATCACGGAACAGGGAAATGCCCAGACCGGACTCAAATACTTTGGTAGAGATGTTGTGCTCTCTCATGTAGCGCAGAGCGTCAGCAACGGTGAAAACAGCCTCGATCTCGTCGTCGGTCTTCTCCCAGGTCAGGAAGAAATCGCCCTCGTACATGTCTTTGAAATTCAGTTTGTTCAGTTTGTCAATGTAACCCTGTAATACTTTGTCCATTTTAATCTCCTTCTTTATTAAATATTTTATTTCTTCCTATTTATATACTGCAAAATAGCCCTTGATTATTTGATATCGTTGTTGGTCTTGCCTGCACGGAACTG
>NZ_QUEH01000026.1:0-31599 GCF_003477935.1 Clostridium sp. AF32-12BH | reverse complement strand
TGATCTCCTTCTTTTCACATATGAAATTATTATTTTGATGCGGTCAACGCAGCATGGCGCTGACCTGCCGGTTACTGAAATAATATCAGATTATTTGATATCGTTGTTGGTCTTGCCTGCACGGAACTGGGAAATATCATCCGTTTTCTTGGAAGCATCGTACAGGTTTGCTGCTGCTACATACATAGCTGCACATCTTACAAGGTCATCTTTGTAGGTGATCTCGTTCGGAGCATGAGCCTGGCTCTCAGCACCCGGGCCAAATCCTACGCACGGAATGCCGTAACGTCCCTGGATTGCAACACCGTTGGTGGAGAAGGTCCACTTATCGATCAGCGGACGGTTGCGGAGCTCCTTGGTGGAATCCGGTCCCATACGCTTGTCGCCGAACAGTGCAACATGAGCATCGTACAGAGCCTGTACATGTGCTGCGTTCTCTTTGTTGATCCAGGTCGGGAAGTAGCACTCGGTCTCATATACTTCGCCGGTCCATGACGGACGGTCGTACATGTACATGGAAACCTCTACGTCATCGCCGTATTTCTTTACGCTCGGCAGCTGACGGATCTCTTCCAGACAGGAATCCCAGGTCTCACCTGCAGTCATACGACGGTCAACAGAGATTGCACAGCTGTCTGCTACTGCACAGCGGCTCGGAGAGGTATAGAAAATCTGGGAAACGGTGCAGGTTCCTCTTCCAAGGAACTGAGCATCCTCGTAGTGCTCCGGATTGTATTTCGGGCTCAGCATCTTTACCAGACCCTTGATATCGGTATCTTCGTCGCAGCCGTTGTTGTTCAGTGCGCGGATATCGGAAATGATGTCAGCCATCTTGTAGATTGCGTTGGAACCACGCTCCGGTGCAGAACCATGGCAGGAAACGCCCTTTACGTCTACACGAATCTCCATACGTCCGCGATGTCCACGGTAGATACCGCCATCGGTCGGCTCAGTAGAGATTACGAACTCCGGAACGATCTTGTCCTTGTTGTAGATGTACTGCCAGCACATACCGTCGCAGTCCTCTTCCTGTACGGAACCAACGATCATGATCTTGTAGCCCTCCGGAATGAGGTTTAAATCCTTCATGATCTTTGCGCCGTAAACAGCACTTGCCATACCGCCTTCCTGGTCGGAACCGCCGCGGCCGTAGATGATCTCGTCAGTCTCGTAGCCCTCGTACGGATCTGCTTCCCAGTTGTTGATGTTGCCGATACCTACGGTATCAATGTGGGAATCGATTGCGATGATCTTATCGCCTTCGCCAATCCAGCCGATTACGTTGCCAAGACCGTCTACTTCTACTTTATCGAAGTTTAATTTCTCCATCTCAGCCTTGATGCATGCTACAACTTCCTTCTCCTCGCAGCTCTCGCTCGGATGAGAGATCATGGCTCTCAAAAATGCAGTCATATCTGCACGGTATCCTTCTGCTGCTGATTTGATTTTTTCAAAATCAAGTCCCATTGTTTTACCCTCCTGGATTATATATGTTCTTGTTATTAGGTTCTTAACTGTCTGTATCCCATTCCTGATTACTCAGCAGTCGGATACTCGCCGCCCCATACGATCTTTTTGTACTTGTCCGGATCGGTGTCTCCCTCGGTAGAGAACATCAAGACCTTACTGTCGCGGTTCAGCTCTAATGCATCGCGCAGCTCTTTGTATTCGTCGTCCTGCATGATGGTAGAGATCACACCCATACCAACAGCTCCGGACTCACCGGATACAACCTTCGGATCTCCCTTAACCGGAGCAGCCAGCATTCTCATACCCTTTGCTGCTACCCAGTCCGGGCAGGAAACGAATGCGGATACATGGTTTCTTAAGATATCCCAGCCGATGATGTTCGGCTCGCCGCATGCAAGACCGGCCATGATCGTCTGAAGGTCACCTCCAACGATGCGCGGCTCGCCGTCTCCTGCAACTGCACCCTTGTACAGGCATGCTGCAGCGCCAGCTTCCATAACAACGAATTTCGGCGGATTTTCCGGATACAGGTTGGTGAAGTAACCAACCACTGCACCTGCAAGGCTTCCGACACCTGCCTGAACGAATACGTGGGTCGGACGGTTTACAGAAACCTCACGCAGCTGCTCTGCAGCCTCGCCTGCCATACTTCCGTAGCCCTGCATGATCCATGCCGGGATCTCCTCGTAGCCTTCCCATGCGGTATCCTGAACGACTACACCGTGCGGGGTTGCTTCTGCCTCAGCTGCTGCCATACGTACACAGTCGTCGTAGTTGACTTCCTCGATGGTTACCTTAGCGCCCTCTTTTGCAATGTTGTCAAAACGGGTCTTGGTGCTGCCCTTCGGCATATGTACAACTGCCTTCTGGCCCAGCTTGTTTGCTGCCCATGCAACGCCTCTGCCGTGGTTTCCGTCAGTAGCGGTAAAGAAGGTAGCCTGACCAAACTCCTCACGGAATTTCTCGCTGGTCAGATAATCGTATGTCATCTCGGACACATCACGTCCCATCTCACTTGCGATGTAGCGTGCCATTGCGAAAGAACCGCCCAGCACCTTAAATGCGTTTAAGCCAAAGCGATAGCTCTCGTCCTTTACAAACAGACCGCCAAGGCCAAGACCCTCAGCCATACCGTCCAGCTTTGCGAGCGGGGTGATGGAATACTGTGGGAAGCTCTTGTGGAACTCACGCGCCTGTTTGATATTCTCAATGCTCATAACAGGCAGGCACTTGTCTTCGCTTTTCGGCATCTTGTTTAATGTCCAAAGAATAGACTCCATTAGTAATATCCTCCTTATAAAATAATCTTACAAAAAGTTTGATTGTACTTATAAAATACAATTTTGAATTTTTGCGCGCATTTGTCATTTTGCATATTTTTTTTCACTTGAACCATTTTTTTTGTATATATTTACATATTATCATGTTTTTCTCAAAATGCAATAGATATTTTATAAAAAGTTAGCCTAAATTTTTTTTTGTAAGATCCTTGTTTTTATGTCAACTTTACTAATTTCGCTGTTATTTATTTAATATTATTAAATATTTTTTATTGTAAATGTAACACAGGATAAAAACGTCAGAATCCCGTGTTGTCCATTAATAAAAAAAAGCGACAAGGTAAACTTTAAAGTTCTCACCTCGTCACTTTTATCGCACATATTATTTTCTTCTTAGTTATTTTTCTTTACCACCGTTTTCTCCGTTGCTTTCTTCACTTCCTCCGCTGTTTTTCTCGCAGTTTCCTGTGCCTTTTTCACCACATCCTTGACTGCTGCTGCCGCAGTCTCTTTCGCAGCCTTTACTGCTTCTTCTGCGCTTCTCGCTACTGTTTCCAGATTTGTCTCCGCATCCTTTTTCGTAGTCTCCGGCTGTAATTCTACATGCTTCTTTGACGCTGCGTTTTTCTTTGCCTTTGTTGTCCGTTTTGGCACCGTAGTCATTTTGGCTGTCACGGTTTTTTCGAGCTCTGCAGACTTCTTCCTTCCAGCGTTCTTGGCAGTCGCTGCCTTTTTCTCCGCAGTCTTCGTTCCTGCTGTCTTCGTCTCTGCAGTCTTTTTCGCTGTCGCTTTCTTTGGTGCTGCCGGCTTCTTCGGTGCTGCCGGTTCGCAGGAGAACACGATCATCGCCATAGGCGGCACATCGACCAGCATGGAGTAATCCCGTCCATCGAACGCTTCCTTCTTTGCTGCCTTTACGCGGGAATTGCCCACACCGCTTCCGCCAAACTTCTTCGCATCGCTGTTGAAGATTTCTTTGTATCTTCCGGCAAACGGAAGTCCGATCTGATATTTTTCATGGACAACCGGTGCAAAGTTGCAGACAAAGAGCAAGGTTTCCTCCGGCTTATCGGTCTTTCTGGTAAATACGACGATATTGTCTGCCGCAGAGGTACAGTTGATCCATTCAAAGCCCTCCGGTTCAAAGTCTTTCTGGTACATAGCCGGATGGCTGCGGTAGAATTCGTTCAGCGCTTTCACGTAGTCCTGCATGTTCTTGTGCAGCGGGTATTCCAGAATATTCCACGGAAGCTCCTCATTCTCATTCCATTCGGAGATCTGCGCAAATTCCTGTCCCATGAACAACAGTTTCTTGCCCGGGTGTCCGTACATAAAACCGTATGCGGTTCGCAGGTTCGCTGCCTTTTCCTCATATGTCTCACCCGGCATCTTTAAGAGCATGGAAGATTTACCATGTACCACTTCATCGTGGGAGAATACCAGTACAAAGTCCTCACTGTAGGCATAGAGCATGCTGAAAGTCAGCTCGCCGTAATGCTGGTTGCGGAAATAAGGATCGCACTGCATGTAACCGGTAAAATCATTCATCCAGCCCATGTTCCACTTATAGTCAAAGCCCAGACCATTCTCTTTCACGGAACCGGTGATCTGCGGCCATGCGGTAGATTCCTCCGCGATCAGAAGACCGCCCCTGATCTCCTTTTTGAAGATACTGTTTAAATGCTTCAGAAAATCCACGGCCTCCAGATTCTCATGGCCGCCGTAGATATTGGCCACCCACTCGCCATCGTTCTTGCCGTAATCCAGATACAGCATGGACGCCACTGCATCCATACGGATACCGTCTGCGTGGTACTGCTTTGCCCAGAACAATGCATTTGCGATCAGGAAGTTTGTAACCTGCGGCCGTCCGTAATTATAGATCAGGGTACCCCAGTGCGGATGCGCACCCTGCCTCGGGTCCTGATGCTCGTAAACACAGCTTCCATCGAAGCATGCCAGACCGTGGGCGTCACGCGGAAAATGAGCCGGTACCCAGTCCAGGATCACGCCGATACCCTGTTCATGCATGTAATTCATGAAATACATAAAATCATCCGGCGTGCCATACCTGCTTGTCGGCGCATAGTAGCCGGTTACCTGATAGCCCCAGGATTCGTCTAACGGATGCTCCATCACCGGCATCAGTTCCACATGGGTATAGCCCAGCTTTTTCACATACTCTGCCAGCTTCGGCGCGATCTCCCGGTAGTTGTAAAACTCCGAACCGGTTACCGGCTCCCCGTCTTCGTCCAGTTTTAATTCATGGCGCATCCAGGAGCCCAGATGCAGTTCATAGATGGAAAGCGGCTTGTCCTTGGCCGCCTCCAGCTCCCGGTTCTTCATCCAGACCTCATCACTCCAGGTGAACTGCTCCAGGTCCCAGACGATGGAGGCATTGTCCGGACGCAGCTCTGAGTAGTTTCCGTACGGATCTGATTTCAGCATCGGTTCCCCGCGATGGTTCTTGATCTCATATTTGTAAAGTGTTCCGGCTTTCAGCCCCGGCATAAACAGTTCAAAGACCCCCGAATCCCCAAGACGTTTCATCTGATGGCGGCGGCCGTCCCACATATTAAAATCACCGACCACACTGACACGCATGGCACACGGTGCCCATACGGCAAAATAAACACCGTTTACGCCGTCAATGGTCATCGGATGCGCACCCATTTTGCGGTATACATCATAATAGATTCCTGCGTCAAACTTTTTCAGTTCTGCGTCTGTAAACCGAGACGGGAATGCGTATGGATCCTGCAATTCCTCCGTTGTCCCGTTATCGTAAGTAATCTCCAGGAGATATTTGCTCATCTTCTTCCCATGCAGGAGCACCGCATAATATCCGGCCTCGTCCTGCAGTTCCATAGGATAGCTCTTATTTCCAACCTTCGCTGCCACAGCTACTGCGTGCGGCATGAACACCTGGATCAGCAGTCCCTCTTCCACCTCATGCGCTCCCAGAAGGCGTTCCGGATTTGCCGCCTCGGAATACACGATTTCCTCAATTCCAGCCCAGTCCATTAAATCATATAATACCTGATCCATTGATAGCCCTCCCAAAATATAGAGTCGGAAATTCGACAAAAATTGCGACTTTTCAAATTTTCCGATCATTAATTCTGAAATTTATTATAGCCGATTTTTCTCGCGTTTTCCACTGGTTTAATCCAAATTTATCAAGTTTTCGTTAAGAAATCGCTGCTGTATTCTTCGGTAGGATAACATCAGGTCCACCATCCTTCCGTAGCTTTTCACGCCGTCGGCCTGGGAGTTCATTTTCAGATAAGTGTCATTCATCCGGGTTGCCGCCTCCGAAACTTTACTCTCGTACCGGTTCCAGAACTCGGAATTTGCGTCCAGATCGGTTCGTGCTTCCTCACAAAGTTCGTTTGTCAGTTCTATGTAACGCCTCCTGTCTGCCCGTGCCAGGGCATTTCCCGCATAAACCCAGCCGGTCAGGTAACCGCTATAGCGGAACGCTTCATTTTCTGATGAAACACAGGCCAGATACCCGATAAAATTCGCCTCATCCTCCCGCATAAAGCCCTTCAGATGAGATAACTCATGGCAAAGGGTATGAGGCACGTTGTAATCCGGCATGTCCCCGTTATAGTTCGCTTCCACCGTAAACGGAGAGTAAACGCCACACAGCTGCTGCACGGAAAGGATCTGGGAAATGAAAACCTCTTTGGGTTTCGGATAAAAACCGGACAGGCACGGAAACTGCGCGCCCGCTGCCTGCATGGCGTGTACACTTTCTTCCCTCCAGTTCTTTTTGTTTTCGCGATAGGACTGACGCCCGTTTTTTGCGGCTTCATTCACCTGCCGGACCAGTTCCTCGCAAAGCTCCTCCAATTCTCTCATGCTATATTTCCCATCCTCCAAACCGGCATAAGAAGAAAAAGAGGAGGCATAGTAATTGATGCCACAGTTGACGGTGTATAAAAACAGCAGCGTACCGACGATCAAAAGCCACCGCCTGCCAATGACTGTCAGAATTTTTGCAGTTTCCGGTCGGATTAGCACCGCAGACAGACGCACTACATCCAGAAACAGCAGGCACAGCAGACCATACAGCCCCATCTCCGCTACAGAAAATGGCAGCAGCCCCGTCAATCGCCCCACACCTTCCACGATCCACGGGTAAATATGGTGGGCATACCAAGTGCCAAAGCCCGGAAGTGTCCGGGCAGAAAGCTGAAATACTGCTGTCAGAAGCAGCAGGGAGATTCCTGCTGCCACAAAATATTGACTGTCATATCGCTTATTCTTTTTCATGAATCTCTCCTGAAATGTGTACCTCAAATATTGTCCAATAACAGCATGTTTTTACTATAGTTTACTATATATTTTCACTATTTTCCATACAATACAAAAAAAGCAGGAGCCAAAATCTTTGTACCATCTTAATACCGGGCAAAATACCTTTGTGCCCTCTTTAACTCTTTTTTTCTATAATGGAACTAACAAAAACAACGGTATCACTGCCCGACAGAAGATTGGAGCTGTATCCATGAAAACATTGTCCATAAAACCATTAAATTCTTTTCAGATCATTGTCCTGGGATTTGCCGGAGTCATTCTGGCCGGCGCACTTCTTTTAATGCTGCCGGTTTCCTCCGCCACCCACTGCGTTACTCCGTTTTTAAATGCGTTATTCACCTCCACTACCTCCGTCTGCGTGACAGGCCTGATCGTGGTCGATACCGGTACCTACTGGTCCGTTTTCGGTCAGGCTGTGATCCTGGTGCTGATCCAGATTGGCGGCATGGGAGTCGTAACTGTCGCTGCAGCAGTCACCATCGTTTCCGGACGCAAGATCGGTCTGATGCAGCGCAGTACCATGCAGGAAGCCGTGGCCGCACCAAAGATGAGCGGCATTGTGCGCCTGACCGGCTTTATCATCCGGGCTACGCTCCTGATCGAGCTGTCCGGTGCCGCTCTGCTGGCCCCTGTATTTTGCAGAGACTTTGGCCCCATCCATGGACTCTGGATGGCCGTGTTCCATTCCATTTCCGCCTTCTGCAACGCAGGGATCGATCTGATGGGAATCCGCATTCCCTTTTCTTCCCTCACGCTTTATGCCGCAAGCCCACTGGTCAACCTGGTCATCATGGCACTTATCATCATCGGCGGCATCGGCTTTCTGACCTGGGAAGATATTCGCAGCAATCAGCTTCATTTCAGCCGGTACCGCATGCAGAGCAAGGTCATTTTAACCACCACAGCCATCCTGATCCTGTTTCCTGCCCTCTATTTCTATTTCGGAGAATTCCGGCAGGGAAGCTTTGGAACAAGACTTCTTTTATCCCTGTTTCAGTCGGTTACTCCGCGAACAGCCGGTTTCAATACGGCAGACTTCAGCCAGCTCAGCGCATCCGGCCAGATGCTGACCATCATTCTGATGCTCATCGGCGGAAGCCCCGGTTCTACAGCAGGAGGCATGAAAACCACTACCCTCGCAGTTCTTACCGCCACTGCCGTATCGGTCTTTCGGCGGAACGAAACCCCGGAGCTGTTTAAGCGCCGGATTGCCACGGAAACTGTAGCAAATGCTGCCTCCATCCTGATGATGTATCTCAGTCTCTGTCTGACCGGCGCATTTCTCATCAGCCGCATAGAGGAGCTTCCCATGATGGCATGTATGTTTGAAACGGCCTCAGCGGTAGGCACGGTCGGACTCAGCTTCGGCATTACTCCCGGGCTCGGGAGTATCTCCCGGATCATCCTGATCATCCTGATGTATCTGGGAAGAGTCGGAGGACTGACTTTAATCTACGCCGCATTGTCCGGACACCGGATCCGGCTTGGTAAATATCCATTGGAAAAAATCACTGTGGGATAACACGTAAAGGAGCAAGATCATGAAATCAATTTTACTGATTGGCCTCGGCCGTTTTGGAAAACATATTGCCATGGAGCTGCATTCCCTGGGGCACCAGGTGATGGCAGTCGATCATAATGAGGTGCGTGTCAACGAAGCACTTTCTTTCCTGACCAGCGCTCAGATTGGTGACAGCACCTCGGAGGATTTTCTTTCTTCCCTGGGCGTACGCAATTTCGATGTCTGCATTGTTGCTATCGGAACTGACTTTCAAAGTTCTCTGGAAACCACATCGCTCTTAAAGGAGTTAGGTGCCAGACTGGTTGTCTCCCGGGCTGCCAGAGATGTCCATGCCAAGTTCCTGCTGCGCAACGGCGCGGATGAAGTCGTCTACCCGGAAAAACAGCTGGCCAAGTGGACCGCCATTCGCTGCAGCTCTGACCACATCCGGGATTTTGTTGATCTTGACGGAGATCATGATCTGTTTGAAGTCGATCTTCCTGACCAGTGGATCGGCATGAGTGTCTCGCAGATCGACATCCGGAAGCAGTATGGCATCAACATCATCGGAGTGCGCCATAATGGCAAAATTGAGTATTCGGTTACGCCGCAGACCAGTTTTTGCGCAGGAGACTCCATCCTGGTCCTTGGCCGCTACCACGATCTGCAGAAATGTTTCCGGATCTGATTTCGGAGGTGATCTTATGGGAAATCTGATTCTGATTCTCTTTCTCATCCTGTTTTTTACCTTCATCTATCTGCTTATGAGCCGGATTGACCAGATTCTGGACCGGCTGCGCAAAGGGAATCTGCGCATGGAACAGCAGCGGCCGGATCCTGACCGGAAAATGCCGGAAGAAAATGATTCTTTAGATTGATTTGCAAAAGAATCCGTTTTATGATGGAAATCAGAAAAAACATGCCCGAATATGGAAGGATCCAGCATTATGATACAGGATAACAATTTTTCTGAAACATATCATTCCGAAAGGCAGACCAGGGAGCATATCCTCGTCTGTCTTTCTTCTGCGCCATCAAACCTGAGGATCGTGCAGACGGGTGCCCGTATGTCTGAGGCTTTTCATGGCACCCTGACTGCGCTCTATGTCCAGACACCGGATCATTCTGCCATGTCCAAAGAAGATCAGAATCGTCTGAAAGAACACATGCGTCTGGCCGAGCAACTTGGCGCATCCATCGAAACGGTATATGGGGACGATGTTTCCTACCAGATCGCGGAATTTTCGCGCCTCAACAATATTACAAAAATTGTCCTCGGGCGCAGCAATATCCGGCGGCGGCATATCTGGAGCAAGCCGTCCCTGACAGAAAAGCTGACAGAAATCGCGCCGAATCTGGATATCTACATTATTCCGGATGCTGCCTCCGCTCACAGCAGCTACCACCCCAGAGGGCATCTCCGGAATGCAGTCTGGAATATTCAGGCAACAGATCTGCTGCGCACCGTTTGCATTCTGATTTCCGTGACACTGACCGGTCTCTTCTTCTACCGGGCCGGACTGTCAGAAGCAAACATCATCACGCTTTATATCCTCGGAGTCCTGCTGGCCTCCATCGCCACGACCGGATGGAGCTGCAGTCTGCTGGCTTCTACCTGCAGCGTTATTGTTTTTAACTATTTTTTTACCACTCCGCGCTTCACCTTTCATGTGTACGGAAAGGATTATCCGGTCACCTTTATTGTGATGTTTGCCGTGGCCCTGTTAAGCAGTGCCCTGACCACCCGTCTGAAGGATCACGCCCGCCAGTCCGCCAAGCTGGCCTACCGCACCAAGGTCCTGTTTGACACCAACCAGCTTCTGCAAAAGGCAGAAACCGACAAAGCAATCCTGAATACCCTGATTTCCCAGATCCAAAAATTACTCGGAAAACACATCATCATTTACCCGGTTCAACATGGGACATTAGGAACACCCATCCTCTCCCCGGATCCTGCTTCCGCAGAAAAATCCGAATTTCTGACCTGCCCCCGGGAACGGGAGGTTGCCCTGTGGGTTCTGGCTCACAACAAACGGGCCGGTGCCTATACCGACACCTTTCCGGATGCTCTGTGCCATTATCTGGCCATCCGGGTACAGGATGCTGTCTATGGAGTTGCCGGCATGGAAGCCGGAGAGCATCCCATGGATTCCTTTGAATACAGCGTTCTGGTTTCCATACTGGGAGAGGGCGCCCTGGCCATGGAAAACCGCCAGAATATCCGGGAAAAAGAGCAGGCAGCTCTTCTGATGGAAAAGGAACGGTTCCGGGCCAATCTCCTGCGCACCATCTCCCATGACCTGCGCACCCCGCTGACTGCCATATCCGGCAATGCCAGCAACCTGCTCTCCAACCATTCCGCCATCGACGACGCCACCCGGCTGCAGATCTATGCGGACATCTACGACGATTCCATGTGGCTGATCAATCTGGTGGAAAACCTGCTGGCTGTCACCCGCATCGAAGACGGCCGCATGAACCTGCGCATGGAAACCGAACTGGTCAGCGAGGTCATTTCCGAAGCGCTCCGTCATGTCAGCCGTCAAAGCGTTGAACATAGCATTACAGCAGAAAGCACGGATGATTTTCTGCTTGCCCGCATGGATGCCAGACTCATTGTGCAGGTCATCATCAACCTGGTGGACAATGCCATCAAATATACGCAAAAAGGCAGCCGGATCCAGATCCTGACCGACAGGCTGGCATCAAAGGTGCGGATCCGGGTCACGGATGACGGTCCGGGCATTCCGGATGAAGCAAAGCCTTTTGTCTTTAATATGTGTTATACCGGCGCAAACCGCATTGCAGACAGCCGCAGAAGCCTGGGACTCGGGCTCTGCCTGTGCCGCTCCATCATCCGGGCACATGGCAGCGAGATCACACTTACAGACAATACGCCTTCCGGCTGTATTTTTTCCTTTACACTACCCTGCGAGGAGGTAACCATTCATGAATAAACCACTGATTCTGGTTGTGGAGGATGACGCACCCGTCCGCAATCTGATCACCACCACCTTAAAGCTGCACGATTACCGCTTTCTGACCGCTGCAAACGGAGAAACCGCGCTGATCGAGGCATCCTCCCACAATCCGGATATCATTCTGCTGGATCTTGGACTTCCGGATATTGACGGCATCGACATCATCCGGCAGATCCGCACCTGGAGCATGACCCCCATTATCGTCATCAGCGCCCGCAGCGAGGATACCGACAAAATTGAAGCTCTGGACAATGGTGCCGATGATTACCTGACCAAGCCCTTTTCCGTTGATGAGCTTCTGGCCCGCCTGCGCGTGACCCAGCGCCGCTTAAGCTTCATGCAGGAAACCATGTCCGCCCAGGATTCCGTGTTTGTCAACGGTCCTCTGAAGATTGATTTTTCTGCCGGATGCGCCTGCTTAAACGAGGAGCCGCTGCCCCTGACCCCTACCGAGTACAAGCTTCTGTGCCTGATGGCCCGCAACGTGGGAAAGGTCCTGACCCACACCTATATCACCGAGCATATATGGGGGAGCAATTTTAAAAGCGATGTAGCCTCTCTCCGGGTCTTTATGGCAACGCTCCGCAAAAAGCTGGAATCCGCTCCGGGCGCTCCCCAGCAGATCCAGACCCATATCGGAGTCGGATACCGGATGCTGAGATTGTAATCTTCCATAATTTTATATTTCATTTTGTTTCAATTTGGGATATACTTTTGATAACACGTGACCGTGGAAACATGGAACAGTCACGATATTACAGACTAAGGAGGCTGAAATTATGGTTCGCAAAGAAAATACCGTTGCGGTTGAACATCTGGGTGGCGGCAAAGGTACCGCATATGTGCATCACATCATTTCCAAAGAAGAATTTTTAGGTCACGGCAGAATGTACGCTAAGGTGGTACTTCCTCCGGGCGCAAGCGTAGGTTGGCACCAGCACGTCCATGACACCGAGCCGTATTACATTTTAAAGGGACAGGCTGACTTCATCGACAACGACAAGTCTGTCACCAAGGTTGGCCCTGGCGACTGCTGCATCATCGAGGTCGGACAGTTCCACAGCCTGGAAAACAACTCCAGCGAAGATGTGGAGTTCATGGCACTTATCTACAATGAGCCGGGATTTTTGTACGAGTAAAATTACGCATGACAAAGTGAAAGATGGAGCATCCACAAAAAACAGTTGTGAGTGCTCCGTCTTTATTATTGTTACATTTCAAACCGTTCTATCCTACACTGATGTTCCTTACTCTTTTTATCATAATTAATTCCCACCAGCAAAATTTCTCCTGTATAAGCTGTAAGTGCATCTGCATAATGCCTGTCATGAATTTGCGTAAGTGCTGTCGTTGCATTTTTATCCCACTTCAGTTCCACAAGCAACGCTGGATATTGTCCAACCCGCTCGCGCTTCGGAATGTACACAAAATCCGCAAAGCCACGCCCCGCCGGTAATTCCCGCACTGGCTTGAAATAATATTTCATGGCACTTAAATACGCAATTGTCAAAACACAGCTTAGGGAATTCTCATCATTGTATGAGATATTAGCTGCATATTCCGTATGAACTTTCTCGATTGCAGCTGCAACCGCATCTTCATCCATGTCCAATGTTGCAGTAAGCAACTGATCGGATGCCTGCTTAAACTCCAGGAACTCATCCCATCCGTTTTCTTCTACAGCTTCAATAAATTCACTGCGGATCTCTTCATTTGGAATAAATGCAGTCTGTTCCGTCTGATTATACGCAAGATATCCCAGATGAATCAGGGCTGTCATGACATCATCTTTGTTTTTGAAACTGACCATATCATTCTGATAGGATTTGGTCTTCACAGGAATGGTATTGCCTGAAAGCATCGTAATCAAGGCCGATTTCAAACCGTCAAAATCCATGTTGATCAGTGGGACAATTGCTTCATAAGTTCCGGTTTTTGACCAGTAGCTCTGAAAGGTTCCCCGCTGCATAATACTCACAACTGCCCTGGGATTATAGACTTGATAATCGCCCAACTGATATCCGTCATACCAGCGTTTCACTTCTTCGAAATCACGTCCATACTGTCCACATAATGTTTTTACTTCGTCTTCGGTAAAACCAATATACGGTGCGAATACACTGGGGTCCAGCATAGTAAATTCTTCAAAATTATTGAGTGCAGACTGTGTCTTTAATTTTTTGATCGGCAGAATTCCCGTCAGATAGGCCAGATGCAGAAATCTTGTCGGCTCCGTTCCTTTAAACATCCCTCGAAGAAAGTTGATATACGCTTCCTGGACAGAATGATTTGCCGCCTCATCACGAATTAAAACATCCCACTCATCAATGATCACCACAAACTGCTCTTTTGTTGCCGCATAAATGGCTGACAGCGCTTCCGGCAATGTCATAATCTGCTCAGAAAAAATCTGCGGATAATACGCTCGAAGCTCTGACAACACACTTTCCGTAATATATGCCACAATCCGGTTTACATCATCAACGTTTGCCAGGAACCATTGAATGTCAATATGAATGACATCGTATTGGTTGAGATGTTTTCCAAAATCCGCTTCTTTTCCGATATTCAGATTTATAAACATCTCTTTCGAATCACAGCCTTTGCTGTAATAAGCCGTCAGCATATCTGCCGTGATTGATTTTCCAAACCTGCGCGGACGACTGTTGCAGATATATTTTTCTGTGGTATCAATCACGCTGTTAATGTATTCCAGAAGTTCCGTCTTATCGATGTATATTTTCGAATTTAACGCCGTCTGAAATGCGCTGTTGTCCGGATTTACAAATCTGCCCATATTCTCATCTCCTTTCCAAATTTATGGTTACTGTTCACGCGTTGCGCAAACAGCAACGGATTTTGCCGATGCTTCGCATTCCAAATCGGCAAAATCTGCTACCACAACGGTATCGTACGGAATTTTCAGTTCAGAAAATTCCTACCCTTGTACAGTAACAATTTATGCTCCATTGCGCAAATATTCCGTCAAATATCCGTCTTGTTCCTCTCTACTTGTTATTATATGTATTTCCACTGCGAATAGCAATAAATAAAAGCATAGAAAAAGCCCCGCAAAATTCTATTACGGTTCACGCATGCGTGCCCGGCAACAGAAACTTTGCAGAGCTTTATTCTTAATGTGACAATTGCTCAGTCCATTGCAATTGCCTTAATGTCTCAAATTCAAACGCACCATCGCGCGCTTGAGCGCTGCTTCCGCACGCGCTACATCCAGATCAGCCTGACCGGAGGAAAGGCGGCGCTCCGCACGGGAACGTGCCTCTTCTGCACGGTGATAGTCGATCTCATCCGGCCACTCCACTACCTCTGCCATGATCGTTACCTGCTCCGGCAGAATGGTGATGAATCCGGACATGAGTGCTGCTTCCTTCTCACCGCCGTTCTCATGGATCTTGAGGACGCCTGGCGCAACAACAGCAGTCAGCGGAATGTGGTCCGGGTAAATACCGATCTCACCCTCGGTGGTGGTCAGCTCTACCATGGAGACATCTCCGTCGTAGAACCCGCCGGTCGGGGTGACAACCTTTAATTTCATTCCATCAGCCATAGACGTACCCCCTATTTCACGCGGGCAAGAACGTCGTCGATATTACCTGCATTCAGGAAATACTGCTCCGGAATGTCGTCATGCTTGCCTTCCAGGATCTCCTTGAAGCCCTGAATGGTCTCGCTTAACGGAACGTAACGGCCTTCCAGACCGGTGAACTGTCCTGCTACGAAGAACGGCTGGGATAAGAATCTCTGGATCTTACGTGCACGGGATACGGTCAGCTTATCTTCCTCGGAAAGCTCATCCATACCTAACATGGCGATGATATCCTGCAGCTCTTTGTACTTCTGCAGAACCTCCTGCACGCCGCGGGCTACCTTGTAGTGCTCCTCACCAACGACACGCGGGTCGAGGATACGGGAGGTGGACTCCAGCGGATCTACTGCCGGGTAAATACCCTGCTCTACGATGGCACGGCTTAATACCGTGGTTGCATCCAGATGTGCGAAGGTGTTTGCCGGAGCCGGGTCGGTTAAGTCATCGGCCGGCACGTAAACTGCCTGCACGGAAGTGATGGAACCGTTCTTGGTAGAGGTGATACGCTCCTGAAGAGCACCCATCTCGGTCTGCAGAGTCGGCTGGTAACCTACTGCGGACGGCATACGTCCAAGCAGTGCAGATACCTCGGAACCTGCCTGGGTGAAACGGAAGATGTTGTCGATGAACAACAGGACATCCTTACCACCTTTGTCACGGAAGTACTCTGCCATGGTCAGACCAGTCAGGCCGACTCTCATACGTGCTCCCGGCGGCTCGTTCATCTGACCGAATACCATGGTGGTCTTATTGATAACGCCAGACTCGGTCATCTCGTAGTAAAGGTCATTACCCTCACGGGTACGCTCACCTACACCGGTGAATACGGAATATCCGCCGTGCTCGGTAGCGATGTTACGAATCAGCTCCTGGATCAGGACGGTCTTACCTACACCAGCACCGCCGAACAGACCGATCTTACCACCCTTCTGATAAGGGCAGAGCAGGTCTACGACTTTGATACCGGTCTCAAGGATCTCAGTCTGGGTGGACTGTTCCTCAAAGGTAGGAGCTTTTCTGTGGATCGGAAGGTACTCTTCCACCTGTGGCTTTTCTTTATTGTCGATCGGCTCGCCCAGTACGTTGAAAATACGGCCCAGCGTATTCTCACCAACCGGTACAGAAATCGGTGCGCCGGTTGCAATGGCGTCCATACCACGTCTCAGACCATCGGTGGTTCCCATTGCGATACATCTTACGGTATCGTCACCAAGATCCTGTGCAACCTCGACGGTCAGGGTGCCGCCATCCTCAAGCGGTACCTTGATTGCCTCGTTGATTTCCGGAATCTTGCCCTGGGAGAACTTGATATCCATGACCGCACCGATGATCTGTGTGATCTTACCAGTATTTTGTTCTGCCATCTTGCTTCTCCTTTTATTTCTTTCTCGAATGCACTCCCTGGGAGCGCTATCGTTTTGGCAGGGCACCAGGCTCTGTCAAAACAGATTAATTGATCGCATTTGCGCCTGCAATGATCTCCGTAAGCTCCTGGGTAATGGAACCCTGACGCGCACGGTTGTACTGCAGCTCTAACTTGCCCAGCATCTCTTCTGCATTGTTGGTTGCCGAATCCATGGCGGTCATACGCGCACCATTTTCACTGGCAACTGCCTCCTGCAGCGCACCAAAGATCAGACTGCTCATATATTTCGGGATAATCATATCGAGCACTTCTTCTTCGCTCGGCTCGTAGTTCATGAGTGCTTCCGCTTTCGGAGCCTCTGCTTCGCCGCTTTCTTCCATGGTAAACGGAAGGAGCTTGATGAGCTTCGGAATATGAACTACGGTGTTCTTGAACGAAGTATATGCAAGATAGATCTCTCCGACCTCTCCGCGTCCGAATGCTGCCAGCAGTTCTTTTGTGAGATCTGCCGCATCCTGGTAAGCCGGCTCGTCGATCACCTCGGAGTAGTCCGCAGTGATCTCGTAGCCTTTCTTTGCCAGTCCGTCACGGCCCTTACGGCCAATGGCGTAGACCCGGGTCTTCTCCGGGGTCAGCGCCTCATTTCCTGCGATGAGCTTGACAATGTTGTTGTTGTAGCCGCCGGCAAGGCCGCGGTTGGAAGTGATCGCAATGACCGCCTTTCCATCCGTATTGCCTGCCCGCAGGTATTTGTGGTCGATGGTTCCTGACTTTTTCAGCATGGAAGAGATCGTCTCATACATCAAGTCGAAATAAGGCTTGGAGCCTTCTGCTTTCTGTCTGGATTTCTGCAGCTTGACTGTAGAAACCAGCTTCATGGCTTTGGTAATCTGGCCGGTGCTCTGGATACTTGCTTTTCTGCGTTTAATATCTCTCATCGATGCCATGATCGTTCACCTGCCTTATCTAGCGCTGCTCTTTGCACTCTTTGATTGCTTTTACAAGCAGAGCCTCGGTCTCCTCAGACAGCACCTTGGTGTCACGGATTGCTGCCGGGATCTCCGGGTACTTGCTGTCAATATACTTGAATAAATCTTTCTCGAATGCCAGCACATCTGCAACCGGAATATCAAGAAGATGCTTTCTGGTTGCTGCGTAAATGATGATTACCTGGTACTCAACCGGCATTGGCTGGTACTGAGGCTGTTTTAAGACTTCACGGATGCGCTCGCCCTGTGCCAGCTGCTCGGTGGTTGCGGCATCCAGCTCGGAACCGAACTGCGCGAAGCTTGCCAGCTCACGGTACTGTGCCAGTTCCACACGGATCGGCGCTGCAATCTTCTTGATTGCCTTGATCTGTGCCGCGCCGCCTACACGGGATACGGACAGACCAGCGTTGATTGCCGGACGGAAACCGGAGTTGAACATCTCAGTCTCAAGGTAAATCTGACCATCGGTAATGGAAATAACGTTGGTCGGAATGTATGCGGATACATCGCCCGCCTGGGTCTCGATGATCGGCAGTGCGGTTAAGGAACCGCCGCCTAAATCGTCAGAAAGACGGGATGCGCGCTCCAGCAGTCTGGAGTGCAGATAGAATACATCGCCCGGATAAGCCTCACGTCCCGGCGGTCTCTTCAGAAGAAGGGACAGGGTACGGTAAGCGGCAGCGTGCTTGGTTAAGTCATCGTAGACAACCAGTACGTCCTCTCCGTTTTCCATCCACTCCTCACCGATCGCACATCCGGAATATGGTGCGATGTACTGTAATGGAGCTAAGTCGGATGCTGTGGAAACTACGATGGTGGTGTAGTCCATAGCGCCGAACTCCTCTAAGGTTCTTACAATGTTGGCAACGGTAGATGCCTTCTGGCCGATTGCCACGTAGATACAGTGAACGCCCTGACCTTTCTGGTTGATGATGGTATCGATCGCGATCGCGGTCTTACCGGTCTGACGGTCACCGATGATCAGCTCACGCTGTCCACGGCCGATCGGGATCATGGCATCGATTGCCTTGATACCGGTCTGTAACGGGGTGTCTACCGATTTTCTCTCGATTACGCCGTGAGCGACACGCTCAACACGGCGGAATTTGTCAGTCTCGATCGGGCCTTTGCCATCGATCGGCATACCCAGTGCGTTGACAACTCGTCCGGTCATGGCGTCGCCTACCGGGACCTCAACCACACGTCCGGTTGTCTTAACGATATCTCCCTCACTGATGTTCCTGGTGTCACCTAAGAGAACGACACCTACGTTGTCTTCCTCCAGGTTCTGGACCATGCCGTATACTTCTCCCGGGAATTCCAGAAGCTCACCCTGCATGGCTTTCTCCAGTCCATGAACTCGAGCGATACCATCCGCAACCGTGATTACGGTGCCGACGTCAGAGACTTCCAGTTTGGTAGAATACTTTGCAATCTGTTCTTTGATTACCGAACTGATTTCTTCTGGTCTCAAATTCATTGTCTGTTCCTTTCCGGCTTATTATGCCAGCTGAAGCGCGGATAACTCCTTCTTCAGCCCGTAAAGCCTTGTCTTAATACTGCTGTCCACCACGCGGTCACCGATGCGGATGACCATGCCTCCAAGGAGGGATGCATCCACATCGTAGTGCATTTCAAACTGCACATAGCCGGTTGTATCAAGCAGTCTTTTTTCCAAAGCGGTCTTCTGCTCATCGGAAAGCGCAACTGCGCTGGTCACATAAGCAGCTCCGATCTTTTTGAATTCTTTCACCCTCTGGATGAAATATTCCAGAATCGAGATCATCTCGTTCTGTCTGTCTTTCTCAACAATGATGCTCAAGAAGCCCATCAGCTCCTCCGCAATCTTTCCGGAAAAGACCTGATGTAATAAGGTAACCTTTTCTTCTTTTACGATCTGCGGATTTCCGAGAACGGAAAAGAGTTCCGGGTTGTCCTGTAAAATGGGGAGCAGGGCACTGGTCTCTTCGTAGAGCGTGTCCATGATCTCTTTTTCCATGGCTGTCTCAAACAATGCATCACCGTACACCTTTGAAACTAGCTTTGCCATGTATGTTCACCCATTTCCTTCAAAGTCTCATCAATCAAAGCATCCTGAATCTTTACATCGATGGAGTTTCCAACCACCTTCTCTGCCATGTAAGCAGCGATGTCTACGATCTCCTGCTTCATGTCATCGAGGGCTTTCTTCTTCTCCAGCTCGACCTCGCGGTTTGCCCGCTCAATGATTCTGGCTGCTTCGGCCTTGGCTTCATCGAGCATTTCCTCCTCACGGGCTTTGGCTTTACGCCGTGCAGTCTCCAGAATGCTCTCAGCTTCTTTGTTCACGTCTTTTAATTTTGCCTCGTACTCCGCCTTCATGGACTCTGCAGAAGCTTTGTCTTCCGCAGCAGAAGCCAGTTCTCCGGCAATCTTCTGTTTTCTCTTTTCCAGCACATCGCGCACCGGATTGAAAAGCAGATAGGACAATGCAAAGAATAAAATGAAGATATTGATACCGGTCAGCACTGCGTCATGCAGAAGCTGCGGATCAAATCCGATCAATCTGTCCAAGTCTTACGCCTCCTTTCGTTCGTTACTGTTCGCTACGCTCTCCGTAACGTTTCTGTTCTTATGCGCCGAACGGCTTAACGAACATCAGGATGATAGCAACAACCAGACCGTACAGACCGGTGGTCTCTGCTACTGCCTGACCAAGAAGCATGGTGGAAGTGATATCGGATTTTGCACCCGGGTTACGGCCTACTGCTGCTGCACCGTGACCAGCTGCGATACCCTGTCCTACACCAGGTCCGATACCGGCGATCATTGCCAGACCAGCGCCGATTGCGGAACAACCAAAGATAAAGTCCTGTCCTGAGATACCATTCATAGTTAAGTCCTCCTAAAATAAATTAATTGTGTCAATCCATGCCACCTCGATTCCGCTTCGCTTCATCTCGGTGTCGGGCTGCGCCCTATTCATCTGAATGTCCTCGTTCCGGCTTTGGAATGCAAGCATTCCGCGCCTGCACAAGTCCATCCATCTGAGCATGGCTTGGCTTATTCCATTTTGTCGTTGATGTATACCATGGTCAGCATACAGAATACGTATGTCTGGATCGCACCGGAGAATACATCACAGTAAACATGAAGTGCCGCCGGAATACCGATATTGGTAAAGATCGGCATCATGCCATACCATAATCCCATAATGATCACGCCTGACAGCAGGTTTGCGAACAGACGCAGGGAAATGGAAATCGGGTTCGCGATCTCACCGATTAAGTTGATCGGGAATAAGATCGGTGTTGGCTCAAACAGGCTGGTAAAATGTCTTACGCCCCTGTTCTTGATGCCCTGGTAGTTTACAATAAAGAACGTAAACATACCAAGCAGGAAAGTAACGCCATAATCTGCAGTCGGAGCACGCAGTCCCAGCAGACCGCTTAAGTTACAGAAGAGGATAAATACAAAGATCGTTCCGATGTAGTTGATGAAACGTCTTGCATTGCCTCCCAGAATTCCTGCAGTCATGCCCTGCAGTGCCTCGTACGCCATCTCCAGCACATTCTGAAACGTTCCGGGCTGGTCCGTTGCCTTTTTCAAGGTCCGGTTTGCCAGTACCGCAAGAATCAAAATCAGCGCGGTGATGATCCACATGCCTATGGTCGTTGTTGTGATCCAAAAATCCTGACCGAACAACTGGTATTTTAATACCCCGTGTATCATAAAGTCAGGCTCATTGGAAATCAGCATTCCCATTCACGGTTCCTCCTTTCTCTCATGATATCCCCGGACGGTCTTGCTCCGTGCTTTCTGCCTGGACAGAAGGCTCAGGATCTTTTCCACCGGAAATTCTGTGAATCAGTGGCTGCAGGTATGCACCTGCTTTCATGCCCATAGCGCCGATGACCGCTGCCAGAAGATCGATCTTAAGCACTTTCCAGCAGATCAGAAGTGCTGCCACAAACACAAGCTTGCGCAGCATGCTCTGCGCAACGGTATATTTGTTCGCATAGTTCTCACTTCCGCTGTCGAGTACCCGCTCGGTCGTCACCGCCATATGGATCAGCATGCAGATCGCTCCTGCTGCTCCTGCAATCAGTCCCAGGACTACCGGAATAACCGGATAGGAAACCTTGGGAAGAAGCAAAAACGAAAGAACGATCAGGACCAGATTGTAAAAAATAATCCCGGCCGACATCTCCGCAAGCAGCCGCTTTGTTGACTTACTCAGCCATCTCATTGTGATCTGCCTCCTTTGCTGTCTGACCTTGCACTTGCACCCGTAATACGGCTTGGCTGTTTCGGTTTGCTGATTCCACTGCGCTGCTGTCCGGCCTGCTGCTCACATCTTAGACGTTCGTCCTCTTTTTGCTCCTGCAAAAGAGTATTCTTCGCCATAATCCAGCCACAGCGTCCGCCAGCCAACACCCCAAGGATCAGCATTGGTACCATGAGCTTCGTCCCAAAATGGGAATCCACCAGATAACCTGTATAAATGCACAGGAGGATTGGAGTCAGTACGCTAAGGCCAAGCTGTGTTACCATGGCAAGACTACGGAATACGCTTTTCTTATAATGCACCAACGCTCACCTCTTTCTGCATTTTTGCATGTACTACATATTATAACCAAACTTTTTGGTTTTGTCCATTATGAATAGATGTTTCGTTTAAAAATGGTGAATCTTGCACATTGCAAACATTTCTGTCTTTTTTTTATCGAACATTTTCACAAAAACAACCGATAAAAATTGTCAAATTTGCCACTTAAAACCACATTTATACCAAAAAAGCCGTCACACTCTGAAAATGTGACGGTTTTAACAGATTCTTTGCAGAAGAAATTTCTTCTTATCTTATATAGCACTTATGAGATCTTTTGGATTCTCATTTTTTCGTGATTTTTATTTCGTACGGATGAAGTTCCAAACCATTACTTTATCTCTTCATACGGAACCCGGTTGATGCCCTCTTCCACAGCAGCCTTTGCTACTGCATTCGCTACTGCCAGGGCAACTCTCTTGTCAAAGGAAGACGGAATCACATATTCTGCATTCAGTTCCTCCTCCGGAATGACGGAAGCAATCGCATGCGCTGCCGCGATTTTCATCTTCTCGGTAATGTCTTTCGCACGTACTGCAAGAACGCCCTTGAAGAGTCCCGGGAATACCAGCACATTGTTGATCTGGTTCGGATAATCAGAACGTCCGGTACCAACTACGGCTGCACCGCCTGCTTTTGCCTCATCCGGCATGATCTCCGGAACCGGGTTTGCCATGGCAAATACAATACCGTGGTTCATGGTAGCTACCATTTCTCTGGTTACCAGATTCGGTCTGGACACACCAACAAAGATATCAGAGCCTTTTAAGGCATCAGCAAGTGTTCCATGCTCTTTATTCTTGTTGCTGATATGGGAGATTTCTTCCTGACCAGAATTTAAGTTTGCATCGCCCTCACAGATAATGCCGTGGATGTCACACATGATAATATTTCCAAAGCCCATTGCAATCAGTTGCTTACCAATTGCCACACCAGCAGCACCAGCGCCATTGATGACAACACGGAGCTCGCCCATCTTCTTGCCGGTTACTTTCACTGCATTCAGAAGTGCAGCACCTACTACGATAGCAGTACCGTGCTGGTCATCGTGGAAGACCGGAATGTCACAGCGCTCTTTCAGCTTTTTCTCAATCTCAAAACAACGCGGAGCTGCAATATCCTCCAGGTTGATGCCGCCAAAGCTCTTGGAGATCAGGGCAATGGTATTGACGATGGTGTCCACATCCTTGGAATCCACGCACAGCGGAAATGCGTCTACATCTGCAAATGTTTTAAAGAGTGCGCACTTTCCCTCCATAACCGGCATACCAGCAGACGGTCCGATATCGCCAAGTCCCAGCACTGCGGTTCCGTCTGTGATGACAGCAACCAGATTGCCTTTACGGGTATAATCGTAAGCCTTGTCCTCATCCTCTGCGATCAGCAGGCACGGCTCTGCCACGCCCGGGGTGTAGGCGATGGACAGCTCCTCCGGAGTTGTAACCTTCGCACGGGAAATGACCTCAATTTTTCCCTTCCATTCTTTGTGTTTTTCAATTGCAAGCTGCTTCTTATCCACCAGTTTGTCCTCCTGTGTTTGTTAAATTTTCTACATTCACATCAATTTTTCCAAAACAGCTGTTAACTTTCTGTCAAAATCTGGCATTGCCGTTCCCGCATGCGCCTGATCGCGTAACGGCGCCGATGGATCTGCTGTTTCGGTTTTCTGATGCGTTACAGCTGATTTCATTCTAATACAAAGTAGAAAAGGCGTCAACCTGACAGAAAGGAATGTTTTCCTCACTGCTCATATATCGCACAAACAACAAATTTTGCACCATAGCTTCTATTTCAACATTTTGTTGCCTGGACAACGGATTTTCTTTGCTATTGCGTTTATAATAGAGTCATATGTAACTGCTAGCATAAAACAGTTACGGGCAGATTTTATCCAACATTCAAGGAGGTTTATCATCATGAGCTTTATCAAAAATATCGACAAGTCCCAGGTTCTCACATTAAAAGATGAGGTTTCCTACCAGAAAGGTCAGGTCGTCAGCAAGACCCTCGCCCAGAACGATGCCTTAAGCGTTACCCTCTTCGCGTTCGACAAGGACGAGGAGATCAGCACCCACGAATCCGGCGGTGACGCGTTCGTGACCTGCTTAGACGGCGTTGGCCGCATCACCATCGACGGCAAAGCATATGAACTGCACGAAGGGGAATCCATCATTATGCCGGCAAAGCATCCGCATGCCGTGTATGGACAGGAGCAGTTTAAGATGCTGCTGGTTGTGGTATTTTAGTTGTTGAGAAAAAAAGATTCAACTGGAAACAAAACAAGACTTGCCCAAACAAGCGGTCCTATTGTATACTTGGTCTCAGCTGCGGTCATTTCAAGGACCGCGCAGTGCGGCTGTCTTGCCGGATAATATGAGAAAAAGTTTTAAGTTTATAAGATACCCAGAAGGGAGTCGCATGAAAGGTCCAAAGACCCGGAATGCGGCTTCCTTTGTTTTATTTCTGACAAACTTTTAGAAAACCTAAAAAATTTTTAGTTTTCGCTTGCCTTTTTCTCTGGCACTCTGTATACTTAGAGGCAGTTGTATTTGAGAAACATCATCATTTTGTACAATAACGTGGCAATCAAGCGCATGGCCACCTAACAAAAAGGGAGGAACACCTACTATGAGTCGTTTGGAAATCACCAGTCCCAACCAGGCTCAGCTCATGATCGAGGAGCTGTACAAAGACCTGGAACGCCGAATCGAATCCAGTCCGCCAGGTCTCTGCCCGGTTGACATGACCAGAGCCTTTGTGGAAATGTGCCACACCCACACCTGCGGCAAATGTGTCCCATGCCGTGTCGGCCTGTGGCAGTTAAAGAACCTGCTCACCGATGTTATGAACGGGGAAGCCACCATGGAAACCTTAAAGCTCATGGAGGAACTGTCCCAGAGTATTATGAACGGTGCTGACTGTGCCATTGGCTACGAAGCTGCCCATACGGTATACCGAAGCTTAAAAGAATGCCGTGAGGACTATGAGGAACACGTTCATCAGGGTCGCTGTACCTGCAACTACACGCAGCCGGTTCCGTGCGTTTCCCTTTGCCCGGCACATGTGGATATCCCAGGCTATGTTTCCCTGGTACGCGAAGGCCGCTACGCCGATGCCATCCGTCTGATCCGCAAGGACAATCCATTTCCGACCACCTGCGGCTTCATCTGTGAGCATCCATGTGAGGCCCGCTGCCGCAGAAACATCATTGACGATGCCGTCAACATCCGCGGATTGAAACGCTTTGCAGCAGATTATGCCGGCAAAGTTCCTCCGCCAGCCTGTGCTGCTTCCACCGGCAAAAAGATCGCCATCATCGGCGGCGGCCCGGGCGGCTTAAGCGCAGCTTATTATCTGCAGCTCATGGGACATCAGACCACCGTTTTTGAAATGCTCCCGAAACTGGGCGGCATGCTCCGCTACGGCATCCCGAACTACCGTCTGCCAAAGGAGCGTCTCGATGACGATATCAACGCCATTCTGGAGACTGGTGTGAAAGTCGAGTACGGAAAACGGATCGGTACTGACATTACAATTCAGGAACTGCGCAAGGAATATGATGCCGTGCTCATCACCATCGGCGCAAGCACAGATAAAAAGCTTGGCATTGAAGGAGAATCTGCAGAAGGTGTCATCTCCGCAGTCCGCTTCCTGCGTGATGTCGGAAAGAACTTAAATCCAGATCTGAGCGGACAGGAGGTTGCTGTCATTGGCGGCGGCAACGTTTCCATGGATGCAGTCCGAACAGCAAAACGTCTCGGCGCAAAGAAGGTTTCTATCCTCTACCGGCGCCGTGTAGCTGATATGACTGCACTTCCAGGCGAGATTGAAGGCGCTGTTGCCGAGGGCATTGAAGTAAAAACCCTGATGGCTCCGGCCCGGATCGATGTCGATGAAAACAACCATGTGCGCGGTGTCTATGTCACCCCGCAGATGATCAGCAAGATCAAAGGCGGCAGAGCCAGTGTGCATGCGACCGGCGAGCCGGATATCTTTGTTCCGTGCCAGACCCTGATCGTGGCGATCGGACAGGATATCGAATTCCAGCACTTCGAGGAAGCCGGTCTTCCGGTCAACCGCGGCAAGATCCAGACAGAGCGCTACGGCGGTTTCGACAATATGCCTGGCGTATTTGCAGGCGGTGACTGCGCGTCCGGTCCGGCATCCGTCATCAAAGCCATTGCCGCTGCCAAGGTCGTTGCGGCAAATATCGACGAATACCTTGGTTTCCGTCACACGATCAGCTGCGATGTTGTACTTCCGGAGCCTGATCTGCGTGACCGCATTCCATGTGGCCGTGTCAATATGACCGAGCGCGAGGCCTGTGAGCGCGTCTGCGATTTCGAAGGCGTGGAAAACTGCATGACCGAAGCAGAAGCAAGACAGGAAGCAAGCCGCTGCCTCGGCTGCGATCACTTCGGCTATGGAATCTTCAAAGGAGGTCGTGAAAACAGATGGTAAATTTAAAGATCGATCATAACGAAATCTCGGTTCCGGAGGGAACCACCATTATGGAAGCGGCTGCCCTTGCAGGAATCGACATTCCAAAGCTCTGCTATTTAAAAGATATCAACGAGATTGCGGCTTGCCGCGTATGTCTCGTGGAGGTTGTCGGAAAAGAGAAGCTGGTAACCTCCTGCAACAATAAAGTGCAGGAGGGACTGGAGATCCTGACAAACAGTCCGCGGGTCCGTGTGGCAAGAAAACAGAATGTACAGCTCATTCTCTCCCAGCACGACTTTAAGTGCGCAACCTGTGTCCGCAGCGGCAACTGTACCCTGCAGACGCTTTCAAACGACTTAAACATCATCGACCTTCCGTTTAAAGAGCGTGTAGAACATGCTCCATGGGATAAGAATTTCCCGCTCATCCGCGACACGGAAAAGTGCATCAAGTGCATGCGCTGCATCCAGGTCTGCGATAAAGTGCAGGGACTGGGTATCTGGGATGTGACCAGTACCGGTTCCAGAACCACCGTCAATGTCAAAGGCAACCGCAAGATCACCGATGCAGACTGTGCCCTCTGCGGCCAGTGCATCACCCACTGTCCGGTGGGCGCCCTGCGCGAGCGCGATGACACCGAAAAAGTATGGGATGCCATTGCAGATGAAAAGAAAACCGTTGTAGTCCAGATTGCTCCCGCGGTCCGCACTGCATGGGGCGAAGCCATGGGAATGAAACGCGAAGACGCTACCGTCGGCAAGATTTTAGATGCCTGGAAGCGCATGGGCGCGGACTACGTGTTCGATACCTCCTTCTCCGCCGACTTAACGATCATGGAAGAAGCAACCGAATTTCTGGAACGGTTCCAGAGCGGTTCCTTAAACAACCGGCCGATGTTCACCTCCTGCTGTCCGGGCTGGCTGCGTTTTGTAAAAACCCAGTTCCCGGAGATGGTTTCGCAGCTTTCGACCGCGAAATCCCCGCAGCAGATGTTTGGTGCTGTCATGAAGACCTACTTCGCCCAGTCCATCGGCGTGGACCCGGAAAATATTGTGACCGTATCCGTTATGCCCTGCATTGCAAAAAAAGCAGAGGCAGACATGGATTTCTACTATAAAGAATACGCAGGGAAAGACGTGGACATTGTGCTGACCACACGAGAGTTCACACGCATGCTCCGCGAAACCCACATCCGGCCGGAAGTGCTGACTGACCGAAAGCCAGACAGCCTCATGCAGGAGTGGACCGGTGCCGGCGTCATCTTCGGCGCAACCGGCGGTGTCATGGAGGCGGCACTTCGAACCGCTTACCATGCCCTGTCCGGCAAAAATCCGGACCCGGATTTCTTTGATGACATCCGTACCGTCAATGAGGACTATGCACTCACAGAAGCAAACCTCGACTTTAACGGAACCACGGTCCGCACCGCCATTGTCAGTGGCCTCGGCAACACAAGAAAACTCCTCGAGGCGATTCGGCGCGGCGATGTATCTTATGACTTCGTAGAAGTCATGGCCTGCCCCGGCGGCTGTGTCGGCGGCGGCGGACAGCCGATCTGTGACGGCAAAGAACTTGCAGGTGTGCGCGGTGAAAACCTGCACTTTCTCGACAAGAACAGTAAGATCCGGTTCTCCCATGAGAATCAGGACGTGGCAAAGCTGACGTTAGATAACGATACTTTTGAAAACACTGGAAAATCAAGGTTTTTCGAGCGACGGACAAGCAGGGTATTGTACTAAAAACTGAATACGACGCAGAAGCGGCGTTTCTTACTCTCTACATGGGAGAACAGGAACGCCGCTTTTTTATGCCCTTTGTTACGCAGTAGGGGCAGAAAAAGCCTTGCTACAAGCGATTTTGCGGGCGCGTATCTGGCGCGGCAAGGGATTTATACCTTATCCCCCGAAACCGCGCTTCTACTGCGTAACAAATCCACAGCAAAAGGAGTGATTTACTATGGCAGTTTTCAGAGTGGAACGGAACAAGGGCTACACCGTAATGAGCAACCACCACCTACGCAACAAGGAGCTTTCCTTAAAGGCAAAAGGGCTGTTGTCGCAAATGCTGTCACTCCCCGAAGATTGGGACTACACCTTGAAAGGCTTATCCCTTATCAACCGGGAGAAGATAGACGCTATCCGCGAAGCCATTAAGGAGCTTGAACGCGCCGGGTATATCGTTCGGTCAAGGGAGCGCGACGAGAAAGGACGCTTGCGGGGCGCGGACTATGTGATATTCGAGCAGCCGCAGCCGCCTACGCCGGATTTACCTACATTGGAAAATCCAACATTGGATAATCCAACGCAGGAAAAACCAACATTGGAAAAACCTACGTTGGAAAATCCAACGCAATTAAATAAAGATATACAAAGAACTGACTTACCAAAAAAAGAAAAATCAAATACAGATTTATCAAGTACCCATTCCATTCCTATCCTTTCCCCTAACCCCTCTCCTTGCAGAGAAGCGGCTACGCCGCCGGAACGGAAAGGAACGGAAGCGGCAGCACAGAGCGCAGTTGATATATACCGGGAAATCATCAAGGACAATATCGACTACCACATTCTCAAACAGGACATGAAGTTTGACGGGGACAGGCTGGACGAGATTGTAGACCTCATGCTTGAAACCGTATGCACCGCCAGAAAGCGGGTACGGATTGCGGGGGACGACTACCCGGCAGAGCTTGTGAAATCTAAGTTTATGAAACTGGACGGCGAGCATATCCGCTTTGTGCTTGACTGTATGCGGGAGAACACAACGAAAATCCGCAACATCAAGCAATATCTGAAAGCAGCCCTTTTCAACGCCCCGTCCACTATCGGCAATTATTACACTTCCCTTGTCGCCCATGACATGGCAAGCGGCGCACTGTCACCGAAGAAGCCGCAGTACGGCGACCCGGACTATTATTCATTCAAACCGGGCGAAAGCCTGTAAAACAACAAAAGGAGGATTTTATTATGGCACAGAAAATGACAGGAGCATTGGTATTTGACGAGCGCACCGACCGTTACGACATTCGCTTTGACTTAAACAGCTACTACGGGGGCTTGCATTGCGGTGAGTGCTTTGACGTATTCGTGCGGGGCAAGTGGAAGCCGACCCGGATTGAGTACGGCGACAACTGGTATCTTGTGGGTATCAGAGCCGAGGACTTGAACGGGCTGCGGGTGCGTATCTGACCGCCGCCCCATAAAGAAACGCGAAAGGAGGACGCGAGGAATTGCAGGACGAAGTAAACGAAAAGACCATAGCCCTTTACATCAAGACCGGGAAGCTGACCGCCCAGACGCTCCAAAAGGCAATGAAAGCCATACTGTCAAAGGGCAAAAAGCAGCTTGCAAAACCGCCACAGGGAAAGCAGAGCTTAAAGCAGCTTATGAAGCAGAACGCGGGCGTTTCCAACATTGAGATTACCGAGGGCAATATCAAAGCCTTTGAGAGTACGGCGAAAAAGTACGGTATCGACTTTGCGCTGAAAAAGGACGCAACGGAAAGCCCGCCCCGCTATCTGGTTTTTTTCAAGGGGCGGGACGCGGACGTGCTGACCGCAGCCTTTAAGGAGTTTTCCGCAAAGAAGCTGACACAGGAGAAAAAGCCCTCTATCCGAAAGCTGCTCTCTACGCTCAAAGAAGCCGCACAGGGCAAGAACGCGGAACGGGCAAAGGTCAAGAACAAGGACAGGGAGGTATCGCTATGAAGCCGGAAATCAAGAAGCTGCTTATCCTAAATCTCCCGTATCTGCTCTTTGTCTGGCTCTTTGATAAAGTGGGCGCGGCTGTCCGTCTATCCCCCGGCGCGGACGCAAGCGCAAAGCTGCTACATCTTGGGGACGGTTTTACCACCGCCTTTTCCAGTATCGCGCCGAGCTTCCACCCGGCAGACTTACTTATCGGCATTGCGGGGGCGGTCATTGTCCGGCTGATTATCTACACCAAAGGCAAGAACGCGAAGAAATACCGCCGCGGGACAGAATACGGTTCGGCGCGTTGGGGCGGGGCTGACGACATAAAGCCGTACACAGACCCGGTATTTGAGAACAATATCCCCTTAACGCAGACGGAACGGCTCACCATGAACAGCCGCCCGAAGCAGCCGAAATACGCAAGAAACAAAAATATTCTTGTAATCGGCGGTTCCGGCAGCGGCAAGACCCGGTTCTTTGTGAAACCGTCGCTCATGCAATGTACGTCAAAGGATTTTCCAACGTCGTATATCGTCACTGACCCGAAAGGAACACTGATTTTGGAAACCGGGAAAATGTTGCAGCGGTACAAATACCGTATCAAAGTGCTAAATACGATTAACTTCAAAAAATCCATGAAATACAATCCCTTTGCCTATCTGCGGAGCGAAAAGGACATTTTGAAATTAGTCAATACCATTATCGCCAACACCAAAGGCGACGGGGAAAAATCCGGCGAGGATTTCTGGGTGAAAGCGGAAAAGCTCTACTACACCGCACTAATCGGCTATATCTGGTATGAAGCCCCAGAGGACGAGAAGAACTTCACGACGCTGCTTGAAATGATAAATGCGTCGGAAGCCCGCGAGGACGACGAGGATTTCCAGAACCCGGTTGACCTCATGTTTGAACGTCTGGAAGAAAAAGACCCGGAACATTTTGCAGTCAAGCAGTACAAAAAATACAAACTGGCGGCGGGTGTTGTATGCTCTAAAAGACTTCTTAATCAAGCGGTTGGGAAGTCTCTTAGAACACACAACCTAAAACCGAAGAAAAGAGCGCAAGTTATGAGAAAAAACGAGAAAATCACTGCTCTGTACGAACGACTGAGCCGTGATGACTTTGGCAAAGATGATGACCAGCAGCGTGAGAGCAACTCCATATCCAATCAAAAAGCAATGTTGGAGGACTTCGCCGCACGGCAGGGCTTTACAAACATTGTCCATTTCACGGACGATGGCATTAGTGGTACTTGTTTTGACCGTCCCGGATTTTTGGCAATGATGAAAGAAGTGGAAGCCGGGAATGTGGAGTACCTTTGTATCAAGGACATGAGCCGCATGGGTCGTGACTATCTGAA